>RPOR01000008.1 GCA_003820645.1 Betaproteobacteria bacterium
TGCAGCCGCTGGCGACATACACCAGATGCGGGCCGGTCTGTTCGATGATCCCGAAACCGGTAACACGCAGCCCGGGATCGATCCCTAGGATACGGAGCGTGTTTGCCGCGCTCAAGCGGTCTCGTCGAGGACGGCGGTGGTATACACCTCCTGCACGTCGTCGACGGCTTCAAGCGCGTCCAGGAGTTTCTGCATGCGCACGGCATCGTCGCCGGTCAGCGCGTTTTCCGTAGTCGGCTTCATCGTCACTTCCGCCAGCTCCGGCCTGAATCCGGCTTTGCCGAGTGCCGCACGCACGTTGGAGAATTCAGCGGGGCCGGTAATGACTTCGATGCTGCCGTCTTCCTGCGTCTCCACGTCTTCGGCGCCCGCCTCGATCGCCGCGTCCATCAGCTTGCCCTCGTCAGTGCCGGGCGCAAACACCAGCTGCCCGCAATGCCTGAACAGGAAGGCCACCGAACCGTCGGTGCCGAGATTGCCGCCATATTTGGTGAAGGCATGGCGCACGTCGGCCACGGTGCGGGTGCGGTTGTCGGTCATGCAGTCGACCATTACCGCGGCGCCGCCGATGCCGTAACCCTCGTAGCGGATTTCCTCGTAGTTCACGCCCTCAAGGTCGCCGGTACCGCGCTTGATGGCGCGCTCGACGTTGTCCTTGGGCATGTTGTTGTCGTAGGCCTTGTCCATCGCCAGCCGCAGCCGCGGGTTACTGCCGGGATCACCCCCGCCCATGCGCGCAGCGACGGTGATTTCCTTGATCAGACGGGTGAAGATCTTGCCGCGCTTGGCGTCCTGCCGGCCCTTGCGGTGCTGGATGTTCGCCCATTTTGAATGTCCGGCCATGAATTTCTGATAACCCGTTAGAATTACTCGAATTTTATCATAGCGAAAATCAGGAACCCCGCCATGGTTACACCGCTACTGGTCGCCAAATCTGGCCACGACCTGTACCTGCTTCCGGGCCTCGCCAACCGCCACGGGCTGATTGCTGGCGCCACCGGCACCGGCAAGACCGTGACTCTGCAACGGATTGCCGAGGGTTTCTCGAAAATCGGCGTGCCGGTGTTCATGGCCGACGTCAAAGGCGATCTCGCCGGTTTGTCGCAAAAAGGCGAGCCCAGGCCGAAAATCGCGGAACGCATCAAGCAACTTGGCGTCACCGATTTCGTCTATGAGGCGGCCCCGGTGGTGTTCTGGGATGCCTTCGGTACCCAGGGCCACCCGGTTCGCGCAACGATCTCCGAGATGGGGCCGCTGCTGCTGGCGCGGCTGCTCAACCTCAACGACACCCAGCAGGGCGTGCTGACGCTGGTGTTCAAGATTGCCGACGACAACGGGCTGCTGCTGCTGGATCTGAAGGATCTGCGTGCCATGCTGCAGTTCGTCGGCGACAACGCCAAACAGTTCACCACGCAGTACGGCAACGTCTCGGCAGCGTCGATCGGTGCCATCCAGCGCGGACTGCTCGAAATCGAGCAGCAGGGCGGCGACAAGTTCTTCGCCGAACCCGCGCTCAACATCGAGGACCTGATGCAGACCGACGCCAAGGGGCGCGGCATTATCAACATCCTCGCGGCCGACAAGCTGATGAATTCACCGAAGCTGTACGGCACTTTCCTGCTGTGGATGCTGTCGGAATTGTTCGAGCAATTGCCCGAGGTCGGCGATCCCGAAAAGCCCAAGCTGGTGTTCTTCTTCGATGAGGCCCACCTGCTGTTCAGCGACGCGCCGCCGGCGCTGCTCGAAAAAATCGAGCAGGTGGTGCGGCTGATCCGCTCCAAGGGCGTCGGCGTGTTTTTCGTCACCCAGAACCCGCTCGACATCCCGGAAACCGTGCTCGGCCAGCTCGGCAACCGCGTGCAGCACGCGCTGCGCGCATTCACGCCGCGCGACCAGAAAGCCGTCAAAAGCGCGGCAACGACGCTGCGCGCCAACCCCAAGCTCGATGTCGAGGCGGCAATCACCGAACTCGGCGTCGGCGAGGCGCTGGTGTCATTCCTCGACGAAAAGGGCAGGCCAGCCGTCGTCGAGCGTGCACTGGTACTGCCGCCCGGGAGCCGCCTCGGCGCGGTGACCCCCGAGGAACGCGCGGCGATCATCAAGGCATCCCTGCTCGCCGGGGTTTACGACAAGGTCGTCGACCGGGAATCGGCGCACGAGAAGCTGGCGCAACGCGTGCAGGAACAGGTGGCCGCCCAGCCTGCCGCGGAGACGCAAGGAGGCACCGGCGGCATGTTCGGCGCGCTGGGCGACCTGCTCGGCGGCTCCACCGGCCCGCGCGGCGGGCGCCGCGACGGCGTCGTCGAGATGGCGGCCAAGAGTGCGGCGCGCGCGATCGGATCGCAGGTCGGGCGCGAGATCATCCGCGGCGTGCTGGGCTCGATACTGGGCGGCGGGCGCCGCCGCTAGTGTCGCTGCGGCTCCAGAGCCCGCGCGGCGCCTACATCGGCATCGCCTGTGCGCTGGCGGGCTCCATCGCGTTTTCCGCCAAACCGGTGCTGGTCAAGGCAGTCTATCAATACGGCGTCGACACCACGACCCTGCTCGCGCTGCGCATGTTGTTTGCGGCACCGCTGTTCGCGCTGATGGCGTGGTGGGCGGGGCGCCCGGCGGTTGCCTTTACCGGCCGCGAGATCGCCGGTATCACCGCGCTCGGCTTCCTCGGCTATTACCTCGGCAGCTTGCTCGACCTCGCCGGCTTGCAGCATATCTCGGCGGGATTCGGCCGGCTGATCCTCTACCTGTACCCGACACTGGTACTGTTGATGTCCGCGATGTTCCTGAAACAGCCGCTGCGCGCACCGCAACTCGTATCGCTGGGATTGTCGTACGCGGGCATCGCACTGGTGTTCAGCGCAGAGACTCGGTTGGGCGACGATCCCGGAGTCACTGTCTGGGGCGCGGCGCTGGTGTTCGGCAGTGCCGTCACCTACGCCACTTACCTGGTGGCCGGCAGCCGGCTGGTGCACAAATTCGGCTCGATGCGCTTCTCCGCTTACGCCTCGCTGATAGCCACCGGCTTCGTCATCGCCCATTTCCTGGCGCTGCGGCCGGTGCATGCACTGGTCGTTGCGGGCGAAGTCTATGCGCTGGTGGCCGTGCTCGCGGTATTCGCCACGGTACTGCCGCTGTGGCTGATGGCCGAGGGCCTGAAACGCATCGGCGCCAACCAGGTATCGCTGGTCGGCTGCATCGGCCCGCTGGCGACGCTGGCCTTTGCCTGGGCATTTCTGGGAGAGGCCGTGACGCTGACCCAGCTGGCCGGCGCGACGCTGGTACTCGCCGGCGTGCTGCTCATCAGCCTGAAACCGCAGGCGGCCTGAGCCGCCTGGCACTTTCTATTGCGAAGTTGCGACGCTGGGGCCTTCGCAGCGCTGCGCGTAGCGCATGCCCGGCGGCACCGCCTCGGCGCAGGCGAGCAGCGGCTCGACATGCGAATGGCGATACTTCAGCGCAAACTCGCGGGCGGTATTGCCGCCGTGCACACGAATCAGCGGGTCGGCCCCGGCACGCAGCAGCATGCGCACTGCGTCGCGGTGGCCCTGGATCGCCGCCATCATCAGCGGGGTATTGACATACACCGTGCGCCCACTGGCGTCGGCATCGACCCGCGCGCCGCGCTCGAGCAGATAACGCAGCGCACGCTGCCGGTTTTGGTACGCGGCGTAAGCGAGCGCGGTGTAGTTGTGCTGGACGTTCTCGAGGCTCGCACCCGCTTCCACCAGCAGGCGCATGGCCGCGTCGTGCCGGTCCGACGAGTTGCTGCCATCGTCGCCGAAATACGCCGCCAGCATCAGCGGGGTTTCATTGACCGGAGTGCGTGCATTGAGGTCTGCACCGGCAGCGATCAGGTAACGCAGCACTTGCAGCGAACCATCCCGCGCCGCCAGCGCAATCAGCGGCGCCCCGGCGGAATAGCCCGGCGCCGGCAGCTTTTGATTGACCGTGATGGCACCACGGTTCACCGCGGCCTGAACATGGGATGCGTCATCCTGGGAAATGGCGTTGAGCATGCCATCGACATCCACGCCGGCACGATGATCGCCGCCGATCCCTGCGCACCCACCGATGACCAGCACCGCGACCAGGCCGCCCAGCACGCGCATTGTCTGCGCCAAAAATCGATTACGCATTCCTCACCTCCTTAACCCGCCATCCGATGTCTGGCAGTATAGCCTCCGGCCGCTGCTTAAAAAAGTGGCTGCCGCCGCCGGCAACTGCCCGATATTGACAATGTGGACCCCGATGCCGGTGCGCCGCCGCACAACGACTCAGACGTTGAAGCGGAAATGCATGACATCCCCGTCCTTGACGATGTAATCCTTGCCCTCCAGGCGCATTTTTCCGGCTTCCTTGGCGCCTTGCTCGCCCTTGCAGGCGATGTAGTCATCGTAAGCGATCACTTCGGCGCGGATGAAGCCCTTTTCGAAATCGGTGTGGATGGCCCCCGCCGCCTGCGGCGCCGTATCACCTTTGTGGATGGTCCACGCCCGCACCTCTTTCGGCCCGACGGTAAAGTAGGTTTGCAGTCCGAGCAGGGTGTAGCCCGCGCTGATGACCCGGTTGAGGCCGGGTTCGTGCATGCCCATGTCCTCGAGGAACACCGCCTTGTCTTCGTCGCTCATGTCGCCGATCTCGGCTTCGATCGCGGCGCATACCGCCACGACCGGAGCCTTCTCGCGCGCCGCCAGCGCGACCACGGCATCCAGGTGCAGATTGCCTTCGAAGCCGCCTTCGCGCACATTCGCGACATACATCGTCGGCTTGGCGGTGATCAGGCACAGGGGCTTCAGCACCGCGCGTTCCCCGTCGTCCAGGTCGAGGGACCGCACCGGACGCGCCTCGTTGAGTGCTGCCTGGCATTTCTCGAGCACGGCAACCAGACGTGCCGCTTCCTTGTCGCCGCCGGCCCGGGCCAGCTTGGCGGATTTCGCGAGATGACGTTCCACAGCCGTGAGGTCGGCCAGTGCGAGTTCGGTATTGATGATCTCGATGTCGTCCAGCGGATCAATCTTGCCGGCGACGTGCACCACGTTGTCATCCTCGAAGCAGCGCACCACGTGCGCGATTGCATCAGTCTCCCGGATGTTGGCCAGGAACTGGTTGCCGAGGCCCTCACCCTTGGACGCGCCCGCCACCAGGCCGGCGATATCCACGAACTCGACCGTAGCCGGCAGTACCCGCTCCGGTTTCTGCAGGGCGGCCAGCGCGGTGAGTCGCGGATCCGGCACTTCGACGATGCCAACATTCGGCTCGATGGTGCAAAACGGGTAATTCTCGGCTGCGATACCGGCCTTGGTCAGCGCATTGAAAAGAGTGGACTTGCCGACATTGGGCAGCCCGACGATGCCGCATTTCAGTGACATGATTGGTAAACCGTATTAAGTTGAATGTGAACCGTACAACGAAGCGACAGCCGGGAATGGCACCGGTGACACGCACAGCCGCTCAAGTTTCGTCTCCGGCTGTTTTGGTATGCAGGCGGTGCATCGCCGCCTGCATGTCATGTGCGGCGATCAGCGGCCAGACATCGTGTGCACGCGCCATCGCGTCCTCGATCGCCCGCTGCTCATCAGCGCGCGGCGCATGCAGCACATAATCTACGACTTCCTGCTCGCTCGCCGCCAGTGCACGCGGATGGCCGATGCCGATGCGCAAACGCCAGAATTCCCGGGAGCCCAGACGGGCGACTACGCTGCGCACCCCGTTGCTGGACGCGCTGCCGCCGAACTTCAGCCTGATCACGCCCGGCGCGAGATCGAGGTCATCGTGCACGATCAGGATGTCAGCCGGCGCGATCTTGAAAAAATCCGCGAGCGCACCGACGGCACGGCCGGACTCGTTCATGTAGGTCGCCGGTTTCAGCAGCCAGACGTCGCCGGTGGCGCCGGGAATTTTCGCGACCTCACCATGAAAACGCGCCTCCTGCCGGCACGCTGTCCCGGCTGACCGCGCCAGGCCGTCGACCCACCAGAAGCCCGCGTTATGCCGCGTGGCGGCGTATTTTTTTCCCGGATTTCCCAATCCGACGACCAGTTTCATGATGTCCGCTTTATCTCCGGTTCGGCACCGCTACCCGGATAATACATTAACTCATTGTTTTTATTGCATTTTTAAAAGAAACGCCCGCCAGTCGAGAACCAAACTGGCGGGCGGCGCTCGTTCGCGCCAGCCGCAGACGGCCGGCGCAACGCATGACTGGCCTCACATCATTTCTTCTCGGCGGGTTTCTTCTCGGCAGGCTTCTTGTCCGCTTCCTTCTTGTCCCCGCCTGCTGCCGCGGCAGCGGCAGCCGCAGCCTCAGGTGCCTGCGCCGTGATCTCGGTGACCGGGGCCGCAGCCACTTCTTCCTCGACTGCCACCACCTTGGGCACCTGCACGGTGACGACCGAGGGATTGTCGGCCTTCAATTTGGACAGCGGCTCGACACCCGCGGGCAGCGTCAGGTCAGCAACGTGGATGGAATGCCCGAGTTCGAGATCCTTCAGGTCGACTTCGATGAACTCCGGCAACGCATCCGGCAGACACTGGATTTCAAGTTCGTTGATGATGTGCTGCACGACGCCCTTGCCTACCTTCACGCCAGGGGCGATGTCCGCGTTCATGAAGTGCAACGGCACCGCCATATGCACTTTCTTTTTCGGATCGACGCGCTGGAAATCAACGTGCTGGACCTGCTCTTTCCACGGATGCATCTGGAAGTCGCGCAACAGCACGCGGTCTTTCCCGCCGTCCAGCGTAAGGTCCAGAATCGACGAATGGAAGGCCTCGAGCTTCAGGTGCCGCAGCAGCGCCTTGTGATCGAACTCCACACTTTGCGCATCCTTGCCGGCGCCATAAATGACGCCGGGGACGCGCCCGGTCGCACGCAGGCGGCGGCTCGCACCCTTGCCCTCTTTCGTGCGCGGAAACGCAGTAACTTCGATTTTCATTTCACTCTCCAGTAATTGCGGGAAGTCCGCGACCAGACGATTCCCGCGTTAAAAAGAAGCCGAAATGCTCCCCGACTTCCGCAAAAAACTCATTCCACGAACAACGAACTCACTGAATCTTCGGCGCTGATGCGGCGCATCGTCTCCGCCACCAGCCCGGATACCGTAAGCACGCGGATCTTCGCGCACTTGCGCGCCGACTCCGTCAGCGGAATGGTGTCGGTGACGACGATCTCGTCGAGTGCCGATCCGGCGATACGCTCCACCGCCGATCCTGACAGCACTGCATGCGTGCAATAGGCCAGCACCTTCTCCGCGCCGTGCTTCTTCAGCGCGCTGGCGGCTTCGCACAGCGTGTTGGCGGTATCCACCATGTCATCGACGATCACGCAGGTCCGTCCCGTGACTTCGCCGATGATATTCATGACCGTGGCCACGTTCGGCCGCGGCCGGCGCTTGTCGATAATTGCCAGGTCGGCCTCCAGCCGCTTCGCCAACGCCCGCGCCCGCACCACACCACCGACGTCCGGCGATACCACGACCAGCTGCTTGTAATCGTGTTTCCAGATGTCGCCGAGCATGATCGGCCCGGAATAAATATTGTCCACCGGGATGTCGAAGAATCCCTGGATCTGCTCCGAGTGCAGATCCATGGTCAGCACCCGGTCGACGCCGACGCTGGTCATCATGTTGGCCACCACCTTGGCGGTGATCGGCACCCGCGCCGAGTTCGGCCGCCGGTCCTGCCGTGCATAGCCCATGTACGGAATCGCCGCGGTGACGCGTCCGGCCGAAGCCCGCTTCAGGGCATCGACCATGACCAGCAGCTCCATCAGCGTGTCGTTGGTCGGCGCACAGATCGACTGCAGAATGAACACGTCCTTGCCGCGGACATTCTCCAGGATCTCCACCATCACCTCGCCGTCGCTGAAACGTCCGACCTTGGCGCGACCGATGTGGATATCGAGATGGCTGACGACAGCCTCCGCGAGCCGCGGATTGGCGTTGCCGGTGAACACCATCAGCCTGTCTAACGCCACCACACACCCCCTGGGTCACGCCCACTGCGACAACCGAAGTGGCTGGGGAGGAAGGATTCGAACCTTCGCATGCCGGAATCAAAATCCGGTGCCTTAACCAGCTTGGCGACTCCCCAACCGAACCCTTGCCCTGCCACCGCCCGATGCCGCATCCGGCACCAGCCAGCTACTTATTCGTCCAGCCAATCCGCGAGCCCGTACAGCGGGTGCATATCCAGCCCGCGCGCCACAAACCCACGCATGTCGGACGGGCATGACGCCAGCGCCTGGCGCGCACCCGCCTCATCCGCAAATGCCGCAAACAGGCAGGCACCGGATCCCGTCATCTGCGCTGCGCCGACCGATTTGAGCCAGGCGAGATGCCTGGCAACCTCCGGGTAAAGTCTGCAAACTAGAGGTTCCAGATCATTCCCTGCCGGGATTGAAAAGCCGTGCATTTTAATCGGTTCCGAATCCCGTTTCAATTCCGGATGCTGAAAAATCCCGGCCGTGGACACCGCTACCGGCGGCATCAGTACCAAATACCAGGCCGGCGGCACCGCTAACGGCGCCAAAAGCTCGCCCACCCCGCTGGCTGAGGCCGTCCGGCCAAACACGAACACCGGCACATCGGCGCCCAGCGGCAGCGCCAGGTCCTGCAAGCGCTTGCGCGCCAGCCCGGTCTGCCACAGGTGGTTCAACGCCAACAGGGTGGTCGCGGCATCCGAACTGCCGCCGCCGAGGCCCCCGCCGGTCGGCAGGCGCTTGTCGACGGCGATATCCGCCCCGAGCGAGGTGCCGGTCGCCGCCTGCAACGCCCGCGCCGCGCGCACCGTCAGGTCGTCGGCTTCGGCGATCCCCGGCAGCGGCTGCACGCGTGCGATGATGCCGTCCTGCCGCACCCGCAAGCGCACGGTATCGCCGTAATCAATGAAACGGAAAACCGTCTGCAGCAGGTGGTAACCATCGGCGCGCCGGCCGACGACGCGCAACATCAGATTGAGTTTTGCCGGCGCGGGAAAGCCGGCCAGCCCGCGCGTCACCGACGCGCTCATGGCAGGGACAGCGGGCGCCATTCATCGATGACCATCAGTATCCGCTGAGCACCCTGTTTCATATCCAGCCGTCGTGGCTGCTGCTTGCCATCCGGCGGATCGGGGTAGGCATAACGGATGCTCCAGCCGTCCTGCTCCAGCAGCGACAGCCTGCCGTGCGCATCGCGGGCAACGGCGGCGATCACGTCACCCGGTACAGCCTGGCCATGAATCCAGTGCTGCAACTGAGTCAGCGGCAGCGGCCAGCCCAGAGCCTGCCGCGTCAGGCTCTCGACCGACAGCGCGCGGTATTCCTGCCGGTCGGCGGCCGTGAGCGTCGCACCCCCGGCATCGGCAGCAATGTGCGCCAGCGTCTGCCCGACAGGGGACATCAGCCAGACCTCGCTGTCTGCGACTGCGTAGCGCCAGCGGAAATTGGCGGAGAAGGCGCGGCCGTCATGGCTGGCCAGCACCCGCCCGAGAACGTCGAAGGGCGCCGCCGATGGCGCGCGTTCACCTGCCGTAAATGCCGCGCAACCGGCGCATAACAGTGCGACGGCGCCTGTCGCCAGCGCGCGCCAGGCGCGGAAATTCATTGTGCCGATTGCAGAATGGCGGGAGCGAGGCGCTTGACGGTGCTCTTCAGCACTTCGTTCCCGGGATGGCTGCGCAGCGCGTCCGCCCACAGCTTCTGTGCGTCGGCCTGCCGCTCGAGTACCCACAGCACTTCACCCAGGTGGGCGGCGATCTCGCCATCGGGCCGCAACTCATAAGCACGCTGCAGGTAGCCCACGGCTTCCTGATTCTGCCCCAGGCGGTGCAGCACCCAGCCCAGGCTGTCGAGAATAAACGGATCGGCGGGTGCCAGCTTGTGCGCGGTCTCGATCAGCGTGCGCGCCTCCGGCAGGCGCTGGTTGCGATCTGCCAATGTATAACCCAGCGCATTGTAGGCATGCGCATGTTTCGGCTGCAGTTCGATCACGCGGCGCAGGTTCGCTTCGAGCACATCGACGCGATCGACCTTCTCCGCGGCCATCGCATAGTCGTACAGCAGGTCCGGCACATCGGGCGTGCGCGCCACCGCCTGGCCCAGAAAATCAAATGCTTCCTGATAAGCGCCGGTCTCGCGCAACAGGCCGGCCTCCGCCAGGATCAGTTGGGTACGCTGCTGCGCATCGCCGGCACTCACGCCCTGCAGGTGCCGGCGCGCCTCCGGCAACTTGCCCTGCTTCGCGAGTACGCCGGCATAGCGGGCTTGTGCGGGGATGTACTGTGGCCCGTGCGTAATGCTCGCATACCACTTCAGCGCCTCGTCAGGACGTTTCAGTTCCTCGTTGACCTGTCCCAGATACAGCCGGACCGCGTCGGGATCCTTGGGGCCGAGGTCCAGCGCGCGCCGCAGCTGCGCGTCGGCGGCCGCGTAATCCTTGGCTTGTATCGACAGCGTCGCCACCGCCATCGCAATCTCGGCGTTGTTCGGCGCTTCGCCGAGCAGTAGTTCAAACTGCTTGCGCGCCTCCGGATAACGCCGCGCGGTGACCAGCAGCCGTGCGTAGTTCAGCCGCGCGTCCCGGGCCCCCGGATGGGCTTTGACAAAACCGCCGAGAAATCCGATGGCGTCATCCAGCGAATCACGCTGCAGCGCCTGCGCCTGGAACAGCGCGGCGAGTTCCCAGTCCGGCTTGAGTTTGAGCGCTTGGCGCGCGGCTTCAAGCGCGGCCTGCCGGTCATCCGCATTCCACGCCGCCTGCGCCACGGCCAGACTGGCTTCGGGCACTTGTGGATAAGGCACCGCAAGCGAGCGCATCATCCGCAGCAGCGCCGGCTTGTCCGGGTAACCGGCGACCAGCGACGAGAGTTGCAGGAATTTCTGCCCCGCCTGCTCCGGGGGACTGCTCAACCATTTCTCGAGATGGGGAATCGCTTCATCGAGCCGCGACTGGTTGACCAGCAACGCGATCACCGTCTGGCGCGCGCGGGTCGATTCCGGATCGGCCTGCAGCCATATCGTTGCCGCCTCCAGCGCGGCAGGCAGGAAGCGTGCGTTCCACGCGACTTCCGCGGCACGACGTGCAACCCGCGGATCCTTGGTTTCGCGGGCTACTTCAAGAAATGCGGGCACTGCGACCTGCAACTGGCCACGCTGCACGGCAACTTCTGCCAGCGTAAGCTTGAACATGAGGTCTTCACTCAATTCAAGATTTGGCAAGGGCACCACGCGCGCCGGCCGTTCCGCCTGCGTGACGACTTTGGGCAACGGCTTGGCTGCTGCCGGCGCGGGCGCTGCGGCAGGCTCCGGTTTCACCGGCGGCTGCGCACACGCAGCGAGAACAAGGCTGGCGGTGAACACTGCAGTTCTGGTCAGATTCATCGGATGGGTAGGCAGCGCGTAAGGGATACTGGAGGGGACGGGAGAGAATTTCCGGCGACGCAACACGCAAACGCCTTCATAATGAGGCACATATTAGGTATATTTGATGCTTACCACAAGGCAACTTGCCCCCAAGCGATACCGCTTCAGCCGTTGATGAATTCCACCGACCCCGCTCTGACCATCTGCGCCAGGGGTCTCTCCCGCAGCTTTGGTACGCATGTCGCGGTCACCGCACTGGATCTGGACGTGCGCCGCGGCGAAGTGCTTGGGCTGCTGGGTCCCAACGGCGCGGGCAAAACGACCACCATGCAGATGCTCACCGGCAATCTGGCGCCGAGCGCAGGGGAAATCCGCATCTGCGGTATTGATTTGCTCGACGCGCCGACGCGGGCCAAGGCGCGCATCGGCTACCTGCCGGAAACCCCGCCACTTTATCGGGAATTGAATGTCCGCGAGTATCTGAATCTGGCCGCCAGGCTGCACCGCGTGCCACGGGCGGACCGCGCGCCCGCCGTGGCGAACGCGATGGCCCGCTGCGGCCTGACGGACGCCGGGCAGAAACTGATCGGCACGCTGTCGAAAGGGTACCAGCAGCGCGTGGGCATCGCGCAGGCCATCGTCCACGAGCCGGATGTGATCATTCTCGATGAACCTACCGTGGGGCTCGACCCCAACCAGATTCTCGACATCCGCACCCTGATCCGTGAACTCGGCGACAAGCGCAGTGTGATCCTGTCCACCCACATTCTGCCGGAGGTCGAAGCGGTCTGCGACCGGGTGCAGATCATGCACCACGGCGAGGTCGTATTCAGCGATACCATCGCCGGCCTGCGCGATTTCCAGCGCGGGCGCACAGTCACCATCAGCCTGCACCGTCCACCGGGGATCGACATGCTGCGCGCGATCGATGGTGTCGCTGCCGTCGCCGCCATTGGCGAAGGCCGCTTCCGCATCCAGTTTGCACCGGGCAGCGATCCGTCGGAAGCGCTGGTGCGCGCTGCCGGCACCAACGACTGGGGCCTCTACCAGCTCACACCGGCTCAAAGCAGCCTTGAGGATGTATTTGTGCATCTGACCAGAGGCGAAGTCACCTCATGAAGGCAGCCGAATGATCCTGACCATTGCCGGCAAGGAGTTGCGCGCATTGTTTGCTTCGCCGCTGGCGTGGCTGGTGCTGACCGTGGTGCAGGTGATCCTCGGCTACGGCTTTCTCAAACGCCTGGATGATTTCCTGCAGATCCAGTCGCAACTGGCGCAGCTTGCCAGTCCGCCGGGTGTCACCGAACTGGTCGCCGCACCGACCTTCGCTACGGCTGCAGCGGTGCTGCTGTTCGCGGTTCCTCTGCTCGCGATGCGCATGATCGCCGAAGAACGGCGCAACCAGACGCTGACACTGCTGCTCTCGGCGCCGGTGTCGATGACTGAAATCATCCTCGGCAAGTTTGTCGGCCTGATGGCGTTCCTGCTGCTCATCGTAGTGCTGGTGCTGGCCATGCCGCTGCTGCTGGTCACCAGCACCAGGCTGGATTTCGGGCTGCTGGCGGGACTGACCCTGGCATTGCTGCTGCTGGCGGCGGGATTCGCCGCGGTCAGCCTGTATGCCTCCAGCCTCACCGCGCAGCCGATGGCTGCCGCGCTGATCGGTTTCGGCCTGATTCTCGCGATGGTATTCATGGGCGAGACTGCCGGCGACAGCCTGCGCGCACGCGGCTGGCAGGTGCCGGCGGCGTTCGCGCAGGTATTCTCGCCGCTGAAGAATTTCGAGCCCCTGGGCAGGGGCATGATCGACAGTTACGCCATCGCATGTTCCCTGCTGCTCGCTGCCGGCTTTCTGTTACTGGCAATCCGCCGCCTCGACGGCCGGCGGCTGCGCGGATAACCCATGCAAGTTACCCGCCGACTGCGCTGGCAGCTGCTCTTCCAGAGCGGAATGTTCGTAGTGCTGCTCGCGCTGCTCACCGCGCTGCTCGCCTACCTCGGCCACGAATACCGCATCGAGCGCGACATCACGCGCAGCGCGCGCAATACGCTGTCCTCGGCAACGCTGGGCGCGCTGCGCCAGATGCAGGGGCCATTGCGGATCACTGCTTACGCGGTGCGCCAGGACGCCAGCGGCGCCAATGTGCACAAGACCATCGAGGAGCGGGTGCGCGCCTACCAGCGCGCCAAGCGCGATCTCGAATTGCAGTTGATCGATCCCCGCGAACAACCCAAGCTGGCCGCAGAGGCCGGCTTGCGCGCCCCCAACACGCTGGTCCTCGAATACCAGCGACGCTCGGAACAGATCCCGCTCGGTGATTTCAATGAGCAGAATTTCGCCAACGCGCTGGTGCGCCTGCTGCGCGGCGCCAACAACCTGGTGCTGTGGCTGGACGGTCATGGCGAACGCAAGCTCGACGGCCTCGCCAACCATGATCTGGGCAGCTTCGGCCACCAGTTGCGCCAGAAGGGCTTCAGCGTCAGCAGCATCAATCTCGGGCTCGCGCAGGAAGTGCCGGTCAATGCGACGTTGCTGGTGGTGACGCAGCCGCAGGTCGAGCTGCAGCCCGCCGAGACCGAAAAGCTGCTGGCCTATGTCAATCGCGGCGGCAATCTGCTGTGGCTGATCGACACCGAACCATTGCGCGGCCTGCAGCCGCTTGCCGAAAAACTCGGCCTGGTGCTGACGCCCGGCACCGTGGTCGACCCTGCACTGGCGCCGCGCAGCGGCCCCCCGGTGTTTGCCGTCGCCGCAAATTACGCGCGGCATGCAGTCGTCGGCACGCTGCAATACAACACGCTGTTTCCCCACGCACGGCAGATCGGTGCAGATGATACCGTCGGCTGGCGCGTGACGCCGCTGATCGACGTCGCGCCGCGCGGCTGGGTGGAGACCGGCAAGCTCGACGCCAAACCGACGTTCGACAAGTCGCGTGATTTCCCGGGTCCGGTCAATGTCGCCAGCGCCTTCGAGCGCACGGTTGACGATCGCGAGCAGCGCGTCATCGTCATCGGCACCGGGCATTTCCTGTCCAACAGTTTTCTCGGCAATGGCGGCAACCTCGCGCTCGGGCTGAGCGTGCTCAACTGGCTGGCCGGGGATGACGCGCTGGTCAACATCGAGCCGCGACCTGCCGGCGACACACGACTCGACACCAACAGCATGCATCTGTACCTGATCGCTTTTGTCGTACTGCTGTTGCTGCCTCTCGCGTTTGCCATCACCGGCACGGTCGTCTGGTGGCGCCGGCGCAACGCGGCCTGACGCCGCATGAGGCGCGGCTGGCTGCTGAATCTGGCGCTGCTCGCCGCTGTGGCGGCACTCGCCTGGTTTGCGTGGCGCACGCCTTCCCGCGATGAAGTCGCCAAACAGACGCTGTCAGCACTGCGGTCCGCCGAGATCCGGCGCATCACGCTGGCCCGGCCCGGGCAACCGGTCATTGAACTGGAGCGCCGGGGCACTCAGTGGCTGATCACCGTACCCGTGCGCGCCCGCGCCGACGATTTTCAGGTGTTGCGCATGCTGACGGTGCTCGAAGCACGGCCCACCGCGCAGCTGCCGGCGACAGATCTGCAGCGTTTCGATCTGCAATCGCCGGCAGCGCAGCTGACCATCGATGGCGTGGACTACGCGTTCGGCGCCGTCAATGCGGTCACCCGGGAGCAGTACGTGATGCGCGGGGACCGCGTCTACGCCGTCGAGTTGCGCCACGGTGCGGGGTTGCCGGCCGACGCGGGCGCACTGATCCGCCGCGTGCTGCTCGCCGAGAATGAGCAGCCGGTTGACATCACGCTGCCGCAGTTCAATCTTCGCCAGGCCGGCGGCAAATGGACGATTGCGCCAGCTGCGGGCGATCCGGTTCAGGATGATCTGCAACGCTATGTCGACCAGTGGCGCCACGCGTCCGCCACCAAAGCCGAACCGTACGATGGTCGACCAGCGCTGACCGAGATCCGCATGACGCTGCGCGATGGCGCGGTGGTGGAATTCGGCGTGCTGGAGCACGAACCACAACTGGTGCTGTGGCGCCGTGACAATGGTTTGCAGTACTGGTTTTCCGCCGCAACCGGCCGCGCGCTGCTGACGGCGCCCGCATCGCCACCGGAGCATATAATAACTAATAAAAACAATTAGTTATAAAACGATGCCGGAACTACCTGAAGTCGAGACAACCCGCCGCGGCCTGGCACCCAGCGTGGAGCGGCAACGCGTTTTGCGCGCCGTGGTACGCCATCGCGGCCTGCGCCAGCCGGTGCCGCGCGGCCTCGAGCGCCGTCTCACCGGTGCCCAGGTCAGGACACTGTCGCGCCGCGGCAAGTACCTGCTGTTCGACTGCGTGCTGGAGAACGGTAACGCGGGCACACTGCTCGTGCATCTCGGGATGTCCGGCCGGCTGTGGCTGGTCGATGCCAGCACGCCGCCGGAAAAACATGATCACTTCGACCTCGAATTCGACAATGGCTGCATCGTGCGCCTGCGTGACCCGCGGCGCTTCGGCCTCGTGCTGTGGCAGGCCGGCGATGCCTTCCAGCATCCGCTGCTGGCCGCCATCGGGCCGGAGCCGCTGACAGCAGCTTTCGACGGCGCGGTGCTGCATCGGGCGACACGCCGGCGCAGCGCGGCGATCAAGCTGGTCATCATGGACAGCCATGTGGTCGCCGGAGTCGGCAACATCTACGCCAACGAAGCGCTGTTCAGTGCCGGTATCGATCCGCGCACCCCGGCGCAACGCGTCAGCCGCGCCCGCTGTGACGCGCTCGCGGCGGCGATCAAGCAGACGCTGGAGCGGGCCATCAATGCCGGCGGCAGCACGCTGCGCGACTACGTCGGCAGCGACGGCCGCGCCGGTTATTTCCAGGACCAGTTTCTGGTGTACGGGCGCGCGGGGCAACCCTGCACACGCTGCGCCGCGATCATCCGCGAACTGCGCCAAGCGCAGCGGGCAACCTGCTACTGCCCGGTGTGCCAGCCCCGCTGACGCGTCAGGCCGCTTTCTGGGCGGTCAGCTTCAGATATTTCTGCTGCAGTTGCTCGCGCGTTTCCTGGCGTTCAGGATCGAGCGGTATGCAGTCGACAGGGCAGACTTTCTGGCACTGCGGTTCGTCGAAATGACCGACACACTCGGTGCACTTCAGCGGGTCGATCACGTAGATCTCCTCGCCCGCGGAAATCGCGCCGTTCGGGCACTCCGGTTCGCAGACATCGCAATTGATGCACTCGTCGGTGATCATCAACGCCATTACTTGCCCCCGAGATCCTTGATCTTGGTCTTCAGCCGACGAGCGACCTCCGGGGACACAAACTTGGAGACATCACCACCCATTACCGAAATCTCGCGCACCAGCGTCGCCGAGACGAACATGTATTCCTCGCCCGGCGTCATGAACACGGTCTCGACCTCGGGGTACATCTTGCGATTCATGCCGGCCAGCTGGAACTCGTAGTCGAAATCCGAGACCGCGCGCACGCCACGCACCACCACGCGAGCATCGTGCTCGCGCACGAAATGCATCAACAGACCCGAAAATCCCGCTACCGTCACATTGTTGACGTCACTCAGCGCCGCTCGGGCCATGTCGATGCGTTCGGCGAGCGTGAACAGGGGGCGCTTGGTGCGACTGTCGGCGACCGCGAGCACGACGTGGCCGAACAGGCCCGCCGCGCGGCGCACGAGGTCCTCGTGACCGAGCGTCATCGGATCAAACGTTCCGGGATAGACCGCTTTATTGTTCATGTTCGACCCGCCTCAACAGTTGGTAGCTGACCTGTCCTGCGCGCCCGCTCTTGACGGCTTCCCAGCCGCTCAGCGCGGACAGCGCCTGTGCCCGCTCGCAATACACCATTCCGCCTGGGGCCAGATGCTCCGGCAAAAGCGCCAGCAACTGCGGCCAGTGATCTTCGGCGAAGGGCGGATCGAGAAACACCACATGATACTGATCGCGATGAGTTCTCAGGAATTCTAGCGCATCGGCGCGCATCACTTCCACCGCTGCCGCTGCCAGCGCCTCGCAGTTGGCCTGCAGCGCCTGCCACGCCGCCGCATCGCGCTCGACCATCACCACGCGCCGCGCACCGCGGGATGCCGCCTCGAATCCCAATGCACCGCTGCCGGCGTACAGATCCAGGCAATCCTTCCCGGTCAGATCCTGCCCCAGCCAGTTGAACAATGTCTCCCGCACGCGGTCAGGGGTCGGGCGCAGGCCGGGCCGGGCGGGAAACCGGATGCGGCGGCTGCGCCACGCACCGCCGATGATGCGGACTTCCCCGTACTTGCCGATAGTGCGGACTTTGCCGCCGTTCACGCAGGCCGCCGGTGGCTCAGCGTGCAACCGGGGTGGTCAGCGTCTCGTCCTTGTCGGCGCCGACCACTACCGTCACCAGCTGATCCGGGTTGACGTGCCGGACAAATGCGGACTTGATATCGGCAACCGTCACGCGCTCAACGTTGCCGACAAAATCCTCGAGGTAGCTGATCGGCAGGCCGTAGAACCCGATGACGGACAGGTATTCGTGGATTTTGCGGTTGCTGTCGATGCGCATCGGAAAACCGCCGACGATATTCTGCTTTGCGGCCTGCAGCTCCTCTGCGGTCGGCCCGTTACTGACGAAGTCACGCAGGGTCTTGCGCACCACGGCCAGCGCCTCGTCTGCCTGGTCGCGACGCGTCTGCATCCCGATCACAAACGGTCCGCGCGCCTGCAAAGGGGAAAAATAACTGTACGCCGAGTAGGCCAGTCCGCGCTTCTGCCGCACCTCCTCGGTGATGCGCGACACGAAGCCGCCGCCGCCCAGAATGTAGTTGCCCACAAACAGCGGAAAATAGTCCGGGTCATCGCGGCGGATGCCCGGGGCGCCGATCAGGATATGGCTTTGCGCCGCCGGATGTGCCACGAGGCGGGTTATCGCACCCTCCAGCGACTCCACCGGCGGCAAGGCCGGTGCGGCACCGGTCGCCCGCTGCAGACCGCCGGTCACTTGCTCGGCAATCGCCTCGGCCTCGGCCCGCGACACGTCGCCCATGATGGCAATCACCGCGCGATTCGCGACATAGTGCCGCTGATAGAACGAAACCAGGTCGGCCCGCGTGATCGCGCCGACCGTATCCACATCGCCCACCGAACGCAGTGCATAGGGATGCTCGCGGTAGAGCAGACGGTAAAAAGTCCGCCCGGCCTGGGTATCCGGTTTCAGGTCGGCTTCCTTCAGGGCGCCGATCTGCCGGACTTTCTCGCGGTCAAGCACGGTTGCCGGAAATTCCGGGGCGCGCAGGATGCGCGCGAACAATTCCAGGGCCGGACCGCGGCGTTGCACATCCGACAGCGTGCGCAGCGACAGGCCGGCACGATCGGAGTCAAAACGACCGCCCACGACCGCGCCGACATCGGCAAAGCGCCGCGCGATGTCGTCTTCAGCAAGCCCGTCCGCACCCATGCGCAGCAGGCCGTGGGTCATCGCCGCCACGCCCGACTTGTCCCTGGTGTCGTACGCAGACCCCGCCGGGAAGTCCACGGAAATATCGAGCATCGGCAAGCTGCGGTTGGCGACGAAATAGACTTTGGCGCCGGAAGCCGTTTGCCAACTCTCGATCGGCAGAATCGCCCACGCCTGTTGGGCAACACACCACAACGCAGCGGCAATGACCGGCCTGAGGGCTTGCAGCAGGCTAGTTGCCATGGCGCACTCCGGCGGGCGGCGCGGCGCGGCGCGGCGCACCCGCCAGCGGTTGCGGATCGAGATAGGCAACGGTCAGCCGGTCGTCGACCAGGTACTTTCTCGCCACCTCCTGCACCTGGTCGGCAGTCACCTGCTGCAGCTTCTCGATGAACAGGTCGAGATCGCGATGGGAAAAGCCGATCATCTCCATCCAGCCGATCTGCCGTGCCTGGAAAAACATCGAATCGCGCTGAAACACCTGCGCTGCGATAACCTGGGCTTTCACCCGGTTCAGTTCCTCCTCGGTGACGCCTTCGTCGACGACCCGCTGCACTTCACGACGCAGCCCCTGCTCCAGTTGTGCCGCGCTCTGTCCCGCCACTGGCGACCCGCTGAGATAGAAAAATGCCGGACCGCGTCCGATGCCATCGTAACTGGCGCCGGCCGACGTTGCCGTGCGCTCCGTTTTGACCAGTGACTGCGGTAGGCGCGCAGCGTCGTTGCCGCTCAAAATGCTCTCCAGCATGTCGAATGCATACGGTTCCCAGTCTGCGGCCGGTTTTTCCAGGCGCGGCACCCGGTACGCCATCAGCACATACGGCAACTCCGCGGGAGCCTTGACCGTCAGGCGCTTTAGTCCCAGCGGCGGCGGTTCAACCTGTGGTTTGCGCGGGGGCAAATCCCTGCGCGGTATCGCGCCGAAATGCTGCTCGGCCAGCGCAAAAACCTCGGCGGGCACCACGTCGCCGACAACAACAACCGTGGCGTTGTTCGGGGCATACCACTGCTCATAATAGGCACGGGTATCGTCAAGGCGCAGGTGTTCGAGATCACTCATCCAGCCAATGATCGGATTGCGGTAGGGATGCGCGGCAAGTGCGGCCGCCATCAGGCGCTCATAGACCACGGCATGGGGGCGGTCGTCCGTGCGCCAGCGCCGTTCCTCCATCACAACTTTCAGTTCCTTGGCAAACTCCTCCTGCGACAGCACCAGATTGGCCATGCGGTCGGCTTCCAGCCGGAACGACAGCGGCAGCGCCGATTTTTGCAGAGTCTGGAAATAACCGGTGTAATCCCGGCTGGTGAACGCATTGTCACGCCCGCCGGCAGCGGCAATCAGCTTTGAAAATTCACCCGCCGGTACCGTGCGCGTGCCCTTGAACATCATGTGTTCCAGCACGTGGGCAACACCGGTGACGCCGTTTTGCTCGTCGACGCTGCCGATGCGATACCACACCATGCTGACGGCCACCGGCGCGCGGCGGTCCGGCTTGACTACCACGCGCAGCCCGTTCGCCAGTTCGTGCACCGCTACCTCGTCCACCGGCTGCGCGGCAAACGCGCCGCCGGTTAGCAATAGCCACGCTGCAGCCATGGCATTCAGCAATTTCAACAATCGATTCATGGTGTCCTGTCAGAGGTTCGGGTTCGGGGCAGCAGAATGCATTCGTGGCTTACCGCAACCGGCAAGCGGTGGCATCAGGGAACTGCAGCAGAACCCGGGAAACCAGGCTTGAGTATTGCAGTGCCCTGTTAGAATTGTAACCAATTCAACCGTCACACTTCGTATCGGCGTCGCGATACCGCCCACTTCAGACCACCGCATTCATGTTTGGTTTCCTTAAGAACCGCGATCCTGCTGCGCCTGCCGCGCCCGCCACAGGCTGGCTCGCCCGTCTGCAGCAGGGGCTCAGCAAGAGCCGCGCCCAGCTTGGGGAACGCCTGGGCAGCCTGTTCAGCGCCGGTCGCAAGCTGGACGAGGCATTTTACGAGGAACTCGAAACCGTGCTGCTGACCGCTGATGTCGGCGTGGCTGCGACCAATCGGCTGCTCGATGCGCTGCGCGCGCGCGCGCGCCATGAGCGCTACAGCGAAGCCGCGCAGCTGCGGACGGCCTTGCGCGACACCCTGCTCGAACTGCTGCAGACGGTGGCCCGGCCGCTGGACACCGGCACCCACCACCCGTTCGTGATCATGCTGGCCGGCGTCAACGGTGCCGGCAAGACCACGTCGATCGGCAAGCTGGCGCACTACTATCAGGCACAGGGCAAGTCCGTGCTGCTCGCCGCCGGCGACACGTTTCGCGCCGCTGCGCGCGAACAGCTGGTCGCCTGGGGTGCGCGGAACAACGTCGCGGTAATCACCCAAGCCTCCGGCGACGCCGCCGCGGTAATATTCGATGCGATCAATGCCGCCAAGGCCCGCGGCATCGACATTGTGCTGGCCGACACCGCCGGGCGGCTGCCGACGCAGCTGCACCTGATGGAAGAAATCCGCAAGGTAAAACGCGTGATCGACAAGGCCATGCCCGGCGCACCGCACGAAGTGATGCTGGTGCTCGACGCCAATACCGGCCAGAACGCGCTGGCGCAGGTTGCCGCGTTCGACGCCGCAGTCGGCGTCACCGGGCTCACGCTGACCAAACTCGACGGTACGGCCAAAGGCGGCGTCCTCGCGGCCATCGCCCACAGTCGCGCCGGTGGCCGGCCGATACCCGTGCGTTTCATCGGCGTCGGCGAGGCGCTGGATGACCTGCGTCCGTTCGTCGCCGAAGATTTCGTCGCGGCGCTGCTGGACGCGTGACTCATATTGCCCTCAGCAACGTCCACAAGCGCTATCCCGGCGGACATCAGGCGCTGGCCGACATCTCGCTGAGCATCGAAACCGGAGAGCTGGTCTTCATTACCGGGCACTCCGGCGCCGGCAAAAGCACGCTGCTGAAACTGATGGCGGCAATCGAGCGCCCGACTGCCGGAACGGTCATCGTCAACGGCCAGAATGTCGGCACGCTGCGCCCCCGCGGCATCCCGTTCCTGCGCCGTAATTTCGGACTGGTGTTCCAGGACCACAAATTGCTGTTCGACCGCAACGTGTTTGAAAATGTAATGCTACCGCTGGACATCAGCGGATTCAGCCGCCGCGAAGGAGCGCGCCGCGCCAGAGCCGCCCTCGACAAGGTCGGGCTGCTGCACAAGGAAAAAGCGCGCCCGATCACACTGTCCGGCGGCGAACAGCAGCGGTTGTGTATCGCGCGCGCCATCGTTCACCGGCCAGCGGTACTGCTTGCCGACGAGCCCACTGGCAATCTTGACGCCGGCTACGCCGCCGAGATCGGCAACCTGTTGCGCGAATTCAACCAGGTCGGGGTAACCGTGGTGCTGGCAACCCACGACATGCAACTCGCTGCACGCCTCAAACCGCGGCTGGTCGAGATTCGTGGCGGCAGGCTCGCGTCATGAAAAACTGGCTGGCTGCGCACCGCCGTGCGTTCACCGCTACGATCCGCCGGCTCGCCGATGCGCCGCTGGCGACCCTGTTCAACATCACGGTGATCGGCACCGCACTGGCACTGCCGCTCGGATTCTACGTAATACTCGCCAACCTCCAGTCCCTGGCCCGCGATTTTTCGCCGCAGCCGCAATTGAGTGTTTTCCTCGCCCAGGATGCAGCGGCCGCAGATGTGGGCAGCATCGAGCGGCGCCTGAAAGCACACAACGGCATCACCAGTTTCCGCTTCGTACCGCGGGCCGAAGCCCTGGCGACGCTGAAATCGCGTGCAGGCCT
Source organism: Betaproteobacteria bacterium (assembly GCA_003820645.1). GTDB lineage: Bacteria > Pseudomonadota > Gammaproteobacteria > Burkholderiales > SG8-41. The sequence continues at coordinate 22,557 of RPOR01000008.1, forward strand.
TGCCGACGTGATTGCCGGACTCTCCCGCAACCCGCTGCCCGACGCCTTCGTCATCACGGCAACAGGACGCGACGCCGCAGGACTGGATCTGCTGCGCAGCGAATTTGCAGGCTGGCCCAAAGTGGCCGAGGTGCATGTCGATTCGGATTGGGCGCGGCGCCTGGATCGCCTGCTCGCGCTCGGCCGTTATGCGGTGCTGATGCTGGCGGCAGCACTGGCACTCGCGCTGGTCGCGATCACCTTCAATACGATCCGCCTGCAGATTCTCACGCAGCGCGACGAAATCGAGGTGGCCAAACTGATCGGTGCCACCGACGCCTGGATACGGCGCCCGTTTCTGTACTTCGGCGGCATCATCGGCACCGCCGGCGGTGCCACGGCATGGCTGATGATCTGGGCCGCCCTGCTGGTGTTCAACGGGCAACTGCGCCCGTTGTCGGCACTCTACGGCATCCCGCTGCAACTGGCCCACCTGACCGGCGCCGACAGCGTGGCGGCACTGCTGTTCGCCGCGGCACTGGGCTGGTTTGGCGCATGGCTGTCCGTGCGCCGTCACCTGACGGCCCATAATCCAATATAACTTATTGTTTTTATTTGTTTTTTATCGATTCATCGGCGGGAACTCCGGCCCTGATTGGCACTCATATAGCTGGAGTGCTAGACTCCTACGCATGAGGAATACGATGATGACTGCAATCACATTACCGGTGCCTTCGGCTTCAGGCAGTCTGGAGAGCTATATCCAGACCGTAAACCGTTTTCCGCTGCTGACCCAGGAGCAGGAAACCGAGTATGGCCGCCGCCTCCGCGATAGCGGCGACATTGAAGCCGCCCGCCATCTGGTGCTGTCGCATCTGCGACTGGTGGTCTCGATCGCGCGCGGCTACGTCGGCTACGGCCTGCCGCAGGCCGACCTGATTCAGGAAGGCAATATCGGCCTGATGAAGGCGGTCAAACGTTTCGATCCGGAACGCGGCGTGCGGTTGGTATCGTTCGCGATGCACTGGATTCGCGCCGAAATCCATGAATTCGTGCTGCGTAACTGGCGCCTGGTGAAAATCGCCACCACCAAGGCACAGCGCAAGCTTTTTTTCAACCTGCGAAGCATGAAACAGGGACACGGCACGCTGGACGCGGACCAGGTGCAGGCCATCGCCCGCGATCTCGGCGTGAAACCCGAGGAAGTCGTCGAAATGGAGACGCGCCTGGGCGGTCAGGATATGGCGCTGGAACCCGCCGGTGACGACGAGCACGAACAGTTCGCGCCGATCGCCTATCTGGCGGCGGAACACGCCGAACCGGCCGCTTTGCTGGAGGCCGAGCAGACCGCGCGTTTGCGCGGCGAAGGCCTCGAAACAGCCCTGGCAACGCTCGATGCGCGCAGCCGCCGCATCATCGAGGCCCGCTGGCTGACGGAGCAGGAACCGTTGACGCTGCACGATCTGGCCGCAGAATTCGGTGTTTCGGCAGAGCGCATCCGCCAGATTGAAGCCAAGGCGCTGGGCAAAATGAAAGACCTGATCGCAGTCGCCTGAACGGCGGGGAAAACTGCATTAAAGCCCCGGCGAAATCTGGGGCTTTTTCATTTCAGCAGCAGCCGGATGTCGTGCAGCAACGCCGGCGCACCGACACCGTACTGTGCAAACAGCCGCAACCGGCCCTCGCCGTCGAGGATATAGGTGCCGGCGGAATGATCCATGGTGTAGCCGCCACCGGGCAGGTTCTGCCGCTGATAGAAAATCTTGAATTCCTTGGCGGCGCTCGCGATCTCGGCAGCACTGCCGGTCAAACCGAGAAAATCCGGATGGAATGCCGGCACATAGCGCTTCAAGACATCGGCCGTGTCGCGCTCGGGATCCACGGTCACGAACAGTACCTGCAAGCGAGCGGCGTCGCTGCCAAGCTCCTTCATGACCACCGCCATTTCCGCCAGCGTCGTCGGGCAGACGTCGGGGCAATGCGTGAAGCCGAAAAACAGTGTCACGACCTTGCCCCGGAAATCGGCGAGCGTACGCCGCTGGCCATTGTGGTCGGTCAACGCCAACGCCCGGCCAAACGAAGCACCGGTGACATCCGTCAGCTTGAACCGCGGGGCATCCGGCGCCTCGGCGCAGCCGGCGGCGGCAAGCAGCAACGCGACCAGGACCGGAACGGACAGGCGCTGACAATGAAACATCAGGTGGCGCTCAGAACAGGAGCTGCAGGTAGTGGTCGACCAGCAGCGCGGCGAAAATCAGCGTCAGGTAGAGAATCGAGTAGCGGAAGGTGCGCCGCGCCAGCGCGTCGCTGTAGTCGGTATAGATCTTGACCGCGTAGAACATGAATACGGTGCCTAACGCCAGGGCTGCGGTCAGATAGGGCAGCCCGCTGAGGCGGGTCACAAACGGCAGCGTCGAACAGGCCAGCAGAATGATCGTGTACAGCAGCACATGGAGCCGCGTGAACTTGTCGCCATGGGTCACCGGCAGCATCGGCACGCCGGCCCTCGCATATTCATGTTTGCGGTACAGCGCCAACGCCCAGAAATGCGGCGGCGTCCATGCAAAAACAATCAGGAACAGCGTCAGCGCCTGCGGCGTCACGTCACCGGTCACGGCGGCCCAGCCCAGCACCGGCGGCATCGCGCCCGAGGCGCCGCCGATGACGATGTTCTGCGGCGTCATCGGCTTGAGGATGACCGTATAGATGATCGCGTAGCCGACGAAGGTCGCCAGCGTCAGCCACATGGTCAGCACATTGACCCACTGGTGCAGCAATGCAAGGCCGATGCCGCCAACGACACCGGCAAACACCAGCGTCTCCAGCGGCGTGATCTGGCCGCGCGGCAGCGGGCGTGCCTGCGTGCGCGTCATCAGTGCATCGATTTTCTGTTCGACCAGGCAGTTCACCGCCGCGGCTGCACCGGCCACCAGCGCAATGCCCAGCGTCGCCGCAAACAGAATGGGCACCGGAACCATGCCGGGCGTCGCGAGGAACATGCCGATCACCGCGGTAAAGACGATCAACGACACCACGCGCGGCTTGGTCAGCGCGTAGAACTGCTGGATGCGGGAATACAGCGGTGAGCGGGCTACAGTGGTTGACATCAGGAGGTACGCCTCGAATGAAGGGCGAAGTTTATCACCACCATGGTCACCAATAAAATTGCCGCACCGGCGTTATGCGCGGCAGCGACCAGCAGCGGCAGGCCGCCGAGCACATTGACTATGCCCAGTGCAACCTGCGCCAGCAACACGCCCGCCAGCAGCACGCCGTAACGCGCGTAACCCGGGCCGCGCGCCAGCATCAGCGCAAAGCCGCCGACATAGAGCAGCGTCACCAGCGCGCCGACCCGGTGCGTCCAGTGGATTGCGGTGATCGCGTCATAACTCAAATGCGTGCCGGCCGCGGTCATGCCCAGTTCCCGTACCAGCTGGAAGCCGTGGCGGAAATCCATCCTTGGCATCCATTCACCATGACAGGTCGGGAAGTCCACGCAGGCGAGCGCAGCATAATTGGTCGATACCCAGCCACCCAGCGCGATCTGTGCAATGACCACCAGCAATGCCAGCAGCGCCCACGGTCGCAGGCGCTTGTTTGTTGCCGGCGTCGCCGCGACGGTCGGCGGCTGCTGGCGGAGCGCAAGCCAGGTCAGCAAGGCCAGCGTTGCCAGTCCGCCCAGCAGGTGCAGCGTGACGATCACCGGTTTGAGCAGCAGGGTCACCGTCCACATGCCCAGCGCCGCCTGCAACATCACCAGCCCCAGCAATCCGGTCGCCAGCCACGGCGACTGGTTCAGTTCACGGCGCCGTACCCAGGCAATCACGGCAATGGCGAGAATCAGCAGCCCCAGCCCGCCCGCGATGTAGCGGTGGAACATTTCCTTCCATGCCTTGCCCAGCGACACCGGGCCATGCGTGCCGCCCTGCTCCGCAACGGCGCGATCAATGTCGTCGCGCGCATGATGCGGGGTCAGTTCACCATAACAGCCGGGCCAGTCGGGACAACCCAGCCCGGCATCGGCCAGGCGCACATATGCCCCCACCACGACCACGATGAAGGTGTACAGAACCGTAAACCAGACCAGCTTTCGCAGCATGACCAAAATAGACACGACCAGTTGGAAAATCACCCGATGCGCGACACCTTGAGCAGGCGCTCCAGGTCCTTGCGCATGCGGCTGGGGTCGGCATCACGCGGATAACGCAGGACCAGATTGCCCAGCGGATCGACCAGATAAATGTGATCGGTGCGCGCCCCCTGATACGGCAGGGCGTCGAGCTGCGCGCTGCCCGCCGCATTGACCATCCATGTGCCGTCATACTCCGTGCGCAAACGCGGCAGCGGCTGGCCGGCATCGGTAATCAGCCAGACACGCTCGATGCGCTCGGGATACTTGCCCTGCGTCTTGCGCACCTGGCGGATCTGCCACAGCTTTTTCTCGCAGTAGGCATCGCACGCCGCGTCATCGACGGTAACAAACAGCCACTTGCCCTGCAGTTGAGAGAACGAAAACGCACCGCCATCGATCAGCTTGAGCGGACCTGCCGGCAGCGGTTTCGGCTCGAGCAGTTGTCCGTAATTGATGCGCGCGTCGGGCTGGTAGAAATAATAAACGGCGAACGAAGCCACAAAGGGCGCGATGCACACTGCGGCGACCAGCCACAGGGCTTTACGGCTGCGCGACGGGACGTCGTTTGACATGGGTCACCACGTAATAAATGAGTATGGCCAGGCTCAGGGCATACCACTGGAAGGCGTAAGCCAGGTGCGTATTGCGGCCGAGGTCGGGACGGCTCCATACGCGCACCAGACCGTCTTCTGCCGCGTTCTCCTGCTGGAGAACGAACGGTTGCAGGTCAAGACCGGTCGCTTGCCGGTAACGCTCGAACACCAGATTCTGCCAGACGTTGCCTTCCGCAACTTTGGTCGACAACTCGAGATAGCGTTCGCTGAACGCCGTGGCCACACCCTGCACGACCTGCTCTCCGGCGGGCGTGCGGATCACCGGCATGCTGCGATCCTGCGGGCTGGCCACCCAGCCGCGGTTGACCAGCACATAGCGCTGCGATCCGGCAATGCGCAATGGTGTGGCCACATGAAATCCGGGCCGGTGCTGATAGATCCGGTTGTCGACAAACACCGTAAACCTGGGCACATACTCGCCGCGCACCTCGACGCGGCGGAGCAGGATATCGTCGCCTTCAATCGCCTGGCCGCCGACATTCACCACCGGCTGGCGGCTGAGCGCATCGTAGCGGGCCTGCAGTCCTTCCTTGTACTGTGCCCGCCCGATCTGCCACTGGCCGAGAGCCAGCGTCAGCACGATGCCGGCAGCCGCGGCGAGGGACATCCCCAGTCGCGGCTGAAACTCGTAACCTGCAATGCAGAACACTGCCACCATGGATTCCGTTGGGTTAAACTCGACTGCACATGCGCATCGTCGTCATACTGTTCATCATCGTCATTCTGGGCAGCCTGGGCTCGGCCCTGTATTACATGATCAAGGACCGCGGCACCACGGAGCGCACCGCCAAGGCGCTGACCATCCGCATCGTGTTGTCGATCGCGCTGTTCCTGCTGCTGATATTGAGTTTCCAGACCGGACTGATCACCACCCGCCTGTAGCCGGTCCTTACGCAATCCCGAATTGGACCGTCGTCATATACCGCTGTTCCCGCGCTGCGGCAGCGGGCATCATGAAACGACGCCATGAAAAGAAACGCCGCGATTCCCGCGGCGCCCAGACCCCCGGCAGGGGAGAATCCCCTCCCCCATGCGAATCGCGAGTTATCGGGTGATTACCGACTGCACAACCCGCTGCCTCAACCTTGTTACAGCCAGTAGACGACCACGAATAGTAACAGCCAGACCACGTCGACAAAATGCCAGTACCAGGCGACGCCCTCAAAGCCGAAATGACTGTCCGCCTTGAAATGCCCGGCAACACTGCGGAACAGAATCACCCAGAGCATGATGGTGCCGATCGTCACGTGAAACCCGTGGAACCCAGTCAGCATGAAAAATGTCGCGCCATAGGCACCCATCGTCAGCTTGAGGTTCAAGTCCGAGTAAGCGTGCATATACTCGTAGATCTGAAAACCGAGGAAGATCATCCCCAGCGCAATGGTCAGCACCAAGCCCCAGATCAACTGCATGCGATTGTTCTTCAGCAACCCCCAGTGTGCCCAGGTAATCGTCGCACCCGACGTCAGCAGCAGTGCGGTATTCAGCGCGGGTATGCCCCAGGCCCCCATCGGAGAGAACGTCTCCTTGATACCCGGACCGGTTGCCGGCCAATCGGCCTTGAATCCGGGCCACAGCAGTTCCTGGTGTATCAGGGAGCCGAGATCAGGCACCGATATCCCGCGCATATAGAACAATGCGCCGAAGAAGGCGGCGAAAAACATGACTTCCGAAAAAATGAACCAGCCCATGCCCCAGCGAAACGAGACATCGACCTGCTTGTTGTATTTCCCGGCCTCGGACTCGTGAGCCACAGTGGTGAACCACCCGGCAAACATGAAAAACAGGATCAGGAATCCGATACCGAGCAATGCGTAGCCCACCGGCATGTGATTCACCGTGAACGACGCGCCGAAGCCCACAAAACCCATGGCGATCGATGCGACGATCGGCCAGTGCGACGGCTGCGGCAGATAGTAATTGCCTGATGTTTGACTCGACATATTCGCTGCTCCCCTGAATCCTTGCATTTAATCGTTTGCCTGGGCAGTGAGCCTCAGCGGATCACCAGCCGTACCACGGATACCACGGTAATCACAAAAATCGCCGCCGCAATGACCCCGACGATGATCACCTGCACCGGCGCCACCTCAATCCTGTCGTGCTCCCTGCGCTGGCGTACCCCGAGAAATGCCGACAATACCATCCGTATCACCTGCAACAGCGTGGCCTTTTGCGGCTTGTCGGCCATTACAATCTCCGTCACCCCTGCACGCCACCTTTTGCCGGCGCTGTTGAGGCGCCCTTCACCTCAAAAAACGTGTACGACAGCGTGATAGTGTTGACGTCCGCCGGCAATGCCCCGTCGAGAACAAACTGCACCGGCATGCGCTTGCTCTCTCCTGCCTGCAACGGCTGCTGCTTGAAGCAGAAGCATTCCAGTTTTTTTACGAACGGCGCTGCATGCTTGGGCCCGTAACTGGGGATCGCCTGCCCGACAACGGCCTTTGCCCCGTTGTTGCGGACATCGTATTCGATCTGGATCATTTCACCCGGATGCACGCGCACGCTGCGCTGTACCGGCCTGAACTCCCATTCCAGCCCATGCGCATTGGCATCGAACTCCAACGTGACCCAGCGTGACTTGTCGACCTGCGTGTTCACCACCGCCGCGGCCGGCTTGATCAGGTTGTTGATGCCGGTGACCTCACAGATCTTCTCGTAGAACGGCACCAGCGCGAAGCCAAAGCCGAACATCGCCACGGCAAAAATTGACAGCCGCGTCATCATCCGGCGATTGGCACGTTCGCTTTTCATAGGGCGAGCAGGTAATACTTGATCATCACACCGAAGAAAAACGCGGCAACGATCAGCCACAGCAGTACAGCCGTGCGCCGGTTGCTGTGTTTGACTTCGAACGGTTGTGTCATGAACTTACTTCACCACCGGCGGTGTTTCAAAACTGTGCCACGGCGCCGGTGACGGCAGATGTGTCCACTCCAGACTATCCGCGCCCTCCCACTGCCGATCCGCGGCCTTCTCGCCGCTGGTTATGGTCTTGATGACGATGTAGAGGAACAGCAACTGCGACAGGCCGAAGCCAAAGGCGCCAATCGACGAAATCGCGTTGAACTCGGCAAACTGCAGCGCATAGTCCGGGATGCGGCGCGGCATGCCGGCCAACCCGAGAAAATGCTGCACGAAGAAGGTGACGTTGAAGAACACCAGTGACAGCCAGAAGTGCCACTTGCCCAGGGTCTCGTTGTACATCCGGCCGGTCCATTTCGGCAACCAGAAATAAATGCCGGCAAAAGCAGAGAACAGCGCACCGGCAACCATCACGTAATGGAAATGCGCGACCACGTAATAGGTGTCATGCAACTGGACGTCGACCGGCACGATGGACAGCACCAGGCCGGTGAAGCCACCGAGCGTGAACAGGAACAGGAACCCCAGCGCGAACAGCATCGGGGTTTCGAAGGTCAGCGAACCCTTCCACATCGTCGCCACCCAGTTGAACACCTTGACGCCAGTGGGCACCGCGATCAGCACCGTCGCGTACATGAAATAGAGCTGCGCTTCCACCGGCATGCCGGCTGTGTACATGTGGTGCGCCCACACCATGAACGACAGGATGGCGATCGAAGCCGTGGCGTAGACCATCGAGGCATAGCCGAACAGCGGCTTGCGCGAAAACGCCGGGATCACCTGCGAGATCACGCCGAAAGCGGGAATCGCGATGATGTAGACCTCCGGATGGCCGAAGAACCAGAATATGTGCTGGTAGAGGACCGGATCGCCGCCGCCGGCTGCGTTGAAGAAGTGAGTGCCGAAATGGCGGTCGGTCAGCGTCATCGTCACCGCACCGGCCAGCACCGGCATCACCGCAACCAGCAGGTAAGCAGTAATCAGCCAGGTCCAGCAGAACATCGGCATTTTCATCATCGTCATGCCCGGCGCGCGCATGTTGAGTATGGTGGTGATGATGTTGATCGAACCCATGATCGAGGACATGCCGAGAATATGGACGGCGAAGATCGTCAGATCCATTGCCGGCCCGGCCTGCGTCGACAGCGGCGCATACAGTGTCCAGCCCACGCCCGCACCGCCGCCGGGCATGAATTGGGCGGCAATCAGCAGCAGGGCCGCTGGCGGCAACAGCCAGAACGACAGATTGTTCATTCGCGGAAACGCCATGTCCGGCGCACCGATCTGCATCGGAATCAGCCAGTTCGCGAACCCGACAAATGCCGGCATGATCGCGCCGAACACCATGATCAGGCCGTGATACGTGGTCATCGAATTGAAGAACTCGGGCTTGACGATCTGCAGGCCAGGCTGGAACAGCTCGGAGCGGATGATCAGCGCCATGACTCCGCCAACCAGGAACATCGTGAAGCTGAACCACAGGTACATCGTGCCGATGTCCTTGTGGTTGGTCGACTGGACCCAGCGCATGATGCCGCTGGGCTTGTGCGCGTGATCGTCGTGGCTGTGGTCGTTGGTGTGTCCGTGTACTGCTTCCATTGGGGATTCTCCTGAAGCCTGTATTCGTTCCGTAGCGCCTGATTAACGCAGGGCCTTGATGTCGGCCGGGGCAATTGCCTCACCCGACTTGTTGTTCCAGCTGTTGCGGGTAAATGTAATCACCGCGGCAAGGTCGACATCCGACAATTGCTTGAATGAATTCATTGCCGTGCCCTGCTTGCCGTTCAACACCAGCTTGATCTGATCGGCTTTCGGCCCATTGACCACCTTGGAGCCGGACAATGCGGGGAACGCCCCGGGAACGCCCATGCCGGTGGCCTGGTGGCAGGCAACACAGTTCTGCGTATAAACCTTCTCTCCATGCGCCGTCAGGTCGGCAAGCGTCCAGGTTTTGTTGGGATCAACCTTGGCTGCAGCCAGCTTCTTCTGCTGCGCGCCGACCCATGCCGTGTACTGTGCGGGCTCCATCACCTCGACAACGATCGGCATGAAGCCGTGGTCCTTGCCGCAGAGCTCCGCGCACTGCCCGCGGTAGATGCCCGGCTTCTCCGCCTTGAACCAGGTATCGCGGATGAATCCGGGCACTGCATCCTGCTTTACGGCCAGTGACGGCACGTACCATGCATGAATCACATCCGCCGCGGTGGTCAGGATACGGATCTTCTTGCCGACCGGGACTACCACGTGATTGTCCGTTTCCAGCAGATAGTTGGGGTTGGCGTTGCGGCCGGCGACATCGGTGCCGTCGATCTGGGCACGCGGCGTGGACAGCGTGCTGTAGAAACTGATGCCCTCGCCTTCGCCCTTGAGGTAGTCGTAGCCCCATTTCCACTGATAACCCGTCGCCTTGATCGTCAAGTCGGGCTCGGCGGTGTCGCGCATCACGATCAGCGTACCCGTGGCCGGCACCGCCAGTGCGATCAGGATCACAAATGGAATCAGTGTCCAGGCCACCTCGACCGCCGTGTTCTCATGGAACTGGGCCGCCTTGTGACCGACCGATTTACGGTGCTTGAACACGGCGTAGAACATGAAGCCGAAGACGCCGACAAAGATCACAAAGCAAATGACCGTGATGATCGTATGCAGGTCATAAATCTTCTCACCGAGCAGCGTCTGCGGCGTCTGCAGGTTGAGCTTGTAGTCAGCCCATGCCACGACCGACCAGAAAAACAGCGCGCCCGCAGCGGCCAGCTTCTTGAACCCCTTGTTGCTCATTCTTCCCCCGCTCATATAGCCCGATTGATCCGCTAAATCCGCTTGCTGCCGAGGCGCCCGCGCAGTTCGCGAACCAGCGCCCGTCGACCATCTTCGCCGCAAAAACGCCCGATTTCGACTTCCCTGCCGTGGGAGCGCAACGCAACAGAACCCTTGGCTCCGGTCACCAGTTGCGCCCAGCCCCGATGAAATTCAAACCGTCGTGCCACGCCCCGCTCCCGGACTTCAACCAGGATACGGTCCCCGCTGAACGCCAAACGCTCAAAATCCCCGGCGCGCCGCACAATCATGCAAGCTGCCGCGCCCAACGCTGCAATTTCCACACCGGCAAACGGGATGATGAGCCACGCCCCAACCGCCGCAAAACCCGCTGCAATGATCAGCGAAACCAACGCCAGCGAGCCAAACACGAGCAGCAACAGGCGTAAATCAAGCGAACTGGCATGGCGCCTGAAATACGTAAACCCGGCGACTTCCTGTTCCAGCATCAACTCGACCATGCACTGTCCGGTCACCGGCGCCAGCCCTTACTTTCAATCGCGCGGACTTTAGCATACCGAACGGGCCGGTCGCAACCAAAATGCCCCATGGAAACAGTCGGTTTTCCCTCTTAAATACGCGCATTCAAGCGCCATATATCCAGCTTCCGGGCAATCGTCGCGGGTTGTGGATTTTTCGCGTGCGGGACCGTCCCGAGCAGGGGGGCTTTGATCCGCGCGTGCAGCGTCTGCAAGTTCTGCGCGGCGTTCGCCATGTCGGGATCGATGCGATTGGCGATCCACCCGGCGAGACGCAGCCCGCGCGCCTGCAGCGCCTCCACCGTCAGCAATGCATGATTGAGGCAGCCTAGGCGCAAACCGACCACCAGCACCACCGCCAAACCCAGCCGCAGCGGTATATCGGCGGCATCGAACGCACGCGCAAGTGGCACCAGCAGCCCGCCCACGCCTTCGACCACGACGATATCGGCATGCTGCGCGAGGTGCCGGTACGATTTGGCGATTACGGCCATGCGCATCGTCGTCCCTGCCTGCTGCGCAGCAATATGCGGCGCAACCGCCGGCGCAAAACAGTACGGATTCACCGCTGCCCGCGGTGCATCGACATTGGCCGCGGCCCGCAGCCGTTCGACGTCGTCGTTTTGCCATACGCCCCGCCGGCGTATCGCGCCGGCCGCCACGGGTTTCATGCCGACGACCCGGAAGCCGCCGGCGGCGAACCCCCGCAGCAGCGCGCAAGCCACCAGCGTCTTGCCGACGCCGGTGTCGGTGCCGGCAACAAACACGCCGCGCGCGCGCCCCTTGCCGAAATCACCGCGTGGCAATTCAGTCACGCCCGACCGCCTTGATGTCGATCACCGGCCTGCCACCGGGACCGCGCCGCGGCTGCGGACACCACGCGTGGCCGTAGATCACCTCGAATGTGGCCGGCAATTGCCCGTCCCGTCGTAACGGCTCGTAGTTGCGCGTCACCGCGGCCAGCCAGGACTTTCCCGACAGCGCCGGCGGCCGGTCCTCGGCCGCGTTACGCGCACCGATGGCCTTCAAGTCACGCATCAGCGACGTCACGTCCCGGTAAGTCAGCGTGAAGGTTTCCATGTCGATCACCGGATCGGCGAACCCGCACTGCACCAGCATGTCGCCGATATCGTGCATGTCGATGAATCCGCTGACATGGGTGCGGCCGTCGGTATCCGCCTGCGCCGCTCGCAACTCCTTCAGCGTATCGGGGCCGAACGTGGTGAACATCAACAGGCCGCCCGGCGCAAGCACGCGGCGCATTTCGGCAAATGCCCGCGGCAGCGCATTGACCCATTGCAGCGCCAGATTGCTCCACGCGAGATCTATGCTGCCGCCCGCCAGGGGCAGCTGCTCCAGATCCCCGCATATCGCCGCCGGCAGTTTCCGCAACAACCGTTGATGCCACGGCATCGCGGCGCGCCCCTGCCGCAGCATGCCAGCGGCCAGGTCCAGCGCGACGATGCGCGCGCCGGGATAACGCGCAGCAAGGCCGTTCCACGCGTTACCGGTGCCGCTGCCGGCATCGAGGATGCGCCGCGGTGCGTGACGAATGAAGTCGAGGCGCTCGAGGCTGCGGCGGCACACTTCGTGCTGCAGTATCGCTGCCGCATCATAGGTCGCCGCAGCCCGCTCGAACGAGCGGCGCACCGCGCGTTTGTCGAGAACAGGACTCTTAGTCATTGCAGAAATCGGCCATCAGCTGACCCACCGTTTGCGGATTCGAAATGAACGGCGCATGTGCCGCGCCGGCAATCCGTTTCAGGCGACCGCACCGCAAATGGGCGGCCAGATAATCGCCGGCGGCACGCGGTGTGATGCGGTCCCGGTCACCGTGCAGGATCAGCGTCGGCTGCCCGACGGTGTGCAGTTCGTCACGCAGGTCCGTAACCTGCAGCCAGTGCAGCGTCTGCGCCAGCACCGCGGCGTCGGGCAGCGGCCGCGCTGCGAGTGCCGCATCCAGTCGCCGCGCGACCGCGCGCGACTGCGTATCGCCCCGGGTCTCCAGCAGCAAAAAGCGGCGCAGCGTCGTCGGCGCGTCGCGCGCCAGTGCAGCGGCAAATTCATCGAGCACGTCGGCCGCCATGCCGTGTGGCCAGTCGGTGGCGCTGACAAAACGGGGCGTTGTCGCAATCAGAATCAGCTTCGCCACTTGTTGCGGATGGCGCCGCGCCCAGGCCAATGCCAGTTGTCCGCCCAACGACCAGCCGGCAACCACACAATGCCGCGGCACCGCAGAAGCCAACTGATCGACAATATGCTCGATGGTGTACGGCGCAAGCGCTGGCACCGCGCCGTGGCCTGGCAGATCCGGTGCAAGGACATGCGCATCGTTCCCCAGCCGCGCGATGAGGTCATCCCATACGCCGCCATGCGTACCCCAGCCGTGCAGCAACACCAGCGCCGGCCTGTCCTGATTTACGGCCACGGACTTCATACCCGGTTCAAGAACGCCGCGGTCAGCCGCGTCACCTCGGCAAAGCTGTGATCAGCCGACAGCGATATGCGCAACCGTGCCGTCCCCTGCGGGACGGTTGGCGGCCGGATCGCCGGTACCAGCAGCCCCTGCGCGGCGAGACGCGCGGACAGCGCCAACGCGTCGGCGTTGCCGCCGACGAGCAGCGGCTGGATCGGCGTCTCCGAAGGCAGCAGACGCCACGTGCTTCCCGCCAACTGCTGCTTCAGCTGGTCGATGAGCTTGCGCAGCCGATCGCGGCGCCATTCCTCCTCTTCGATCAATACGAGACTTGCGAGCAGTGTGTGCGCCAGCAATGGCGGTGTTGCCGTCGTGTAAATGTAAGTCCGCGCGTGCTGGATCAACGTGTCAATCAAAGCCGCGCTGCCGGCAACGAAAGCGCCGGCAACGCCAGCCGCCTTGCCCAGCGTCGCCATGTAAATCACCCGCTCGGAATCAATGCCGAGGTACGCCAGCGTGCCGCGCCCCTGTGCGCCGAGCACACCGAAGCCGTGCGCATCGTCAATCAGCAGGTGCGCGTCATAGCGCGCGCAGAGCTGCAACAGTCCGGCCACCGGCGCAATGTCGCCGTCCATGCTGAACACGGCGTCAGTGATCACCAGCCGGCGGCGCGCGGGTGTCACCCTCAGCAACCGCTCCAGCGCTTCGAGGTCGCCATGGGCGTAGCGTTTGAATGCGGCGCGCGACACCAGTGCTGCGTCATTCAGCGAAGCGTGATTCAGCCGATCGGCAAACACCGCGTCGCCGCGTCCGGTCAGCGCGCTGACCACACCCATGTTTGCCATGTAGCCCGTCGAAAACAGCAAGGCGCGCGGCTGACGGACAAATGCCGCCAGCGCCGTTTCCAGTTTGTGGTGCGCACTGCTGTGGCCGAGAATCAGGTGCGATGCGCCGGCGCCGACACCATAGCGGTCGATGCCCGCCTTGGCGGCCTGTGCGAGGCGCGAATCGGCGGCAAGTCCCAGATAATCGTTGGAACAGAACGCAATGTAATCGCGACCGTCGACCGTGACCTGCGCCCGCTGCGGCGACTCCAGCAGCCGCCGTGTACGGCGCAGGCCCTGGTCTTCGCGCGCTGCCAGTTCGGCGGCCAATTCGGCGTGCAGTGACAAAATGAAGTAAAGGACGGGGGGAGAGCGAGGGGCAGATCGGCAGGCGCCGGCCAAGCCGGCGCAGCCGCTACGCGGCAGCCGGACTCATCGGCTGCAAGCCCAGCCGTGCAAACAGCGCCTGGTCGTTGTCGACATCGGGATTGCCGGTGGTCAGCAGTTTCTCGCCATAAAAAATCGAATTCGCGCCGGCGAGGAAACACAAGGCCTGCACCGCGTCGCCCATCTGCTGGCGACCCGCGGACAGGCGTACCATAGCCTTGGGCATGGTAATGCGCGCACAGGCAATGGTGCGCACGAATTCCAGCGGATCGAGCGCTGCGGTACCGTGCAGCGGCGTACCCGGCACCTGCACCAGATTGTTGATCGGCACCGATTCCGGATACGGTTCCATGTTCGCCAGCTGCGCAATCAGCGTCGCGCGCGCCGCGCGCGTCTCGCCCATGCCGACAATGCCACCGCAGCAGACATGCAGTCCGGCTTCGCGCACCTGCGCCAGCGTGTCGATACGATCATCGTAGGTGCGGGTGGTGATCACATTCCTGTAATTGTCCGCCGCGGTATCGATGTTGTGGTTGTAATAGTCGAGGCCCGCGTCGCGCAGCTGCTCGGCCTGGCCGGGTTTCAGCATGCCCAGCGTCGCACAGGTCTCCATGCCCAGGCCGCGCACGGCCCTGACCATGGCCACGACCTGGTCGAGATCGCGCTGTTTCGGTCCGCGCCACGCTGCGCCCATGCAGAACCGGGTCGCACCCTTCTCGCGTGCCTCCTGCGCTGCAGCAACCACCTCTTCGACCGACAATGTCTCCTGGTTTTCGACGCCGGTGTGATACCGCGCCGCCTGCGGGCAGTAGCCACAGTCTTCCGCGCACCCGCCGGTCTTGATCGACAGCAACGTCGACAACTGCACGGCGTTGGGGTCGAAATGCGCGCGATGCACCTGCTGCGCTCGAAATAGCAGATCGTTGAACGGCAGCGCGAATAACGCCTCGATGGCAGCAACCGTCCAGCGCGGTGTGTCAGCGGGAGTCGGAGCGCGGTCGTTGATCGTCAATGTATCCATGGCCACAAATTTCGTTAAAATAAAATATCAATAAAAACAATGAGTTATACGACATTATCCTCGCAGATGCGCAGCCTTTTGTCAAATCTGGCGGCGCCGCTACTTAACAGCGTTCGCGAATTGCGGCGCAAAGGGCTGGCGGCGCAATGCCTGCTGTGCGGGGCCGCGGCCACCGGCGCCAGCCTTTGCACCGGCTGTCGCGCCGACCTGCCCTGGCTCACCGACGCCGCCTGTACCAGCTGCGCGCACCCGCTGCCGGCAGCGGGGCTGTGCGGACAGTGTCTCGCGGAACCGCCGCATTACGACCGCGTGATCGCGGCATGCCGTTATACGTTTCCGATCGCGGGCCTGATCCAGTCCTTCAAGTATGGCGGGCGGCTGCCGGTGGGAACGGCGCTGGCGGCACTGCTGGCCAGTCGTGTGCAGCCGTCGCCGGACCTGATCGTGCCGATGCCGCTGTCGGCGCAACGCCTGCGCGAACGCGGTTTCAATCAGGCGCTGGAACTGGCGCGCCACATCGGGCGCACGCTCCATGTACCGATTGAGGCCAGCCTGTGCGTAAAAACACGGGATACGCCGCCGCAAACCCGCATGCCCTGGAAAGAGCGCCGCAAAAACATCCGCGCCGCGTTTGTCGTCGCCGGTGATGTCGCAGGTTACCACGTGGCGGTGGTCGATGATGTGCTGACCACCGGCGCCACGCTCAGCGAACTGGCACGCAACCTGAAACGCGCCGGCGCGGCCACGGTCACCGGCTACGTGATCGCGCGCACCGTCAGCCGATAAGCAACCGCAACAGCCAGGGCAGCGACGCAAGTGCCGGTCGGCAAAGGCGGCGGCTCGGGATCGAAGCCGCTGCTGGTGCGGCACCAATCCCTGCACGACTGCCGAGTGCCGCGGATCGCGGCTCCCTGTGATGACTCAGTAGGTGACGGTCAGGGTGTGCACATTGGTCCCCGCGCAGCTGGCACCGGCACAGGTACCCGCCTGGTTCGCGGGCATGGTACCGTTGATGTAATAGGTCTGCGCGGAACCCGTGCCCGGGACGGGCCCGAACGGATGCACGCCGCCGCTGCTGGTCGTGTTCAGCAAGAGGGAATAATTCAGGCCGCTGACCGCGCCGCTATTGGCATCGAGCGACAGCGTGTACGGTGTCAAATTGGTACACGTCGTACTGAATGTCGTGTTGGCAAGATTCGCACTGCCTTGAAAGGCGGTGTAAGTGCCGAAATTCACGGTTCCCGGCGGCGTCGAAAACGTGCACCTGGGATTCACATTGATCGTGACATTGAAACTTTGCGGATTTGTGCCGGTTACGGTGATGGCGCCCGTAGTCACAATCGCGAGGGTCATGCTGACGAGGTCGGTGGAAGATCCCGCCGACGGGAAACCCGGCTGCGCTGCGGGTACGCAGCCGAAATAATTCAAGGTTTGGGAAATCGTAGCACCGCCTTTGCCGCCGGCAAAGCTGAAGGTACCCGCACCACTCCACGGGATTGTGCAGGAACTGTCGGTATAGAGATCGTAGTTTATATTTCCTGCCGCACCCGTGGCCCGATTCTGCGCACCACTCGGATTCAGACCATTGTTGGGAATCACCGTGTAGTCAAAGGTGAGTCCCCCGCCACCGCCTGACTTGGTGCACGACACCGTTACCGACAGTGCGGTCGAGGAATTGCTCACATCCGAATAGATTTGGGTGTAGTTGGGCACTGTGCCCAGGCTGCAGGCAAAAGTCGCCGCTTGCGCACTACCGGCCACCAGCAGCAATATCGCGACCTGCAGCAGCCGCGCCCATGTCGATCTCATCGTGCCACCCCTGTGCAAAGCAACGGCCCCACCCGCGGGATTTCGTCCGGTGTTGCCGCGGGCAGCCTCACTTCAAATTCGCATTGCTGATTTTTCCAGTTTAGCAGCACGCGATTGGTGGGCTGCAGTCCGGTGACAAAGGCTTCGCCGCGCCGCGCCACATAAAATTCCTGGTTGTCGCCCTTGATCTTCGCGATTGCGCCGGCGGGCGCGACATCGCCGTCATCGAATACGATCCTGAGCAGAGCCCCCTGACCCGTGCGCACCGGAAACACGACTTTGACCGCGCTGCGCCACGGCGGTACCGCAATCTGCTCGATCGAGTCGAGTTCCGCGCTGATCGGCAACTCGTTCGGATCGACGCGCACCGAGTTGTCCTGGTAAGCCATTAACCGCGGAATCAGCGCGATGCCATCGGCGTCGGTGTGGGTCAGGACCTGGCCGCCCAAACCGATTCCGACCCTGCCATAACCCGCAACTTCGGCCACGGCAAAACTCTGGTCGAGGCGGCGGGTCGCAAACAGGTGCCGGTCGGCGAACACCAGCCCGCCGGTCGCACCCAGTCGCACCGAGGTCTGATCATGCCCGGCGCTGACCTCGCCCGAAACCTGGCCGTAGCGTCCGAGGTAAGTCGCGCCGGCCTCCGCACGCTCACGGTCCTGCTGCTGCCCGGCCAGCAGGCGCCAGCCGAAGCCGGCGTCATTGGCGGGGCTCTCCGACACCGTCGCATACAGATCATTCTGCCCCTCGCGCACTGCCGCGTTGACGCTGGCAATGCGATACCCGCCCATGGGCACGATCAGCGTAACCCCGACGAAATTGGCGCTGGCACCGGCGATGGCGCGGGTTGCGTTCAGGATCAGGCTGGCGCGCGCGCCGATGCGTATCGTATGGTTCAATGAAGCGGTCGTCACGCGCTCGAAATCATAGCGGTCGATGCTCGCAAAACCCAGGCCGAACGTGCCTACGCCGTCGGTCGTGTACGTCCAGTTGCCCGCCACTTCCTGGCGGGTCGGCAACACCGTCTCGTCCAGCGCCAGGTTGCGAAAATCGCGCGTCGCCTCCTTGACCTGGACCTGCAGGCTGCTGCGCAAACCGATGCGTTCCAGGCCCAGCAACCACGCACCGCCGCTGCCCCGGCGGTCATCCTGGCTCCCGACCCAACCGAATTTGCCCAGAAACTGGCCGGGGAGCGCGGATGCCGCGCCCAACCATAATGTTTGCAACTGCGTGCCCGCATCGGCGCGGCCTTCCAGCGTCAACGCATCGTTATAGCCGTGACGCCACGTGCCGCTGACAAAGCCGGTGTCGTAATTGCTGCTGTCCGTGCCGAGGTCTCGTCGCACGCCCCCTGCTTCGACGCGCCATTCGTCGAGCCCGGCGGCCAGCAACCGCGCGCTGGTGAAGAACGGTATGGTTGTCACCGTCTCCCGCCCCAAGACATCGCGCACCACCAGCTGCGCCTGTCCCCCGCCCGTCATCAGTGGAAAGTTGCCGACGGTAAACGGCCCGGTCGGCACTCTGGAGCTCTGGCGCAGCACATCGTTGACATACAACTCGACGGTCGACGGCGCCTCGGACAAACCGCGGAAAATGGGCAGCGGCTGGCTGATGAATCCCGGCGTCAATGCGAAGTTGGTGCCGTACTGGATGCCGCCAAAATAGAAATCGCGCCCCAGCATGCCACCCAGCGAGGTGGTGTCGCCCAGGCGCAAGGTGTGGTTTTTGTCGGGGAAGTCTTTGGTAAACGTGGTTTCCAGGCGCGTAAAAGTGCGCGGCAGGCCGAGGGTATTGTCGCCCGTCAGATTACGCCCCACCGCGGTACTGGTCAGGACGCCCCACCCCGTTGAAAACCCCAGTTCGGTGACCAGCCCCAGATCCTGTGTCGAAGGGGCCTCGCGCAGCGCGGAGGTGGTGTAGCTCAGGTCGTAATTGAAAAATACGCTGGGCAGCACCGGGCTGACCACCGGCCGCTTCAACAGCGGTTGCGTCAGCCGTGTCGCGGCAAAGGCATCCGGCGAAAACAGCAATTCCACCGCCTGGTTGGCGGCGTCCAGCCTGACACGGTAGCCCGGTACGGCGGATAGCGGCAAATACGCCTCGCCGCGGAAATTGATCGCAGGCACACCGTCAGGCAGGGTCACCCGCCACTCTGCGAACGCATCGCGTGGCGCGTAGAGTTCGCCCGCGCGCTCCAACAGCAGCCAGGTCCCGCTTTTCGCGCCATTGACAATGACTTCCAGCGGAGTCACGCGATCATCACCAGGCCGGGCGATGGCCGGCATCCTGCCCTCTGGCGGCTTGACTTCCTGAGCGAGGCGCAAATGCAGCGGCGGCTCGGGACTTCGGGCGCGACTGGCCGCTGCCGGGACCGCGGGCATTGCCGCTGTATCCGGTGTGGCCGACATCAGGGGCGCCGGCGACATGCGCAGACGCAACGGCGATTCAGTTACAGAACGCGGCTCAGCCGGCGAGGCAGGTTGTCCGGTTGCGTGGACGATGCACGCAACAGAAGAGAAGGCCAGAAATAATAGGCACCGATGGAATATCAGCAATCTATTGCGCGACGGGCCGCATATCGGGGATGGTCACGTTGTAGCTTTGCTTGGACCCGTCCACCAATGTCACGGAGAGCTTGGCCTTGCCGCCGGGGATGTTGCCGTCGGCGCGCTTGATTTCAAAATCACGCTTGATGCCAGGCAAGAGATACGCGCCGGAGTCCCGGTTGGCAACTTCTTGACCATTGTCCGCCACCAACGAAAACGCGATTGGATAGGCGTGGGCATTCCCGCTGTTTTCACAAACGGTCTTGATCGTGTTGTGCGCCACCCTTTCGACGCCACCACAAACCAGTTGCGCTTTGGCGCGTGGCGGCGTAATAAAAACCGGGATGGAAAAAGCCAGTGCCAGCTGCACCTGCAAGTTGTCTTTCGCCGGTACCGCTTCAGGTACTTCACGCACGATCATGCGGTAAGTCAGCTGTTCGGTCGGCATCGCCGTCTTCAGTCGCGCCAGCCGGACCACCTGCCGCGCCCTCGGCGCAAGTTTGATGATCGGGGGCGACAAAAAGATGTCTTCGGTCAGCGTAAGCTCGTCGGCGCCGCCGGGTTTTTGCTTCCATAAATACAGATCTGCCTGCATGACCAGCGGCTGATCTCCTTCATTGGTCACCGTCACCGCTATCGCGCGGTCCTGCGGAGTCATGTAGAGGCGTACCGGTGTGACCGAAAACTGGCCCGCCACCGCCGAGGGCAGGGGCAACGTCGCCATTAACAAACACAAAACGCCGCCGTTCAGAAGACGGCTCGGACCGTTGCTTGCGACTGCGGCCGAGGTTCTCATGATCATTACCAGGCGACTGTCATTTCGAGGTAATCCCGATTGGCCAGGTGGACCACCCGCCACAGGGTCGTGGTGCCGATCCCCGGGCTGACGTCCACAGTTTCAAACCGGTTGCCCGATCGCCAGACCTCGGTCACGAAACGGTAAGCGCCACCGTGCATCGGCGACAACGGCGCCCCGGCGCGCCCCGGGGCAATATCCACCACCGCACCGGTCGCGCAGACGATGGTGGCCACGGCACCAAAGGCGAGGCCACCGGGATCCGTTTGACAGAATGCCGATTCGGGCATTGTTCCGGCCGATTGCAGGGAGACCGTCACATGGAACTGGCCGCTCGTCTGACCGGCATGGCCCACCGCGGCTCCCAGCATGAGCACGCTGGCGAGCACTAAACGTAGCGCATGACCCAGCCCGCGTTTACTCACCGGTGCGATGACCGTTTTCAACCGCCGTTACTCCGACTGACCCAATAGTCCGGGTCCATGTTCATGCACCGTTCAGAAGTTGATGGTCAGCGTGCGCAGTTGTGGTGACGCATTTTGCGCCGGATTACCCGCTTGATTGGCGGCGATAGTGCCCGTAATCTCGAAAGGGACGGTATCCGCGGTACCAATCGAAGCTGCTGTCGCAGCAGTTCCTGCAACGACCGTCTGTGGCGTCGCGGTAATGGAATATTGCAGCCCTTGAATCACGCCCGCGCCGACGGCATTGGTGTTCGCGGCCGCGGCAGTGGAATCGGGCGCCGCAGTGTCAAAATTTGCCGTAATACCCGTCAATCCGCGCGTGCAGCTGAAATTCGCCGTAACCGGTGTCGCATTAACTGCAGCACCAAAAGCAGTATAGGTGCCAAAAGCCAGGTCGCCGATTGCGCCCACCGTGCACGCCGAGGTCAATGCGACGGTGACGTTGAAATTACCCGATGCAGTTGCCGCGTGGGCCGCTGGGGTGATGCCGGTAAACAGCGCAACCGCGATCAAGCCACGCAAATATTTTCGAATGCTCATGTGATTACTCCTTCCTCAGCCTAGTTAACAAAAAGAACCTTGATGCCGACTTGCTAGGCACGATGCGTACCAGATCTCATACAGGATTCGTAATTTTTCCATAAAAATCCTTAAAGATCAATATATTGAGAAATTAGCTTAAAGTGAAGTGTTGTATTCATCATGTACCCCGCACCGCTCATGGCCGATCGACGATGTGAATTCCGTGACTAAGCACACACGGCTATCGCTCATGCTTCGTCGAAAACTCGACAGCGCGGATCGCCGTGACGGGATTTAAACGCTGCGATGGCTGTAGCCCCTGAGCGATTCCCCACGGAGCCCGGATCACGGTGATCGCACACCAGCCACCCGCTGGCCGAGCGCCTGATCGGTGTCAGCCCGCCGCTCGTGGATAATCGGAGACGCGATAACAGGGAATCCCACATGTTCGACATCGTGTTGTTCGAACCGGAAATTGCGCCCAACACCGGCAACGTGATGCGCTTGGCCACCAACACCGGCGCCCGGCTGCACCTGGTCAGGCCATTGGGATTTACGCTGCGCGACCGGACATTGGCGCGCGCGGGCTTGGACTATCGCGAGCGCGCCGCGCTGACCCTGCACGATGACTGGGCCGCCTGCCATGCGCATTTTGGCGCGCACCGCCTGCTGGCCATTACCACCCGTGGCGGCGTGCGTTACGACACGCTGCAGTACGCCGCGAATGATGTGCTGGTGTTCGGGCCGGAAACCCGTGGCCTCCCGGCTTACGTGCTGGACACCATACCCGCCGCGCACTGGCTGCGTCTGCCGATGCGCGCCGGAAACCGCAGCCTGAATCTGTCGAACACTGTCGCCATCGTCGTCTACGAAGCCTGGCGCCAATGCGGCTTCAGCGACGGCAGTTGAGGGTATGCGTCGCTACTAACGGTCGGGGGTCGGCGCTGCATGCTCGGGCTTGGCACCGCGGGCAAGCATTTCGCGGGCAACCTCGGCAGCGCTCCCGGGTCTTTCCAGGACCCGGCATACCGCATCGGTAATCGGCATGTCGATGCCGCGCTCGTGGGCGCGGCGCCGCACTTCGCCGGCGGTGAACACCCCTTCGGCGACGTGGCCGAGCCCGGCCTGCACGTTAGCCGCAGCTTCGCCACGCGCGAGCGCCAGGCCAACCCGGCGGTTCCGCGACAGGTCACCGGTGCAGGTGAGGATCAGATCACCGACCCCGGCCAGGCCCATGAAGGTTTCCGCGCGACCACCCAGTGCCACTCCGAAGCGCGTCATTTCCGCGAGTCCGCGCGTCAGCAATGCCGCACGCGCATTAAGACCGAGGCCCAGTCCGTCGCAAACACCTGCAGCGATCGCGATTACATTCTTCACCGCGCCGCCGACCTCGACACCAATCACGTCGTCATTCGAATAAACCCTCAGCGTCGGTCCGTGCAACGCCTGCGCTGCGGCTACCGCCAGCGCATGGTCAGCCGCCGCCAGCGTCAGCGCAGTCGGCAGGCCGCCAGCGACCTCCTGTGCAAAACTCGGACCCGAGAGCACGGCGCCACTCGCACCGGCGCTCATTACCTCGGCAAAAACCTCGTGCGGCAGGCGGGCGTCCGGACGCTCGAAACCCTTGCACAGCCAGATCACCGGCGTATCGCAGCGCAAGTCGCGGATCGCACGCAGCGTCGCCCGCAAACCCGCAACCGTCACGGCGACAATCACATAGTCGCTGCCGGCAAGCGCGCGACGCAGGTCCGCATCCAGACGCAATGCTGCGGGGAACGCACAGCCCGGAAGGTAGCGTTCATTGGTGCCGCGACCGCGCATCGCGTCGACCTGCAGCGGGTCACGCGCCCACAGCGTAACCGTGTTCCGGGCCGCGAGATTGATCGCCAGCGCAGTACCCCAGGCGCCGGCACCGAGTACCGTGATATTCATGATTCAGCGTTGGCGGAAGACAGCGGTTGCGAACAGACACCTGCAGGCACTGCCGTGCCGGAAGCCATTGTGCTCAGCCGCCCCAGACATCCACGGCACGCACGTAACCGGCGGTACCGTCGCGGTGTCTGACCTGTATCCAGCCGGCATTTGCGCCCTCCACCATCTCCAGCAGCAGGTCGCGCTGGGCTTCGAATGCGACAGGCGCGTCATCGGCAGGTTTCTGCCGCACCGTCGCCGCCGCCTTCAGCAACACGCTGCGCGCATTGTCCAGCGCTTTGGCCTCGACCCAGGACAAGGCGCCGGCCGCATCGCGGACCTTTAACCACCCTTCGACCTGGACCACGACTTCCAGCGGATACCCGCGATTGACGATGTACAGCTTGCGCGCCTTCACCGATGGCGCATCGTAGAGGATCACTGCAGCATCGGCGGCGGAACGGAATTCCGCGGCACCCGCGACCACCACGGTCTGGCCGAAAACCAGAACCGCCGCAGTGATCAGCGCGCGCGTCATGACCATGCGACTTCAGCTTGGCGTGCCGGCCTTCGCCGCCTGCTCCTGCTGCAACTGGCGCATGCGTTCCTGGTAGGCCGCATCGAAATTCATGTGCTGCAGCAGCACCGGGGGGAATCCCGCACGCGCCATCACGCTCGCCACCGCTTCGCGCGCATAGGGCAACAGCGTGTTCGGACACAATACGCCGAGCACCGCATCGAGTTCCTGCGGCGGCAGGTGGAGGATCCGGAAAATCCCGGCCTGCCCGACTTCCACCAGAAATACCGTCTTGTCCTTGAGCTTGGCGGTGACGGTGACCGTGAGCACGGCCTCATAAAGCCCGGCCTGGTCGATGGCGCCGGCGCCGTTGTGGACGCTGATCTCGATCTGCGGGGTCTCGCGCTCGAGGAATACCTGTGGCGCGTTGGGAATTTCCAGCGACAGGTCCTTCAGATAAATCTTCTCGATACCGAACTGCGGCTGTTGCTGCTCACTCATTGCTCGATTTCCTCAGGAATTGCGGTTTGTCGACGAGGAGCCTGTCATGCCGCGAGCAGCGGATCGAGCTTGCCGGCGCGGTCGAGCGCAGACAGATCATCGTAGCCGCCGACATGGGTCTCGCCAATGTAGATCTGCGGCACGGTGCGCCGCCCAGTTTTTTCCATCATCTCGCTGCGCTGCGCCGGATCAAGATCCACGCGGATCTTTTCGATCTCGGTCACACCCTTTTCACGCAACAGCCGTTCGGCCATCTGGCAATAAGGACAGACAGCGGTGGAATACATGCGGACTTTTGCCATGACGGTCCTGCCCCGGGTTATCTTTTCTCGAGCGGCAGGCTGGCCTGCTGCCAGCCAGCGATGCCGCCGGTCAGATTGACGGCTTCGTTAAAACCATTGCGGCGCAGCACCTGCACGGCGGCACTGGAACGCATGCCGGAATGGCACACGACGATGAGCGGCCGGCCCTTGAATTTTTCCATTTCCTTGAGGCGCTCGGCGAGCTGCTTTTCCGGCACATGCCTGGCACCGGCAATATGCCCGGCCTCGAATTCTCCGGTATCGCGCACGTCGATCACCAGCGCGTCCTTGCGGTTGATCAGTTGCACGGCTTCGACCGCGCTGACTTCGCGGCCGGCACGGAACGGTCGCATCACCAATGGCCACAACAGCATCACGCCGGTGGCCACCGCGCCGCCGAACAGCATCATGTTGAACGGGCTTTTTTGCAGAAAAACGAAGAACGCTTCCATGGAACCAGTCATCTTTGTCCCGGGACGGGAACGGCGGATTCTATCAGAGGACGGCAAGGCTCCGGGTCGCAGCCGGCCAGCCACGCCAGGTCCCGGTGGAATTCGGCGGCGGCCGCCGGGTATTCGCAGCGGGCCAACCCGCCATGCCTGGGGCTGCTGACACCATCCGGGTTCAACTGCGCCAGCGCGGCAGCAAACACCCTTTGGCGGAACACGCCGGCAGCGGACAGCAACGACCCGTTACTTGTCCGGCCCGCAAAACATTTCCCGCATCATGCCGATCAGTGTCAGCGTGCGCTCATCGCTGATGCGGTAGAACACGCGATTGGCGTCCTTGCGCGTGCGCAGCACGCCCTTTTCGCGGAGGATGGCAAGATGCTGGGAAATGTTGCTCTGGGACGTGCCAACGCAATCGACGATTTCCTGTACGCTGACTTCTTCGCCGCCGAGCACGCACAGTATCTTCAGACGCAGCGGATGGGCCATTGCCTTCAACGCGCGGGAAGCCTGGTCTATATGCTCCTGCCGTTCGAGCAACTGTTCGCGCACTGCGACTAAATCGGTCATGAGTCTCCCCGTGCAGCCCGGATCTGGTGAAATGAACTAGAATTATACTGTATCATAATATTCTTAAATTGCCATTAAAATCATGAACATAACCCCAGCGCTGCTGGTGATCCTCGACGGCTTCGGTTACCGCGAGGCCTGCGACGACAATGCCATCTGCCAGGCGCGCAAACCGCACTGGAACTTTCTGTGGAAAACCTGCCCGCATACGGTCATCGATGCGTCCGAAAAATGGGTCGGACTGCCGGCCCTGCAGATGGGCAATTCCGAAGTCGGCCACATGAACATCGGCGCGGGCCGCGTGGTCTACCAGGACTACACGAAAATCGAGCATGCGATCGAAACCGGGGAGTTCGCCGGCAACGCCGTATTCCACGCCGCGATCGACAAGTCCCGCTATGGTGCGTTGCATGTGCTCGGCCTGCTGTCGCCGGGGGGCGTGCACAGCCATGAATCGCAGATTCACGCGCTGCTCGACCTCGCCGCTCAGAACGGCGCGCAACAGGTCTATGTGCATGCCTTCCTCGACGGCCGCGATACGCCACCGGAAAGCGCCGCAGCCTCGCTGACGGCGCTGCAGGAGAAATGCGCAGTGCTGGGGCAGACCCGCATTGCCTCGATCTGCGGCCGCTATTACGCGATGGACCGCGACCAGCGCTGGGAGCGCCTGCAGACTGCCTATGACCTCATTGTCGATGGCATTGCGCAGTTTTCCGCACCCGACGGGCTCGCCGGCCTGCAAGCGGCCTACGCGCGCGGCGAAACCGATGAGTTCGTCAAGGCCACCGCCATCGTAGCCGCGGATAGGCCCGCCGTGCGCATCAACGACGGCGATGCGGTGGTGTTCATGAATTTCCGCTCCGATCGCGCGCGCCAGCTCACGGCAGCGCTGACCGACCCCGGTTTCTCGGGCTTTGCGCGCAAACGCACCCCGCGGCTCGGTTATTTCTGCACGCTGACCAGCTATGGCGACGATTTCAGCCACATTCCGGCGGCCTTCGGTCCGCAGCAGATCCGCGACGGTTTCGGCGAATATCTGTCCAAACAGGGCCTGCACCAGCTGCGCATCGCCGAAACCGAAAAGTACGCGCATGTCACCTATTTCTTCAATGGCGGCGTGGAAACGCCATACGCCGGCGAAGACCGTATCCTGGTGCCGTCGCCCAAAGTCGCCACCTACGACCTGCAGCCGGAAATGAGCGCGCGCGAAGTTACGGACAGGCTGGTGGCCGCGATCAAGTCGCGCCGTTATGACGCCATCGTCTGCAACTATGCCAACGGCGACATGGTCGGGCACACCGGCAACCTGGCTGCAGCGACCCGCGCCATCGAGGTGCTCGATGAGTGCATCGGGCGGATCGTCGAAGCCATGCGCGAAATCGGCGGCGAAGTGCTGATCACCGCGGATCACGGCAATGCCGAAACCATGCGTGATCCGGAGTCCCGCCAGCCGCATACCGCGCACACGCTCAATCTGGTGCCGTTGCTCTATATCGGGCGCAAGGCACGCATCGCCGAAGGCGGCGCACTGCAGGATGTCGCACCCACGCTGCTGGCAATCATGGGTCTGCCCAAGCCCGCGGCAATGACGGGGCACTCGCTGCTCGAGTTTGCGTGACGCGCACCGCGCGCCTGCTGCTGGCCCTGCTGGCGCTGGCACCGGCTGCGGCCGGTGCCGCGACCGCCGCACAAACCCAGGAAGAACTGCGCGAACTGCGCGGACGGATTTCAGCGCTGCAAAAAAAGCTTGCCGCGTCGGAAGAAACCAAGTCCGAGGTTTCGGATGCGCTGCGCGAGTCCGAGCAGGCCATCTCGGAAGCCAACCGCGAATTACGCCAGCTGGACCGCCAGGCCCGTGACTCCAAGGCCAAGCTCGGCAGATTGCGAAAATCGTCACAGGACACCGCGATGGCATTGCGCGCCCAGCAGGATCTGCTGGGCCGGATGCTGCGCCAGCAATATCTGCAGGGGCAGCCCGACGCCCTGCGCCTGGTGTTGAGCCGCGAGGATCCCAACACCATCGCGCGCCAGCTGCATTATCTCGCGCATATCGCCCGCGCCCGCGCCGCGCTGGTCGACGGCCTGCGCGACAACCTGCGCGAAATCGACCGGTTGCAGGCGGAGATCGCGGACGAAGCTGCGGCTATCGCACGCATTGCCGCCGGCCAGGCCGCACAGAAAAGCCGCCTGGAGCAGGAAAAGCGCGCGCGTGCCGCGGTACTGTCGCGGGTATCGCGCGACATCCGTACCCAGCAGCGCGAAATGCGCGCCCTGCAGGCCAATGAAAACCGGCTGACTCGGCTCGTTGACCAGTTGACCAGACTGGTGCGCAAGCCGGCAGCGACCGGGCGCCCGCGCAACGACGCGCTGCCATCGAGCCGGAGCGACGGCAGCCCGTTCGCCGCGCTGCGCGGCCAGCTTGCCTTGCCGGTGCGTGGGGAACTTGGCAACCGGTTTGGCAGTCCACGTGCAGACGGGGGTGTGACCTGGAAGGGGCTGTTCATCGCCGCCAGAACCGGGGAAGACGTGCGGGCCGTGGCTGACGGGCGGGTGGTGTATGCAGACTGGCTCCGCGGCTTCGGCAACCTGTTGATCGTCGACCACGGTGACAGCTATATGACCTTGTATGCCAATGCGGAAGCACTGCTGAAGCAGGTCGGCGATGTCATTCGCAGCGGTGAGGCCGTCGCCACCGTCGGCAACAGCGGCGGCAATCCGGAATCGGGTTTATACTTTGAAATGCGTCATGAAGGCAGGCCTTTCGACCCCCTTACCTGGGTCAAGTTACGTTAGCGGTCAAACAAGCCGCGATTTGCGGCAGGAGCATTAAATGCGCAGTAGATTCAACCAGATAGGTCTGATCATCGCCGGCGTGCTGGTCGGCGTCGCGATCAGTCTCAATTACTCGGCGATCGCCCAGCGCGAGACCGCATCGCTGCCGTTGCCGATCGCGGAATTGCGCGCGTTTACCGAAGTCTTCGGCCGCGTCAAAAGCGACTATGTCGAGCCCGTAGAAGACAAGAAACTGATCACCGAAGCCATCAACGGCATGCTGACCGGGCTTGATCCGCACTCCGCTTATCTCGACCAGGAAGCCTTCAAGGAAATGCAGGTCGGCACCCAGGGCCAGTTCGGCGGCCTCGGCATCGAAGTCGGCATGGAAGACGGTTTTGTCCGCGTGGTGTCGCCGATCGACGATACGCCCGCCTCGCGCGCCGGGGTCAAGGCCGGCGATCTGATCGTCAAACTGGATGACAGTTCGGTCAAGGGCATGACGCTCAGCGATGCGGTCAAGCGCATGCGCGGCAAACCTGACACCCCGATCGTGCTCACCATCGTGCGCAAGGGCGAGCCCAAACCCATCGTGCTGACGCTGATCCGCGCGGTGATCAAGATCCAGAGCGTCAAATCCAAGCTGCTGGAACCCGGCTACGCCTATGTGCGCGTCAGCCAGTTCCAGGAACATACCGGCGACACGCTGGCGCGCGCGATCGAAGGCATGTTCAAGGAAAACCAGGGACCGATGAAGGGACTCGTGCTTGATCTGCGCAATGATCCGGGCGGCCTGTTGAATGGCGCGGTGGCGGTATCGGCGGCCTTCCTGCCCAAGGATGCGCTGGTGGTCTATACCGACGGCCGCACCGAGGACGCAAAAATGAAACTCAACGCCACCCCGGAACACTACTTGCGCGGCCGCAACCAGGACGATTTCCTGAAGCGCTTGCCGGCGGAAGCGAAGACTGTACCGATGGTGGTACTGGTCAACGGCGGCTCGGCATCCGCCTCCGAAATCGTCGCCGGCGCGCTGCAGGACCATGAGCGTGCGGTAGTCATGGGCCAGCAGACCTTCGGCAAGGGTTCGGTGCAAACCATCCTGCCGCTGGGCAACAACACGGCCATCAAACTGACCACGGCGCGCTACTACACGCCGAAAGGGCGTTCGATACAGGCCAAGGGCATCACGCCCGACATTGTGCTCGACGATGGCGCAACAGGAAGCGCTGCACTCAAGCTGCGCGAAGCCGACCTGACCAAACACCTGTCCGAGAGCGCGGCCGCGGAGAAACCGGCGGACAAGGCCGAAGCTGCGGCCATGTCCGCGCAGAAATACGGGTTCGTGCCCGGAGCGCGGCCGCAGGATGTGGATCCGAAAACACTGCGTCCGGAGCCCGGCGAAATCGTCTCGCCGAACGACTACGAACTCAATCAGGCAGTCGCCTTCCTGAAAAGCAGGCCCGGCACCAAAACCAACTAAGCGGGGAATCTGTCGTCAATCGCGCCCGGCTTTGCCGGGCGTTGTTGTTTTCGGCGGCCGCAAAAGATAGATTCACTCCATGAACGACGACCAGTTGCTGCGCTACAGCCGGCATATCCTGCTGCCGGAGATCGGCATTGAAGGCCAGCAGAGGCTGCTCGACGCCCACGCGCTGCTGATCGGCGCAGGCGGCCTCGGTTCACCGGCAGCCCTGTATCTTGCGTCGGCAGGCGTTGGCACGCTGACGATCTGCGACGGCGACAGCGTCGACCTGACCAACCTGCAGCGCCAGATCGTGCATCGGCATGCGGCGATCGGCATCAACAAGGCCGAGTCGGCGCGCACCACATTGCACGGACTCAATCCCGGGATCCGGGTGACTGCACTGGCGGAACGCGTCGCGGGCGACCAGCTGCAGCGCCTGGTGGCCGCCGCCGACGTCGTACTCGATGGCAGCGATAATTTCGCGACCCGGCACGCGGTCAACCGCGCCTGTGTGCAGGCACGCAAACCGCTGGTATCCGGCGCCGGCATCCGCTTTGACGGCCAGTTGG
This sequence comes from Betaproteobacteria bacterium, assembly GCA_003820645.1. GTDB lineage: Bacteria > Pseudomonadota > Gammaproteobacteria > Burkholderiales > SG8-41. The sequence continues at coordinate 53,290 of RPOR01000008.1, forward strand.
CGGTCTTCGACCTGCGCAGCGCGAGTTCCCCGTGTTACGCCTGCCTGTTTCCGGAAGCCGGAGAGACCGAGGACGTGCGCTGCGCGGTGATGGGGGTATTTGCCCCGCTGGTCGGCATCATCGGGGCGATGCAGGCGGCCGAAGCACTGAAAATCCTGACCGGCGCCGGGGAACCGCTGACCGGCCGGTTGTTGCTGCTCGATGCGCTCGACATGGCCGTACGCACCGTCACGCTGCAGCGCGATCCGGCCTGTCCGGTGTGCGCCGCGCGCGGTTAGCCCACCGGATATCAGTTCTGGGTCATATCCAGTGACGCGGCGTCGGTGTCCGGGGCGGTCCCTTCGCGGGGCGGCACCGGGCTGATACCGCCGCACAGAGTCTCGAGTTCGTGCGCCACGCGCTCGAGGTCAGGGGAGTTGCGGCCCAGCATCTGCAGCAGCAGCCGCGACGGAAAATCCGCCAGCGTTTCCGCATGGTTCGAGCGGATCCGCGACGCGGTCTCGAGCGTCGGCCGGACGTGGGTGAACTTGAACCCGGCCTTCGAATTCTCGATCGAATCGATCAGCGCCAGTTGTGAGCGCGCCACGCCGATCATCAGCTGCGCCATCTGCTGGGTGGTGATTTCCGCCATGATTCCCTCCTGGTTTCGATGAAATTCTAGGCTTTCTAGGCCAGCACGCCTTCCATCAACTGCTTCCACTGACGCTGCCAGAATTCTGCCGGATCACGCCGAAAACCGCTTTTGGCGTACTGGTGCCAGCGGCCGGCGACAAAGCTCATCAGCGCATTGGCCTGCGCCGCGAGGTCGACGTCGGCGGCAATCTCGTTGCGGGTCGCCGCAAAACGCAGCGCCTGCTTCAGCGCGGCTTCGATGCGATCGTGGATCTGGTTGATGCGCACCTGCAGCGCCTCGTCTTCGCTGACCAGGGCATCGCCGATCAGCACCCGCGTCATGCCACGGTTTTTCTGCGCAAAACCGAGCAACATGGTCATGATGGCCTCGGTCTGGCGCAGTCCGCTCTGCTCCTCGGTGGTGATCTTGTTGATCAGCGAGAACAGCGTCTGCTCGACGAAGTCGATCAGACCGGCAAACATGTCCGCCTTGCCCTTGAAGTGCCGGTAGAGGGCGGCTTCCGAAACTTCAATGCGCGCAGCAAGTGCCGCCGTGGTGATGCGTTCTGCCGACGGCCCTTCCAGCATCTGTGCCAGGGTTTGCAGAATCTGGGTTTTGCGTTCGCCACTGCGTGCCATGCGATCCTCAGTACAAGGTTGCTGCGTAGTTGGACTGCCGCGCGGTGTTGCGCGCCCGCAGGACAGCGGACAACCGCGTGATCCCGCCGACCCGCACATCGACATAACCCGGGACGCGCTCCGCCTGCGAAATCCAGACCGTCTTCATCCCGAGTTTCTTTGCGGTGCGCAGGTTCTCGAGCGAATCTTCGACCATGATACAGCGTCGCGGCCGCAGATGATGCGTGCGGCACAGCCGTAGAAAACCGTAGACATCGGGTTTCGGCCGGAAACGCACGCTTTCGATGGCGAACACCGCATCGAAAAGGTCTGCGATACCGAGCACGCGGAGCACCGCCCGCGCGTAATGCACCGGTGCGTTGGAAAACACAAATTTCCGCCCCGGGAGGCGACGCAGCGCGTGGCGCAGCAGCGGTTCGCCGACCACCATCCGCCGCAGGTCCGGAAACTGGTGGGTATGCCAGAGAAAGTGCCGGGGATCGGTGCCGTGGTGGCGCATCAGACCGAGCAGTGTTGCGCCGTAGCGTTGCCAGTAATGGCGCCGCAGTTCGCCGGCCGCCGCCGCGTCAAGGTGCAGGTGCTGCTGCAGGTAGTCGGTCATCGCGCGGCTGATATGCGGAAAAATATGCGGCGTCGCATTGTGCAGCGTATTGTCGAGATCAAAGATCCACGCGAAGCCGGTTGTCATGACAGATGCCGGCCCCGCGGTCAGCGGCGCTTGATCAGCGTACCCACGCCTTCGTCGGTCAGGATCTCCAGCAGCAGCGCATGCTCGACGCGGCCGTCGATGATGTGACAGGTATTGACGCCATTTTTCACCGCCTCCAGCGCAGAACCGATCTTGGGCAGCATGCCGCCGTGGATAGTGCCGTCAGCGAACAACTCGTCGACCTTGCGCGCAGTCAGGCCGGTGAGCAGCTTGCCGTCCTTGTCGAGCACACCGGGCGTATTGGTCAGCACGATGAGTTTTTCCGCCTTGAGGATTTCGGCAACTTTGCCTGCTACCAGGTCGGCGTTGATGTTGTAGGACTCGCCGTTGGCACCGACGCCCACCGGGGCGATCACGGGAATGAAATCTTCGGTGTGCAGCAGGTTGACGATCGCCGGATCGATACTCTCGACTTCGCCCACCTGGCCGATGTCGACCAGTTCATCGCTACCGGCCGGCCCGCGCACCTTGAGCTTGCGCGCGCGGATGAACCCGCCGTCCTTTCCGGTCAGGCCGACAGCCTTGCCGCCGTTGCGGTTGATCAGATTGACGATGTCCTTGTTGACCTGTCCACCGAGCACCATCTCGACCACATCCATGGTTTCGGCATCGGTGACGCGCATGCCCTGAATGAACTCGCCTTTCTTGCCGACACGCTTCAGCAGGTCATCGATCTGCGGCCCGCCGCCGTGGACGATCACCGGGTTCATGCCGACCACCTTCAGCAGCACCACGTCGCGCGCGAATCCCTCCTTGAGTGCGGGATCGGTCATTGCGTTGCCGCCATATTTGACGACGATGGTCTTGCCGTGGAAGCGCTGGATATATGGCAGTGCCTCGGCCAGGGTTTTGGCCTTGCTGGCAGCGGAAGAAGCGGAAAGTGGCATGCGCGGGAACCGTTAAGGAGTGGAAATCGGCAGCGAACGAGTCAGGCCGGAATCAGAGAAAAATACTCAGAAAAGTCGGCGTAAATGTGAGGATTCACTTATTCTACCTGACGAAAAAAAAAGCGACAGGTCTTTTGACCTGCCGCTTTTCCGTTACCTGTGCAGCGACCTGCCACCGCTGCGGGATTAACTCAGTTGATCGACAGCCGCTTGGCGTTTGCCACAGCTTTCTTCGGCAACGTCAGTTCCAGCACACCGTCGGCGTACTTGGCGACAGCTTTCTCATCGTCCACTGCCTGGCCCAGCGTAAATGCGCGATAAACCTTGCCGTAGTAACGCTCGGCGCGCAGCACCCGTTCGCCTTCCTTCACATCGCGTTCCTTGCGGGTTTCGGCGCTGATCGCAACCTGTTCCCCGTCAATGGTGACATGAATGTCCTCTTTTTTGACTCCGGGAATTTCGGCATGCACCGTGTACGAACGCTCGTCTTCAGTAACGTCGACACGGATGGCTTGCGCCGGCTGTGGGGCGCCTTCAAACGCCATCGGACGCACGAAAAAGCCGCGCAGCAGTTCATCGAATGAATCGTCAAACGGGGTGAAGCGGGTAAGATTGGCCATGATTGTGCTCCTTGGATAAGTGTGGCGCCTTGCGCCGTTGTAGCGAATATGGGTGTCCCGGGCACCTTTTCAAGAGCCTCCCGCGCGGCGCGGCTCGGCGCCGGCAGAAACTCATTAACTCGTTGTTTTTAAATATTTTTTAATCTTATATGGAGCCCAAGGCGCCCGGCGCGGACCACGCTGCGATCGAGCGCGAACGCGGCTACCTGTTGCGTTACGCGCGGCTGCAATTGCGCGATCCGGCGGCCGAAGACGCCGTTCAGGAAACGCTGCTCGCCGCGATCGAAGGGGCCGCACGCTTCTCCGGCAAGTCGTCCCTGCGCACCTGGCTCACCGGCATCCTCAAACACAAGATCATCGATCATCTGCGCCGCAACAGCCGTGAGCAGCCCCTGAGTAGCGGCGACGACGCCGCAGAGGCCGATGCGGTCGATGCGCTGTTTGCCGGGGACGGACATTGGCGGGATTTTTCTGCAGATTGGGGCAACCCCGACGCCGCCCTCGAAAACCGCCGCTTCTGGGCGGCACTGGAACTGTGCGTGCAGCGCCTGCCGGCGCGCACCGCGCGCGTATTCATGATGCGCGAAGTCATGGAGATGCCGAACGAGGAAATCTGTAAGGCGCTGGATATCACCGCGACAAACTGCTGGGTTCTGCTGCATCGTGCCCGCCTGACACTGCGCGAATGCCTCGAACTGCAGTGGTTCGGGAAGCCCGAAAAATGATTCCGACCTGCAAAGAAACTTCGGTCCTGCTGTCGCAGGGCCAGGACCGGCGGTTGAAGCCGTCCGAAAGCCTGCGCCTGCGCCTGCATCTGCTGATCTGCCGCCGCTGCCGCAGTTTCAGTCAACAATTGGAGTTCCTCCGCGCGGCGGTACGCCGCTATCGCGACCACGGCTGACGCTGCACGGAGCCCGAACCATGCCGCCGTGTCTCCTGCCCTGTGTGCTGTTGTCGTGGCGCGTCACGGCACGCGGTTATAATCAAGCCTTTTCCGCAAATGAAACGTTTAATTCCCGTCGTACTCGGTTGCTTTCTGTCCCTGCCCGCCTGGGCACAGCTCCCCGCACCGGCCGCCCCGGCAGTGGAAGCCAGGGCGTGGCTGCTGCTCGATGTCAACAGCGGGCAAGTGCTCGCCA
>RPOR01000009.1 GCA_003820645.1 Betaproteobacteria bacterium
CCAGCGCTGCCCGAGCAATGGCGACTGCCGCATCATCCACACGCCACGCACCACGAACAATGCGTAACTCGTGACCACGCAGCTCACATGGATCAGCTTGAGAGCTGCGTAGTCGATCGGCCTGCCCCGATACAACAAGCGATGCCACTCATGGCAACAGATTGACTCCGGCGAGCGGATCGTTTGCCCGCGCCGCCTGGAGGGCTGCATCGAACGGTTCGAACAGTCCGCTTTCGACATCCAGCACCAGCACCCTGCCCTCTTCGATCAGATAGTGCCAGCCGCGCAGGTACAGGCGTCCCTCCTCCACCCGTCGCCGCACCATCGGATAGTCCATCAAGCGCTCGAGCTGCAAGGCCACCGACCGCTGTTCGGTGCGCCGCAGCGCCTCCTCGGACAAGGTCACCGGGAGTACCGCATCGCGACCAAGATCCAGCCATTTCGCCATGTGATTGGCTTCGGCCGGAAGATCGGTATAGAGCGCGCGCACCGCACCGCAGTGATTGTGGCCGCAGACAATGATCTCGCTGACATCCAGATTGAGAACGGCAAATTCCACCGCTGCAGCAGTGCCATGATAGCCGTGGGACGCGTCGTAAGGCGGCACGAAATTCCCGACGTTGCGCACGATGAACAGCTCGCCCGGCCCGCTGTCCAGGATCAGGTAAGGCAGAACCCGCGAGTCCGAGCAACCGATGAACAGCACCGTGGGGCGCTGCCCTTGTTCCACCAGGTCGCGGAACTGGCTGCGCAGCCGCGGAAAATAACGCGTCTGGAAACGCCGCAGCCGTTTGACAATTTCGTCGGGCATGCTGATTCAGTTCTGACTCGCGGGTATTACCGTCGCGATGTTAAAGTCCATTGCGGCAAGCGGCATCACGCATCCGCACAAAGTCATGCCGATCGCCTTGCTGTTGACAAGCATGCTCATTGCGCAATCTCCGTCTCCCTGATCGAACCGCCTCTTGCGGTTGCCGGCCACAGCACCGGCAACACGCGCCAAGAGTAAATGGCGAGGGATAACCATAGCAGCATTCCTCCCATGATCATCAGCCATCTGATATCAGCGGTTAATGCAGCTATGAACAGCAGCACCCCTGCACAGTGGCTTGCGAACTGTACCCACGCCAACACCCCCGCGACAATGGGCTTTGACGTGAATCTCGGCAACATGTGTGCACCCAATCCATAGATCAGGGATTGCACGAAACCGGCGCCAAAGAGATGCAGACCGATCCCGCGCAGGGGACCGCTCGCCACAATGGCCCCATGCCATGCAAACCAGGCGCCGCTCGCAATGAGGCACAGCATTGCGGTCGACACAAACCAGCGGTTGTCCAATGAAAGCATCATCCCGGCATGACGCGGCGATGCGCGGTGCCGCACTGGTGACGCAGCGACCATCAACAACGCCTCTGCAGTGCTCTGCACTCCGACCGCCTTCAGCTCGCCATCGATCACGATCGCCGGGATCGTACGCACGCGCAACCGGTGTGCCAGCTCCCGCCCTTCCTGCTGCGCGAGATCAATGACCGCGAATTCGAATTCTCTTTCTGCGGCAACCACACTCCAGACCCGTTCCGCCTGCGGACAGGTCGGACACCATTCCGAAACCAGCAGTTCGACTTTCATGGCTTACGACCCATGGATTCAGTCCGAGCAGCGCATGCACTGCACATCGTAGCGGTCTATCCAGGCCTTGAGCTGCTCCACCGCATCGCTGCCGGTAACAAGATGCTCCAGCGCGCGCCCGGGATCATCAGGTCGGACCACCACCAGCCAGGCGGCGGTGTAAGGCGCAATGTTGACCAGATCGGGGCGATCAAGCACCTGCTGGTTGCGCTCGACGATGACCCCGTCGAACGGTGCTGGTATTCCCCCAGCCCATTTGCCCGATTCCAGGCTGGCCAGAGGCTTTTTCCAGCGACGATGGGTGCCCACCCGCCTGATCGAAACATGCTGTATGCGCCCGGCCATAGTCTGCGAAGGATCGGTGATACCGATGCGATAAAGCCCGTCGGGCTCCGGCCTGACCCAGATATAGTCGAGGTCGTACCACAGGTCTTCCGGCAACTCGCAACCACGATACTCGCTGATGGCCATCGCTCACCTCGGATCGAGCGGAGACCGCCAGCGCACCGTCAGCAGCATATTGATGCCAAACAAGGTCATCGCCATGACCGAAAGCGCGCCGCCCAGCGCCACCAGCCAGTCTGCGTAAAGGAGCCACCCCCCTATCATCAGGGGCAGCCCGGCGTTGGCAAGCCAGAACTGGATGGATGCAACCAATTCAGAGCGCAGCGGATATCCGCCAAAGCGCGGAATGACATGCAGACCCACGCCGTAGATCGTCATCAGCACAAAACCCAGCAGCATCATGTGGCCGTGGATGCGCAGCACGTTACCAGGGACAAACTGCGGATCGATCAGCCTGAAGATCATCAGCAGACCACCCAGCAGGCCATAGATCAGACCGACGGTGACGTAGAGCCGGTTACGCTTGTGCATCGTTTGATCCAGCCGGTGCGGCCTGAGGGAGCGCAGCCAAGGTTCCCAGTATCCGGCGCGCACGGTCCTGCATTGCGCGATAACTGCGCTCCCATCCATCATTGTGCGGTGTTGTGCCGGCAATCATTCTGAGACCTGCGATCAGGACATCAAGCCGGTGGTGCGCTTGCTCCAGTTTGCCGACAACTTCGTCGTATTCGGCGGCATATACGAACTCCGCCTTGCGGTCCTGACAGATCCCAATGCAGGGCTGCGCCCCCTCGATCCGCCCGCAGCCGATGCACTGCCACGCCACCATGCGTTCGGTCATCGCGCTAGTCCCCGCCTGTACCCAGCCGCTGCATATGCACCGTTCGAGGGGTTCCGCGTCATTACCGGCAACTTTTTCATTAAAACAGTCAGCCCGGCTTGCCATCCAGCCGTGGTCGCGTCAGCACCGGCCAGTAACGCACGGCGTAGATGCCGAAAGCGGCGGCCCACAGCACGCCCGATGCCTGGATGCTCGGCAGATACCACGCAGCGGACACCATGACGCCGAATACACGCGCCACTGCCGCCCCCTGGATCAGCAGGAAGCAGGTCAATTCAAACCCGTCCGCCACCAGCGGCCGCGCGGTGTGGCCCCGTGCAGTGCGGGTCATCATGCCCAGCGTCAGACCGCCGATCGCGCCGGTGGTCAGCGCGTGTATCGCATAGGATTCGGGCAGCCAGCCCGGTCCCGACAGTGCGCGCAATGCGAGGTAGATCACGATCCAGGCATAGGCCGCATGCAGTATCCATACCAGCGGTGTCGACAGGGTGCGCCAGGAGCGCCAGTAATACAGGCGCAGGCCATGCGCAAGGGCAGCGCCCAGCGCGATCACGGCGACGATCGCGGACGGCCACTGCAGCAAATCCGCCATAAACAACAACAGCACCGAACCCAGCGCCAGCTTCTCCAGCCAGGCATGGCGCGTCGCACCGGCGCCGGGCACCCCGTTGTTGGTGAACATCGGAATGACCCGCCCGCCCATGACCACCATGATGAACAGCATCACGTCCAGCCCGAGCACCAGGCTCAGACGTGGCGGCAACTCAAAAATACCCAGCAGGGCAAGGTGCAGCAGGGCAACCAGGGCGCCCATCAGCAGCAGCAGACCGACGAAGAAATAATTGCGGACATTGCGTGACTGCCAAAGCGGTATGGCGATTGCCGCGGCCAGCGCCACCGGGAATGCCGCGTTCACGATGGCCGACAGCGCGCCCAGTGGCGTCAACATCAGCATGCGTCCCGCCACCCACAGCGCCGCCAGGGCCATCAGTGGCGCGCCGACCGGCGTTGGCTGGCCGGTCCAGGCGCGCACCGCCGTCAGCAGAAAACCGGCGACGACGGCCAGCGTGTAGCCGAACAGCAATTCGTGGCCGTGCCACAGCGGCCCTTGCAGATAGGCGGCCGGCAGCCAGCCCGAGTATTGCGCCGCCCACAACAGTACGCTGACGGCACTGAATACACTGGCGAGCAGGTAAAACGGGCGAAAACCCAGATTCCACAGCGCGAAGCCGGCCACGGCCAGGCCTCAGTTGATCAGCACGGGGTTGCCCTGCCGGTCGAATGGCATGAATGAACCGAAGGCGCCGGTCTTGACGGCTTCAATCATGCGCTGCAACGACTGGTCCGCCTCGTCGCTCGTCGGCGCGCGGCCGCCACGCCCGGACAAGCCCGCCACAAACACGATGGCCCAGTCCCGCCCGAACTGCCGCGACTCTTCAACCAGCGCAGCAAATGTGTCCAGCTCCTCAGGCCGCTTGTCCACCGATATCAACGGGATCAACGCACCGCCCTCGCCCAGTTCAAAGCGGGCACGCTGTTCGGTAGTGGCATCTTCAGGCAGCGCGGCATCGGCAAATACGAACAGCAGCCGCTGTGGCTCGGGCTGCGCGCGTGCGGCGCGCAGCAGGTCGTCAAAACTAGAAATATTCATGATTGTATTCTCCGGAATATCAGGCGGGGCCTGGCAACGCGCAATTACTGCACCAGCGGTGTATCGGCCGCCTCGAGATCCACACCGATGACAACAGCCTGGCCTGCCAGCAGCTGCAAATACTGGCGCACCGCCGTCATATAGGTCTGCTGGCGCAGCGTATTCGCCACCGCACCCTGCACCGACGCGAAGGGCTGCACCAGACCCGGCTCGCGCTCCAGCACCTCCACCACATGCAGGCCGAAGCGGCTGTGCACGAGGCGCGGCAACACGCCGACCTCAGCATGCCCGAACAGTTCGCGGGCCAACTCCGGCGCACAATCCGCAGCGCTGAGCCAGCCGAGATCGCCACCTGCAGCCGCACTGGGGCAATTCGACAACTCCCGGGCGGCGCTGGCAAAAACCCCGGACGCATTCCCGTCATGGCAGCGCACATCCAGCAAGGCGATCTCGGCGCGCTTGCGCAACGCCACCACATCCACGCCCGGGGTGACTGCAAACAGGATATGCCGCATGCGAACACGCTCCCCGGTGCGGTAGCTGCCTTCATGCGCCGCGTAGTGGCGACGGCAATCCTCCAGCGACGGCTCCGGAACGGGAAGGCTGCGTTCAAGCAGCGCTTCAATGGCGGCCGCTGCGGCCTCGCTGATCACGCCATCAGCCGCAGCAGGGTCATCCGCCGCCAGCAAACCGGCGGACTGTGCCGCCTGGCGCAGCAGTTCGGTACAGGCACGCTGACGCAACTCTGCCGCGGGCAGGGTTTCATCGCGCTGGCTCAGGGCCACGCCGTTGATACTGGCCACGGCACAGTCGAGGGCAGACTCGGTATTCATGATCGCCGGCTCCATGATTGTTCAGACGCCGGTGCCGGGCTGTTGCGGCTGGTTGTGGCCGACCGGCACATTCAGCCGGCGGCTGCGCACCACCTGCTGCGGACGAAAGAGGTAAGCCAGCGTCGCAAACCCGCTCCACACATGCACCAGCCGGCTGAACGGGAACAGCAGGAAGATGGTCATACCGAACACCAGGTGGACCTGGTAAGGCCAGGGCAGCACTGCCAAAGCACTGGCGTCTACCGGCCGCAACGTGATGATGCGTTGCGCCCAGTCTGCCAACAGCACCATGACGCTGCCGTCGGCGTGGGCAAGCGAGTACGGCAGGGTAATCAGTCCCAGCGTCAATTGCACCCACAGTATGATCAGGATGGCGAGATCAGTACGGTGACTGGTCAGGCGGATGCGCGGGTCGAAGATGCGCCGGTAGAGCAGCAGCGACAGACCGACGAAACACAGCAGCCCCGCAAACCCGCCCGCCACCACGGCGAGCAGCTGCTTGGTTGCCGCGCTGATGAAGATTCCGTACAGGCTGTGGGGCGTGAACAGGCCGACGAGATGCCCGATGAACAAGAACAGAATGCCAAAATGAAAAAGATTGCTGCCCCAGCGCAAGGTTCCGGCCCGCAGCAGCTGTGAAGAATCGCTCTTCCAGCTGTACTGGTTCTGGTCGAAACGGATCAGGCTGCCCACCACAAAAACCACCAGGCAGATATAGGGATAGACCTGGAAAAGAAAACCATGGACGCCGTTCATGACGATACTCCTTGTCTGGCATTGATCCCGCGGATGATGCGTATGGGTTGCGGCTGACCGGGCCGGGCCTGTCCTTGCGACGAGCAGCCGTCAAACACGGGGGGTTCGGCCCAGGTATCGTCCAGCGGCGGTTCAACTGCGAGCTTGACCGGCCGCGCCTGCTCTCCCGCCAGTTCGAGCAGCGCGCCGAGGACGCTGGCGTACGGGGATGCACGTTCCTGCAACGCATTGAACAAGGCATTGAATATGTGCGCCATCTCGCCGAGGAAAGCGCGCGCCTCGCCTGGCGGCTGCGTCGACACGAACTCCAGTACCGCCGGCAGATAGTCGGGCAACTCGCCCGGCGCCAGATGCAAACCCGCTTTTTCGTAGGTCTGCGCCAGATCGATCATGGCCGGGCCACGATCGCGCGAATCACCGTGCACATGCTCGAACAGGTGCAGCGAAGTGGCACGGCCGCGATCGAACAGTTCCACATATCTCGCTTCCGTATCCAGTGCATCGGCACTTGCGAGTGCGGCAATCAGTGCCTCCAGTTCGATCAGCCGGCCTGCCGACAGCGCAGCCTCACGGCCCAGTAATTCACGCATCTCCGGCAGGTAACCGCGCATTTCCGCATCGGGATAGGTCAGCAGCGCTGCCAGCACACGCAGGCTGCCGGGTGAAGACACGAGTTTTGAGAATCCCAGCATGATCAGACCTCCAGTTTGATGGGAATGGTGCGCTTCTTCTCGCCACCGAAGAGGCTGACCTCGCTGGTACCTTCCGAGCAACCGTTGCCAAACGAGAAGCCGCAGCCGCCGCGCAAGTTGAAGGTGTTCTCGGCGTACTCGCGATGGGTGCTGGGGATCACAAAACGGTCCTCATAGTTGGCAATCGCCATGATGTGGTACATCTCCTCGACTACGGCCTGGCTGAGGCCGACCTGCTGCAGCACCGCGGTGTTGATGCGCTGATCGACGTGCTTTTCGCGCTGGTAGGCACGCATGGCCAGCATGCGTTCGAGTGCGCGGATCACCGGCACCGTGTCACCGGCGGTCAGCAGGTTGGCCAGGTATTTGACGGGGATGCGCAGCTGGTTGACGTCGGGTATTTGACCGTTGGCACCGACATGGCCGGCATTCGCGGCGGCGCTGATCGGCGACAATGGCGGCACATACCAGACCATCGGCAGCGTGCGGTACTCCGGATGCAGCGGCAGTGCCACTTTCCATTCCACCGCCATTTTGTAGACAGGACTGTTGCGCGCCGCCTCCATCCACTTGTCCGGGATGCCATCGATGGCAGCCTGGGCGATGACCTGTGGATCATGCGGGTCCAGGAATATGCCCAGTTGCGCCTGATACAGGTCGCGGTCATGCTCGACGCCGGCGGCCTGCTGGATGCGATCCGCATCATAGAGCAGCACACCCAGGTAACGGATGCGGCCAACGCAGGTTTCGGAGCACACCGTCGGCTGGCCGGCTTCGATGCGCGGGTAACAGAAAATGCACTTCTCGGCCTTGCCGCTCTTCCAGTTGTAGTAAATCTTCTTGTACGGGCAACCGCTGACGCACATCCGCCAGCCACGGCATTTGTCCTGGTCGATCAGCACAATGCCGTCTTCCTCGCGCTTGTAAATCGAGCCCGACGGACAACTCGCCACGCATGCCGGATTCAGGCAGTGCTCGCACAGCCGGGGCAGGTACATCATGAAGGTGTTCTCGAACTGCCCGTAGATGTCCTTCTGGATGTCATCGAAATTCCGGTCTTGCGAGCGCTTGCTGAACTCGCCACCGAGGATTTCCTCCCAGTTCGGCCCCCAGACGATTTTGTCCATCTGCTTGCCGGTGATCAGGCTGCGCGGCCGCGCGGTCGGCGCGGCACGCATTTCGGGCGCGCTCTGGAGGTGGCCGTAGTCGAAGGTGAATGGCTCGTAATAATCATCGATCTGCGGCAGGTTGGGGTTGGCAAAAATGCGCATCAGCAGCTTCCACTTGGCGCCTTGCCGCGGTTGCAGGGAGCCATCGCCCTTGCGCACCCAGCCACCGTGCCACTTGTCCTGGTTCTCCCACTCCTTGGGATAGCCGATGCCGGGCTTGGTTTCGACGTTGTTGAACCACGCGTATTCCATGCCGGGCCGGCTGGTCCAGACGTTTTTGCAGGTCACCGAACAGGTGTGGCAGCCGATGCACTTGTCCAGATTCAGCACCATGCCGATTTGTGCGCGAATTTTCATACGGCCTCCTGAAGGACCGCCCCGAAGGGGGCAGACGCCCCCTCGGGGGGCAGCGAACCAATGTGAGCGTGGGGGTTCATGCTACTTCTCCATGCGCCTGCACAGGGCGTATCAGTTCATCGGCGACCGGCGTATCCAGCCAGTCGACCTTGTCCATCTTGCGCACCACCACGAATTCGTCACGGTTGGTGCCGACGGTGCCGTAGTAGTTGAAACCGTAGCTCTGCTGGGCATAGCCGCCGATCATGTGCGTGGGTTTGAGCACGATACGTGTGACCGAGTTATGGATACCGCCGCGCGCGCCGGTGATTTCGGACCCGGGCGTGTTCACGATTTTTTCCTGTGCGTGGTACATCATCACCATGCCGGGATTGACGCGCTGGCTCACCACCGCCCGCGCCGCGATCGCGCCATTGATGTTGAACAGCTCCACCCAGTCGTTGTCGACAATGCCGGCGCGCTGCGCATCGTCTTCGGAGAGCCAGACGCACGGTCCGCCGCGGCTCAGGGTGAGCATCAGCAGGTTGTCGGTGTAAGTCGAGTGGATGCCCCACTTCTGGTGCGGCGTGATGAAGTTAAGCAGGATCTCGGGGTTGCCGTTACCCTTCACGCCATGGATGCCGGCAGTGGTCTTCAAATCCACCGGCGGGCGGTAGCTGGCGAGTCCTTCTCCAAAAGCCCGCATCCACGGGTGGTCCAGGTAGAACTGCTGGCGGCCAGTGAGTGTGCGCCACGGAATCAGCTCATGCACGTTGGTATAGCCGGCGTTGTAGGAGACGGTCTCGCTCTCGATGCCGCTCCAGGTCGGCGAGGAAATGATCTTCCGCGGCTGCGCCTGGATGTCCCGGAAACGGATTTTCTCGTCCTCCCGGTGCAGGGCGAGATGGGCGTGCTCGCGGCCGGTCTGCCTGCCCAGCGCCTGCCAGGCCTTGACGGCGACATGGCCGTTGGTCTCGGGGGCGAGCGGGAGCACGACTTAGCAGGCATCGATGTCGGTTTCGATCTTCGGCATGCCGCAGGTTGCGCCCTCGGCGGTCACCAGGCCGTTGAGTTCGCCGAGTTGCGCCACTTCGGTCTGGGTATTCCAGCCGATGCCCTTGCCGGCGTTGCCCAGCTTGTTCATCAGCGGGCCCAGCGCGGTGAATCGCTTGTAGACATTGGGATAATCACGTTCGACCACGGTCATCTGCGGCGCGGTCTTGCCCGGGATCAGATCGACCTCTCCGCGCTTCCAGTCCTTCACGTCAAAAGCCTGCGCCAGCTCGGCCGGCGTGTCGTGCATCAGCGGGGTCAGCACCAGTTCCTTTTCCGTGCCGAGATGGCCGACGCACACTTCGCTGAATTTCCTGGCAAAACCCTTGTAGATTTCCCAGTCACTGCGCGCTTGCCAGGCCGGATCCACTGCAGTCGACAGCGGATGGATGAACGGGTGCATGTCGCTGGTATTGAGGTCATTTTTCTCATACCAGGTGGCGGTGGGCAGCACGATGTCGGAATAGAGGCATGTGGTGCTCATGCGGAAGTCGAGCGTGACCAGCAAGTCGAGCTTGCCTTCCGGCGCCTGATCGTGCCAAACCACCTCCTCCGGCTTCGCATCGTCGACGCCCAGGTCCTTGCCCTGCACGCCATGGCTGGTACCCAGCAGGTGCTTGAGAAAATATTCATGCCCCTTGCCGCTGGAACCCAGCAGATTGGAGCGCCAGACGAACAGGTTGCGCGGCCAGTTGGCCTGATGGTCAGGATCCTGGCAGCTCATTTGCAATGAACCATCCTTCAGCGCCCTGACCGCATACTCCTTCGGATCCATGCCCGCGGCCTGCGCGTCGCGCACGACCTGCAGCGGATTGGTCTTCAGTTGCGGGGCCGAAGGCAGCCAGCCCATGCGCTCGGCGCGCACGTTGTAGTCGATCATGCTGCCGCCGAACTTCTGCTTGTCGGCCAGCGGTGACAGCACTTCGGCCATGCCCAGCTTCTCGTAGCGCCATTGATCGGTATGGGCGTAGAAAAAACTGGTGCTGTTCTGCTGGCGCGGCGGGCGTATCCAGTCGAGCGCAAAAGCCAGCGCCGTCCAGCCGGTTTGCGGCCGCAGTTTTTCCTGACCGACGTAATGCGCCCAGCCGCCGCCGCTTTTGCCGATGCAGCCGCACATCATCAGCATGTTGATGATGCCGCGGTAGTTCATGTCGCTGTGATACCAGTGGTTCATCGCCGCACCGATGATGACCATCGACCGGCCCTGCGTTTTCTCGGCATTTTCGGCAAACTGGCGGGCGACGGTGATCACCTGGTCCCGTGGCGTGCCGGTGATGCGCTCCTGCCATGCCGGGGTGTACGGCGTGTCATCGTCATAGCTGTCGGCAGCCAGTTCGCCGGGCAAACCCCGGGCAACGCCATAGTTGGCGGCCTGCAGATCGAACACGGTCGCGACCAGCACCTCGCTCTGCTCCCCGGCTTTGCCGAGTGCGATGCGCTGCACGGGGACCGTGCGTACCAGCACGTCTGCGTTCTCGCCGTTCAGCGCATTGTTCTGGAAATGTTCACTGACGATGCCGCCAAAATAGGGGAAACCGACCCTCGCGGTTTCCAGGGAGGGCTGGCTGCCTTCGAGCAACGACAGCTTCAGTCTGACGTCATTGCCATGCTGCGCGTCCTTCGCTTCGAGGTTCCACTGCCCCTGGTCGGCACGACCATCGGGGCCCCAGCGAAAACCGATGGCGCCGTTGGGCAGCACCACTTTGCCGTCCTCACCCAATGCCACGGTTTTCCATTCCGGATTGTTGGTCTGGCCGAGCTGACCCGCGAAATCGGCGGCACGCACATAACGGTCGGGCACCATGACCTTGTCGCCGTTAGGCAAGGTGTGTGCTTTGAGCATCACCAGCATCGGCAGGTCGGTGTAGCGGCGCGCGTAATCGTCAAAGTACGCGCTGCGTTTCTTGAAGTAGAACTCCGTGAGGATCACATGGCCCATGGCCATGGCCACCGCGGCATCCGTGCCCTGCTTGGGATGCAGCCAGATATCGGCAAGCTTGGCGACTTCGGAGTAGTCCGGGGTCACCGCCACGGTTTTGGTGCCCTTGTAACGCACCTCCGTGAAGAAATGCGCGTCGGGCGTGCGGGTCTGCGGTACATTCGAGCCCCAGGCGATGATGAAACTGGAGTTGTACCAGTCCGCGGATTCAGGCACGTCGGTCTGCTCGCCCCAGACCTGCGGGCTGGCCGGCGGCAGGTCGCAATACCAGTCATAAAAACTCATGCAGACGCCACCGATCAGGCTGAGATAACGGCTGCCGGCGGCATAGCTGACCATGGACATCGCCGGAATCGGCGAGAAGCCGATGACCCGGTCCGGACCGTACTTCTTGATGGTGTAGACATTGGCCGCGGCGACGATCTCGTTGACCTCGTCCCAGCTGGAACGCACGAAGCCGCCCATTCCGCGCACGCTCTGGTAGTCGCGCCGCGTCGCGTCGGATTCGACGATCGAGGCCCAGGCTTCGACCGGACCCTTGCCCTGGCGCGCCACACGCCAGCTCCGCAACAGCCGGCCGCGCACCAGCGGGTGCTTCACGCGGTTAGCGCTGTACAGATACCAGCTATAGCTGGCACCGCGCGAACAACCGCGCGGCTCATGGTTGGGCATGTCCCAGCGCGTACGCGGATAGTCGGTTTGCTGGGTTTCCCAGGTAACGATGCCGCCCTTGACGTAAATCTTCCACGAACACGACCCGGTGCAGTTCACGCCGTGCGTCGAGCGCACGATCTTGTCGTGCGCCCAGCGATTGCGGTAGCCGTCCTCCCAAGTCCGGTCTTCGCCGTTGGTGACGCCGAAACCGTCGGCAAAGGATTCCCGCGGGCTCGCGAAATAATTCAGTCGGTCGAGAAAGTGACTCATTTTTGCTCCTTGGTTGCAGGTAAGCAGTTCGCAGTCAGCGACAAGCGGATGGTCAAAGGCACGGTCATCACCGCTTCCCGCTCACCGCTGCTTGAATTCAGCACGGCATTTCCGCGCTCTTGCGCGAGTAATACCACCAGGTCAGCGCGATGCAGGTGAGGTAGAAGACGACGAATACATACAGTGCCGCTTCCGGACCCCCGGTTGCCGTAATCGACGTCCCGTAGCTCTTCGGAATGAAGAAGCCGCCGTAAGCAGCCATGGCCGACGTGAAACCAAGCACGGCCGCCGCCTCCTTGTTTGCATCCTTGATGGCCTGCTCCTTCGCCTGCTCACCTTTGCCCTCCGCATCGCGCAGGCGTTCGGTCATGAATATGACCGGAATCATGCGGAATGTGGATCCGTTGCCGATGCCGGTGGTCAGGAACAGCAGCATGAACATCGCCAGGAAGCCGTAGAAATTCCCCTGCGCCGGCCCCCACGGCAATGCCATCGCGCTGCCCGCGCCCTTGGGCAGGAAATAGAGCACGCCGATCACGGCCAGCGCCATGACGATGAAATTCCAGAATGTCACCGGCGCTCCGCCCAGTTTGTCGGAGAGCCAGCCGCCAAAAGGCCGGATTACCGCACCCACCAGTGGACCCAGAAAGGCGTACGTCAGCGCGTTGACTTCCGGAAACTGGGATTTGATCAGCAGCGGGAAACCGGCCGAGTAGCCGATGAAGGAACCGAAGGTACCCAGATACAGCCAGCACATCAGCCAGTTGTGCTTGCGTTTGAAGATCACCGCCTGGTCGGCAAATGAGGCGCGGGCACTGGCAATGTCATTCATGCCGAACCATGCAGCCAGCATCGATATCAGGATGAACGGCACCCAGATGAAGCCGGCATTCTGCAGCCACATCTGCCGCGTCTCCGCACCCTTGGTCCAAACCTGCGGCTCACCACCCAGCGCGCCGAACACCCCGGCGGTAATCACCAGCGGCACGACGAACTGCACCACCGAGACGCCGAGATTGCCGAGGCCGGCATTGAGTCCCAGCGCCGAGCCCTTGCGCTCCTTGGGGAAGAAAAAGCTGATGTTGGCCATGCTCGAGGCGAAATTGCCGCCGCCGAAACCGCAGAGCAGTGCGAGCACGACAAAGGTCGGATAACTGGTGGTCGGATCCTGCACCGCAAAACCGATGCCAAGTGCCGGCAGCAGCAGCGATGCGGTGGACGCGGCAGTCCACTTGCGGCCACCGAAGATCGGCACCATGAACGAGTAGAAGATTCGCAGTGTCGCGCCGCACAGCGCCGGCAGTGCCGCCAGCCAGAACAGCTGGTTGGTGGTGAACTTGAAGCCGATGTTGGGCAGGTTGACGATGACCACGCTCCACACCATCCATACCGCGAAGGACAGCAGCAGTGCCGGTATCGAAATCCACAGATTGATGTTCGCGATCGCGTTGCCTTCCCGCGCCCAGAACGCCTTGTCCTCCGGCGTCCAGATCTGCAGCACGCTGCCTATCCTGGGCTTGGTTGAGACTGTCGGGTTGTTCATGAGAGATCCTTGTTT
The DNA here is from genome assembly GCA_003820645.1 of Betaproteobacteria bacterium. Taxonomy (GTDB): domain Bacteria; phylum Pseudomonadota; class Gammaproteobacteria; order Burkholderiales; family SG8-41. The sequence continues at coordinate 13,730 of RPOR01000009.1, forward strand.
AAGGTCCTGCGGATTTCAGGTGAAGTGCGTCGGTTCGGGGCGCTTCCGGCTCTGTTCCGCGCTCAGTGGCCGCACCTCGGTGAAATACATCCACATCAGCGACACCCAGACGATGCCGAACATCAGCATGAAGGCGGAGGAACGCACGCCCGTCAGATCGACCAGCGCGCCGAACATGATCGGCAGGATGAAACCGCCCATGCCGCCGGCCAGGCCGACCACACCAGAGACGACGCCGATGTTGTGCGGGTAATCATCCGAGATGTACTTGAATACCGAGGCCTTGCCGATGGCAAAGGCAATCCCCATCGTGAACATGATCACGGTGAACAGGATCGGCCCCAGTCCGATATGGAAGGTCTTGGGTCCCGACACCGTCAGAATCGTGAACTGGGTCTGCGGATAAGACAGAAAGAACAGGCAGACCAGCGAGATCCACAGCACCCACCAGGTGATGAAATGCGCGCCGTATTTGTCCGAGAACCAGCCGCCGACAGCCCGCAACACACCGCCGGGTATGCTGAAACCGGCGGCCAGCAGCGCGGCGAGCTGAATGTCGAAGCCGTATTCGGAGATGTAATATTTGGTCATCCACAGCGACAGCGCAACGTAGCCGCCGAAGACGATCGAGTAGTACTGGCTGTAGCGCCATACCGTCGGATCCTTCAGCACCTGCAATTGCTCCCTGACCGTCACCGTCGCGGCCCCGGTGGCGTGCTCCTCATCGGTGAAGGTGAAAAACCAGAACAGGATCGCGGTCACCAGCATCATTACGGCGTAGACCTTGGGCACCGTGGCCCAGCCGTAGGCCACGACGATGGTTGGTGCGACCAGTTTGGTGACCGCCGCACCGGTATTGCCCATGCCGAAAATGCCCATCGCGAATCCCTGGCGGTGGCGCGGGAACCAGCGCGCGCAGTAGGCAATGCCGACCGTGAACGACCCGCCCGCCACGCCGACGAACAGGCCGGTGACCAGAAAGTGCCAGAACTCCGTGGCAACGGAAATCATCCAGATCGGCACCACTGTGGACAGCATCAGGATGAAAAATACGATGCGCCCGCCGAAGCGGTCGGTCCACATGCCCAGCGGCAGGCGGATCAATGAACCGGTGAGCACCGGCAAGGCCACCAGCACGCCGAACTGCGTTTCGTTGAGGCCGAGATTCTGTTTGATCGGAATGCCGATCACGGCAAACATCATCCACACCATGAAGCACACCGTGAATGCGGTGGTGCTCGCGGTCACTACCGACCACTGCTTGTATTGTTGCGATGCCATCCTTCGCTCCGGTTGATTCCTGCGAACGAAAATACCGGTCCCGCATGGCATGCACCATTCGGCTGAAGGCTGACCACGGCTCGGCAAATGGCCGGGCGCGACTAGTCAATTCGGACTAGTCCTGGCTGCAGGACGGGCACCATCAGTGGCAAGGCGCACTGCGAAACCGCCGCAAGGCCGGCGTACAGAAATTATATAACTACTTGTTTTTAATGTTATTTTTTGAAATTCCATGCTCGACGGCGTAGACCGCCGCCTGCACCCGGCTGTTCAGCTTGAGCTTGCGCAGGATGTTCTGCACATGGATCTTCACCGTGCTTTCGGCGAGGTCGAACTCGCGCGCAAGCTCCTTGTTGCTGGCCCCGCGCGCGAGTGCAGCGAGCACTTCACGCTCGCGCGCGCTGAGCGGGTCCTTCTCCGGCATCGGCGCCGCTGCCCCGCGCTTCAGGCCGGCGACCAGCTTGCCCGTCATCTCCGGCGATACCACCGAATCACCGGCCGCGGCACGCCGTATCGCATCGACAAAATACTCGGCATCGATGTTCTTCAGCAGGTAGCCTGCGGCACCCGCGTGCAGCGTATCGAGCAGATCATCGGCGTCCTCCGATACCGTCAGCATCAGCACGCGCGTCCCCGGCAAGTCCTCGGCCAGCGCCTTCACCGCTTCGCGGCCGCTGACCCCGGGCATGTGCAGATCGAGCAGGATGACGTCCGGCCGCAGCTGTCTGGCCTGTTGCACGCCGTCGAGGCCGTCGGCCGCCTCACCCACGACCTCGATATCGGCCTGGCGCGCCAGCAGCGCCTTCACGCCACTGCGAAACAGCTGGTGATCATCGACCAGCAGCACCCGTAATTTCCCGCTCATGCGTGTACCTCGCGTCCTTGCCTGACGGAGTGCCCGGCACTTTGTACCGCGGGCAGCGTAAACGTCACCACCGTCCCTGCACCGGGCTGCGAATGCACTTCGATCTGCCCGCCGATGCGCTGCGCGCGCTCGCGCATGATACGCAGGCCGATATGCGCCTCGGCAGCATCGGGCGCAGCCTGCGCATCGAAGCCACGTCCGTCATCACTCACGGTGAACCGGTAGACCGCATCACGGTGCAGCGTCAGCGCAACGCGGGTGGCACCGGCATGCTTGCGCACATTCGACAGTGCCTCCTGCAGGATATGCAGCACCTGCAGCTGACTCTCGGCATGCAGCGGCACGCCGGTTCCGGAATCAGCAAACTCCGTCGCAAGGCCCGCCTGTGCAGCGAAGCGCGCCAGCATCTTCTGCAAAGCGACGCCGATGTCCTCTTCCTGCTTTACCCGGGCGCGGAAATGGGTCAACAGCTCGCGCACATCGTCGTAGCTTTCCTGCACGCCCTCGCGGATACGGCCGAGCACTTCGGCAATTTCGCCGCGCGCGTCGCGTGCCAGCGAATCTTCCAGCATCTGCACCTGGATGTTGAGAAAGGCCAGCGCCTGCGCAATCGAGTCGTGCAGTTCCCGGGCGAGCAGGCTGCGCTCCTCATAGACCGCGAGCTCACGGTCGCGCGAGGCAAGGCGCTGGTTTTCGATGGCAACACCGAGATTCTGGCCCAGCGCCTCGAGCAGCTGGCGATCCTCCCGGCTGATGGGGTGCGGCATCGTAAAATACAGATTGAAAATCCCCAGCAGTTCGCGTTTCAGGCGGATCGGAAAGATGCCCACGGTACGATAGCCCGCCACGCGGCAATCGACAGCCACATCCGGCGCAATACCGTCGAGTACATCCACCTCGCTGCGGTTGGCCTGCGCCGCCACGCCGCACAGGCATTCGCCCATGTCGACGCAGCGCTCCTCGCTGGCAAACCCGGCCGACAGCCCCTCGTGCGCATAGAGATGCAGGCTGCGCGTGCCGGAGTCGAGCAGCCGGACCGCGCCGCCCGCTGCGCCGTGCAGCGCCATCATACGGCGCAGAAAACTGCGGCACAGCTCCTCGGGCATGGCCGGCTCATTGAGCAGTCGCGCCACCTCGTACAGCGCTGCCAGTTCTCGGTTGCGCGCACCCAGATCGCGGGTCTGGTCGGCGACGCGCTCCTCCAGCGTGGCGTACAGGTTCTGCAGCCGGCTCGCCATGCGATTGAAACCTTCCGCCAGTTCGCCGAACTCGTCGCGGGTCTCCACCGGCAGCCGCGCACCGAATTCACCTGCGGTCATGCGCTGCATGCCGTCGGCAAGGCTCGCCACCGGACGCACCACCAGCAGGAACATCAGGTAGATCAGGGCGACGGTGCCCACCAGCGCCAGGGCGACCAATCCGAACTGCATGTAACGCAGGATCGCGATATTGCGCGCGTTGTTGGCCTCGACCAGGCGCACCACCCGATCGATGCTGCCGACGAACACGTCGATCTCTGTACGCAACGCACCCATCTGCTCGGCACGCAGCGCAGTGCCGCCGGCGATCGCCCGCTCGAGCAGCGGCTTCACGCGACCCAACCAGTTTTTTTCGACCGCATCGAGTTCGGCGAGGATGTCCCGGTCGCGGGGCAGCACCAGCGGCCGCGCCGGATCCCCCGATTTCAGTCCCGCCAGCACCTCCTCGAAACGGCGCATCTCGGCGCGGATCTCCTCCCGCGCAGCGGTATCCGGATTGCGCAGGCTGTCCGCCAGCAGATAGGCCATGCGATAGGAACGCATGCGCTCGCTGCCCATGTCGTTGATGACCGCAGCGCCGCCCTCGAGCTTCCAGGATTCATACAGCGTGAAGCCGACGGCCGTCAGCGCCACGGCAAGAAAAGCAATGGCCATCCAGAACAGTTTTCCGCTCAGGCGCGGCCGTGACCGATTGGCCGGGCCGTTGCGGTTCACCGGGATGCCTCCATGAAGCGGATCCGGCCTATGCTAATGCTCGCGGTCGTCGTCATCCATCAATATCCGGTGTGCGGGACCTTCGAGATCATCGAACTGGCCGCTGCGCAGCGCCCACCAGAACACCCCGCCGATCGCGAACACCAGCACCACGCTCAGTGGAATCAGCAGGTAGAGAATTTCCATGGTTTCGTGCCCTCGTACGTCACCGGGCTGGCACGCGCCAGCGCGAGTACCGCAGCAACATCTGTAATGCAGGCTACCATGTTCCGCATTATCGCTGCTGCACGGCGGCTGTGCCGGCAACCGCCGGACGCAGCAGCCGCAGCGCGTTCGCCACCACCAGCAGCGAACTGGCCGACATGCCGATCGCGGCAACCAGCGGCGTCACCAGGCCCGCCATCGCCAGGGGCAACGCCACCGCGTTGTAGACCACTGCCCAGGCAAGGTTCTGGCGGATCACGCGCAGCGTGCGCCGCGACGCCCGCACGGTTTCAGCCAGCGTATCCAGCCGGTCCGCCATCAGGATGATGTCGGCGCTGATCTGCGCCAGCTCGGTTCCACCGCCCAGCGCAATCGACACCTGCGCCTGCGCCAGTACCGGCGCGTCGTTGACGCCATCGCCGACCATTGCCACGATGGCGCCCTGCGCCTGCAGCTCTCTGACCCAGGACAGCTTGTCGGCAGGTGTCGCGCCGCCACGATATTCAGCGATGCCGAGTTCAGCCGCGGTGTGCGCGGCGCGCTGCGGACGATCGCCCGAGAGCAGCGCAAGCTGCAGACCGTCGGCGGCAAGCGCCCGGATCATCGCCGGGGCATCATGGCGCACCACGTCGTCGAGCATGAACAAGGCGATCCAGCCGCGTTCATCGCCCAGCGCCACCATGCTCACCGCATCCGCAATGCAGTCGAGTTCCGGCGGCAATGCCTGGCGATGCAGTTCGGCGACGAATGGCGGTTTGCCGATCCGCAGCAATCGGCCACTGACCACCCCTTCGACGCCCTGCCCGGCGACCGTGCGCACACCGCTCGCGACCGGATGCACGCCCTGTGCCGCAGCCACCAGTGCGCGCCCGACGGGATGCTCGGACCAGGATTCAAGGGCTGCGGCATGCGCTAAGCTCTGCGCGCGCGTGTCAACCGACAGCAGCTTCACACCGGCGAGCACCATATGCCCGCTGGTCAGGGTTCCGGTCTTGTCAAAGACGAAATGGGTTGCCCGCGCCAGCGTTTCCAGGGCCGTACCCCGCGTCACCAGGACGCCGGCACGGTAAGCGGCACCGGTGGCCGCCGTCAGCGCCGCCGGCGTCGCCAGTGACAAAGCACAGGGACAGGTCACCACCAGCATGGCCACCGCGACCCATAGCGCCCGCGCCGGTTCGATCTGCCACCACACGGCAAAAGTGATCGCGGTGAGCAGCAGCAGAATGGCGACAAACCACTGGGCGACGCGATCAGCCGCAAGTGCGATGCGCGGCTTCTCCGATTGCGCGCGATCCATCAGCCGCACAATTCCCGCAAGTACCGTATCTTCACCGACCCGCCTCACGCGCATGGTGATCACACCATCGAGGTTGACAGCACCCCCGGTCAGCAGGTCGCCCGGACCCTTGGCAACGGGATGCGACTCCCCGGTGAGCAGTGATTCGTCTGCCGTGCTGACCCCGTCCACCACGACGCCATCGGCAGGTATCGCACCACCCGGGCGCACGCGCACCAGGTCATCCGGTTGCAGCGATGCGACTGCGACCCGCTCCGTCGCGCCAGCGCCGTCTTTCATCAACCGCTCTGCGGTAGCCGGCACCAGGCGGACCAGCTGCTCCTGCGTCTGCACCGCCCTGGCGCGCCCCGCCATCTCGAGAAAACGTGCCGCCAGCAGCAGGAACACGAACATCGACACCGAATCGAAATACACCTCGCCGGCGGCATTCCAGGTGGCACCGACGCTGGCCGTAAATGCGATCACGATACCCAGCGCCACCGGCACATCCATGCCGACGCGCCGGCTGCGCAGATCGCGCCAGGCACCGGTATAGAACGGCACGGCCGACCACAACGCCACCGGCAAGGTCAGTACCAGGCTGGCAATACGCATCAACTGTTCGATATCGGGCGTCATCGCACCGCCGGCGATATACACCGGGATCGCGTACATCATCACCTGCATCATGCTGAAGCCGGCGATGAACAAGCGCCACAACAGCACGCTGCGCTCGCGGCGCAGGCGTTCCTCGGCACGGCCGCTGTCATACGGGTGTGCGTTATAGCCGAGATCCGCAACGGCGCGCAGGATCGTGCTCAACGCAGTGACCTGCGTATCCCAGCGGATCCGGGCGCGCCGCGTCGCGTAGTTCAGCGCCACCGCCCGGACTCCGGGGAGGCGCGCCAGGCGTTGTTCGATCAGCCACACGCAGGCGGCACAGGTCACGCCGTCGATCAGCAGCGACGCCTCTTTTTCATGCACAGCCGCCGGTGCATCGCGCACGAAATTGCGCTGCACCTCGGGCATGTCATAGACGCCGAGTTCGGCCGGTACGCCGCCGCTGCTCCGCGCAGACGGAGCCGGCGCCGTACGGTTGCGGTAATAGGCACCCAGCCCGTTGTCGACGATGGTCTGTGCGACAGCCTGGCAGCCGCGGCAGCAGGTGTCGTGTTCGATGCCGTCCAGCGTGACGGGAAACACTGCCGCATCCAGCGGCAGACCGCAATGAAAACACCCCGCGGCGGTATCCTTCGCGGGGTGCCTGGGCCCTGAGACCGGCGTTATCGCCGTCATCCGGGGGTTACCTTCATCAGAATTTCATCCCCAATCCGAGGCCCACTATAATCGGGTTGATCTTGAAATTTGCCACGGTGGCGCCCGTTGCCGCCAGCTTGACGTCAGTGTCAATCCAGATTTTCTTGATGTCAATGTTGACGAAGAACGTCTTGTTGATCGGGAAATCCGCGCCGATCTGCAGCGCACCACCCCAGCTGCTGTTGTCCACTGTCGCCGCACCGCCCAGCAGGTTGATGTCGTAGAACTTCGTGTAGTTGATACCCGCGCCGACATACGGCCGGAACGAAGCGCTGTCCGGAGCAAAGTGGTACTGCAGCGTCAGTGTCGGCGGCAGCAGGGATACATCGCCGATCGGCGCACCGGCCGAGGTGATTTCATGCTGCTTGGTCGCCAGGATCAGTTCCATTGCCAGGTTGCCGGTCAGAAAATAGCTGAAGTCCAGTTCCAGCGTAGTCTCCGTGCTCGCATCCAGACTCAGCGCCGATGAACTCGCATCCGGACTGATGTTGATGACGCGTGCGCGTCCGAGCCAGTCTCCCTGTGCTGCACTTGCGATGCTGCTTGCCAGCCCGATTGCCAACGCCACCGCTACCCATAACCGCCGTTTCATGAGCTTCTCCTTGTGATTGAATTGCGCCAGGCGATGCTAGGACAGCAACCAGCGACGGGATTTGACCCATATCAAATACCGTTCATGCAATCAGGGGCGGTTTAGAATGACCGGCATGATTCCCTGGCTGGAAAACGGCGACCCTTTCCCCCCGGTCGAGCGTGCCCTGGACAAACCCGGCGGCCTGCTGGCAGCAGGCACTGACTTGTCACCGGCACGGCTGCTCACGGCTTACCGTAACGGCATCTTCCCCTGGTACAGCGCCGGGCAGCCGGTGCTGTGGTGGAGCCCCGACCCGCGGATGGTGCTGTTCCCTGCCGAATTCCGCATGCCGCGCTCGCTCGCCAAGCGGCTGCGCCGGCGCGATTACGAAATCCGCGTCGATACTGCTTTCGAAACCGTGATGCGGGCGTGCGCCGCGCCGCGTGATGACGCCGCTGGCACCTGGATCACGCCGGAGATGATTGCCGCCTACTGTGAATTGCATCGCCTCGGCCATGCGCACTCGGTCGAAACCTGGATCGCCGGCGAGCTTGCCGGCGGACTCTACGGCGTCGCGCTGGGCCGGATGTTCTACGGCGAGTCGATGTTCACCCGGGTGCCGGATGCCTCGAAAATCGCACTGGCTCACCTGGTGCGCCAGCTGGAGCGCCGAGAGTTCGGCATGATCGACTGCCAGATGAACACCGCGCACCTCGCACGCTTCGGTGCGCGGGAGCTGCCGCGCACCGCGTTTTCGCGGCGTCTGGCGGAATTGGTAAACTACCCCACGTCCGCCGATGTCTGGCGCTTTGACAACGACCTGATGACTTGAGCCCTTAGCGGTGACCAACCTCTCCGAATTTCCGCTGTCAGTGCTGCAGTTCTACGCCACTGCGCCGTATCCGTGCAGCTACCTGCCGGAGCGCATGGCCCGTTCGCAGGTCGCCACGCCCAGCCATCTGATTGACAGCCCCATCTACAGCGAACTGGTCCGCGCGGGATTCCGCCGCAGCGGCGCGTTCACCTACCGCCCGCACTGCGACCACTGCCGCGCCTGCGTCCCGGTGCGCGTGGTAGCCGAAGATTTCCGGCCGAACCGCACCCAGCGCCGTACCGCACAACGCCACGCCGCACTGGAATCGCAGATACTGGAACTCAAATACCACCCTGAACACTATGCGCTGTACCTGCGCTACCAGGCGATGCGCCACGCCGGGGGCGGTATGGACCAGGACAGCCGTGAACAGTACCGGCACTTCCTGCTGCAAAGTAATGTCGACTCCCGGCTGGTCGAATTCCGCGAAGACGGCGTGCTGCGCATGGTCAGCATCCTCGACCAGTTGCAGGACGGGCTGTCGTCGGTATATACATTCTTCGATCCCGAAATATCGGGCGCCAGCTTTGGCACTTACAACATCCTGTGGCAGATAAAACTCTGCCGCCAGCTTGACCTGCCGTATCTCTATCTGGGCTACTGGATCGCGCAGAGCAGGAAAATGGCCTACAAGATCCAGTTCCAGCCGATGGAAGGCCTGCGCAACGGCCGCTGGCAGCCGCTTGCGGGCTGAAGGCCCGCCTTGCCATGCGCATCCTGATCATCGAAGACGACGCGACCATCGCAGCGAACCTCTACGATTTCCTCGAAGCGCAGGGACACCACGTCGATGCCGCCGGCGACGGCATTACCGGACTGCATCTGGCGGTGACGCAGGCATTTGACGCCATCGTGCTCGATGTCGGGCTGCCCGGGATGAGCGGTCTGACACTGGTGCGCAAGCTGCGCGACGAGGCGCACGTGGACACGCCGGTTCTGATGCTGACCGCGCGCGACACGCTGGATGACAAGCTCGAGGGCTTCGCACGCGGCGCCGATGATTATCTGGTCAAGCCGTTTTCGCTGAAGGAGGTCGAGGCCCGGCTGACCGCGATGTACAAGCGCGGCAGCGGACGCGTCACCACGCGCCTGCTGCAGGCCGGCACCCTGGTACTGGACCCGAAAACCATGACCGTACGCTTCGCCGGCAATGAAGTGAAGTTGCCGCCCAAGTGCCTGCGCATCCTGGAGTTGCTGCTGCGTGAACCGGGGCGTGTCATCAGCCGCGACGAAATCGAGCGCCTGGTCTGGGGCGAAGTGCAGGAAACCAGCGATACGCTGCGCAGCCATCTGCATACGCTGCGCCGCGCATTGACGGCGGCCGGCGGCTACGATCCCGTGGAAACGCTGCACGGCGTCGGTTACCGCGTGCGGACCGCCGACGCATGAAAACGCCGGACCTTCGGGTACGGGTTGCCGCAGCGGTCGCAATTACCTGCATCGCCGTTGTCACCGCGCTTGCACTGACGTTGTATACCGCCTCCGAAGATCTCGAGGAATCACTGGTCGACCAGATCGTCGGCGAGGAAATGACCTATCTCGTCCGGCATCATCTTGACAACCCGCACATCCTGGTCCGGGAGCCGGGTCCCAATCTGCAGTATTACGTCGTGCGCAACGATGCCGACATCGCACGCCTGCCCACATCGCTGCGCGCATTGCCGGTCGGCCACCACGAAATCGGCACCGGCATTGACGAACAACATGTTGCAATACGTGAGGTCAACGGCACGCGATTCATCGTTGCCTATGATGCCGGCCCGCATGAACTGCGCGAGCAGCAGTTCAAACGCCTGCTGCTGTTCGCGCTGGCCACCGTGACCGTCATCGCCGCAGCGCTCGGCTACTGGATTGCCGGCCTGATCACCCGCCAGATCACCGACCTCTCCGCGCGGGTCGCGACGCTTGACCCCGGAATGCGTCGAGCCCCGCTGGCGCGGCAGGGGCAGGACGCGGAAGTGTCAGCACTGGCCCGCGCATTCGACCAGTATGAAACGCGAATCCGTGAACTCATCGCGAGGGAACAGGAGTTCACCGGCAATGCGAGCCACGAATTGCGAACCCCCCTGACCGCGATCCGCACCAGTTGCGAACTGCTGGAAGCAGAGCCCGGGTTGCCGGACAAGGTGAGGGCGCGTATCAGCGGAATCGCCACTGCCGCACAACGCATGACCGGCCAGATCGAAACCCTGCTGTACCTTGCCCGGGCACAGGTGGCAGGCACCAAGGAAGCAGTGCCCATCGCGGAATGCGTAAAGGATGCAGTACAGCCTCTGCTTCAGGAAATTGCCCATAAGCAGATCACCTTCGCCAGCACCATTCCCGGGGATGCCATACTGCTGGTGAACCGGCAGGCTCTCGATATCGTCATTGCCAATCTGCTGCGCAACGCAGTGATGTATACCGAACGCGGCCACATCCGGGTCAGCCTGGATGGCGACTGGCTGACGGTTGCCGACACCGGCATCGGCATTCCGGCCGACCAGTTGCCGCACATTTTCGGGCGATTCCAGCGGGGCGGCGATCAGGGCGAAGGTTTTGGACTCGGCCTCGCCATCGTCAAGCGGATCTGCGACCACCACGGCTGGCGCATCGAAGCACAGAGCATCCCGTCCCAGGGCTCCACGTTCCGCCTGAAACTGTCGTGACCGGCCCGGCCGGGTGTTCCTCACAGATTCTTCACGGCCAGCACACAATTTCCTGACACGGGCGTCCCTATCCTGCAGGCATGCGAGAAATTGCCGCGCGCCGCCTGCTGCCTGCCTACCGGATCGACCGGACACCGGGGTGGACCGCCGCTGCAATCCGCAACGGTTCACTTTGCAAAGGTCAGAACATGCTCGCAGAAACTGCAGCCCTTTCCCCGCTTTACGGCGACAACAAGGGCGCATCCCGTCCCCGCTGGCATTTCGGTCCGGCGAGCGGCAAAGCGCGCGGCACCGTCGAGCAATTCATCGCCGCCGGATTCCTGAAGGCTTACCAGGCGCGCCTCACCGAGTTCATGCCGGAACTGATGGGGCTCTACCAGGACGCCGCGTTGGTCGCCGCCTGCGGCCTGCGCGGGGCAGCGACCGGACCACTGTTTCTGGAGCAATATCTCGATCATTCCGCCGACGTTGCACTGAGCCGCCTGATCGGCGCACCCGAGGATCGCAGCAGGATCATCGAAGTCGGCAACCTGTCGGTGTCGCGGCCCGGTTACGCGCGCCATTTTGTCGCCTGGCTCACGTCGCATCTCCACAGTGCCGGAATGCACTGGGCGCTGTTCAGTGCCGTGCCCGCACTGCGCAACAATTTTCGGCGCCTTGGCATTCCGATGATCACGCTGGGGCCCGCCGACCCGGACCGTCTGGCCCGCCATGTCCGCGCCAGTTGGGGGACCTATTACGACCAGCAACCGCAAGTGACTGCGGTGCACGTCGCAACCGCGTTCGAAACCCTGGGCCTCACCCGATGCCGGCAGTGATAGCGGCGCTGGCCAGGCATGCCGCTGTGCAGCCGGCACGGTGCGCGATTGCTGACGGCCGGCAGTCCCTCGATTACGGCAGCGTGCATGCCATGGTCAGCGCCGCCGCAGCGCGATTACGCAGAACCGTCCGCGGCACCGTCGCGCTGGCGCTAGAAAACAGTCCGGCGTGGGTTCTTGGCGACCTTGCCGTGCTCGCCAGTGATCTGCCCTGCGTCCCGCTGCCCCCTTTCTTCACGCCGGCACAACAGGCACATGCTTTGCGCAATGCCGGCGCCGGCTGGCTGCTCACCGACCGCCCGGATTTCTACGACAGGCTGCTGCGGCAACAATCGATCCCTGCCGTGCATGTCGATGACATCGAACTCGGCGGTCGCACGATTGCACAGTTTTCCCTGGCCACTCCGCCGGTTCTGCTGCCGCAGGGTACCGCGAAAGTAACCTATACCTCCGGCACCACCGGCAGCCCCAAAGGCGCCTGCGTGTCGGCTGCAGCGATGGACAACGTGGCGTACGCGCTTGCCAACGCCACGCAGATGACAGCAGCCGACCGCCACGTCTGCCTGCTGCCGCTTGCCACGCTGCTCGAGAACATCGGCGGCATTTATGCACCGCTGCTGTCCGGCGCGTGCGTAGTGCCTGCAGCAGGACGCGAGGACACCGACGCCTCCACCATCGCCGGAAACTACGGGGAAGCGCTTGCCGGCATGCTTGAAGCTGCACGCGCCTCGACGGCCATCATCATCCCCCAGATGCTGCAAGCGCTGGTCGCCGCCGTCGAGGCAGGCACGCCACGGCCGGCGGCATTGCGCTTCGCCGCCGTGGGCGGTGCCCGGGTCCCAGGATCGCTGCTGCGGCGCGCCGCGAGCGCCGGCCTGCCGGTTTTTGAAGGCTACGGGCTGTCCGAGTGCGCATCGGTGGTCACACTGAACACGCCCGGCGCCAACCGGCCCGGCAGCGCCGGACGACCGTTGCCGCATGTCGGCATTGCGATCGCGGAGGACGGCGAGATCCTGGTTCGCGGCGCCACCTTCCTCGGCTATGCCGGCGATGCCGCCACCACGGGCGAACCCTGGCATACCGGCGATCTTGGCCATCTTGATGCGGAGGGCTTCCTGCACCTCACCGGTCGCAAAAAGGACCTGTTCATCACCACTTTCGGACGCAACGTATCGCCGGACTGGATCGAAAGCGAACTTGCGCTGCAGCCGGCCATCACCCGGGCATGGGTCCACGGTGAGGCCCGGCCGTGGAACACGGCGGTCGTGGTCGCGCGCCCCGGGGCGACAGCGCAGGACGTCAGCACTGCGATCACGGCGGCGAACCGCAACCTGCCGGGTTATGCCCAGGTACGACACTGGCTGCCTGCCGACGAACCGTTCAGCCTTGATAACGGCGAACTCACGGCCAACGGCCGCCTGCGGCGCAGCGTCATCGCCGCACGCTACACACCCCGTATTGACCAGATCTACTTGGAGCATGCCTGTGAACTTTCATGATCAGTTACTGGCGGCAACCGCCGCCGAACGTACCGCACTCCTTGCCATCCCGTTCATCCGGGACGGCGCAGCCGGCAAACTGCGACGCGAGGATTACGTGGCCTTTCTCGCCGAGGCCTACCATCACGTCAAGCACACGCTGCCGCTGCTGATGGCCTGTGGCGCACGCCTGCCGGAACGGCTGGAGTGGCTGCGCGCAGCGATGGGCACATACATACAGGAAGAAACCGGGCATCAGGAGTGGATACTCAACGACATCCGCGCCTGTGGCGGAGATGCCGAGGCCGTCCGCAACGGCCGGCCCGACCTGCCGGCGGAACTGCTGGTCGCCTATGCCTACGACACGATTGCACGCAGCAATCCCGTGGCCTTCCTCGGCATGGTGCTGGTGCTGGAAGGCACCAGCACGGAGGTGGCGCTGCAGGCCGCCGCTGCGCTGCAACGATCGCTGGCGCTGCCGCCGCAGGCGCTCACCTACCTCACCTCGCACGGCGCACTCGACCAGGAACACACCCGCTTTTACGCCACCCTCGTCAACCGCATCGTCGATGCCGGTGACCGCGCCGCGCTGGTTCACGGCGCCAAGGTGTTCTACCGGCTCTATGGCGACGTGTTCCGCGGGCTCGACGCCGCGCGCAACCGCGACCTGGACCTGGCGAGGAAATGCGCATGAATCTCGAGGGATGCCGCACCCTGCTCACCGGCGCCGGCAGCGGCATCGGTCGCTGTCTGGCGCTCGCCCTCGGTGCGCGTGGCGCAAGGCTGGTATTGGTCGGACGCAACGCGACGCGCCTCACCGAGGTCGCCCGGGAAATCGTCCGCGCCGGCGGTTACGCCCTGGCAGTGGCGCACGACCTGAGTGCCCCCGCTGGTCATGACCAGTTGGTGCTGTCAGCGACGAACCGGCTGGGCGGCATCGATCTGCTGATCAACAATGCCGGTGTTGCAGGTTTCGGCGAGTTTGCCACGGAAGATCCGGCAGGCATCGACAACCTCATCAACACCAACATTACTGCGCCGCTGCTGCTGACGCGCGCCGTCCTGCCAGCCATGCTCGAATCCGGAACCGGCCGCATCGTCAATGTCGGTTCGATCCTGGGTTCCATCGGCTTTCCGCATTTTGCCGCGTACTCCGCCAGCAAATTCGCGTTGCGGGGATTCTCTGAGGCGTTGCGTCGCGAACTGGCCGGTAGCGGCATCGGCGTCACTTACGTCGCGCCGCGCACCACCCGCACCACGCTCAATTCCGACACGCTCTACGAACTGTCTGCCGCCAGCGGCACCGCGGTTGACGACCCCGCGACCGTCGCCGCCATCATCGTCGAGGCCATCGCCGCGGACCGCGACGAGATTTATATCGGCTGGCCGGAGAAACTGGCCGTGCGGCTGAACGCCTTGCTGCCGCGCCTGATCAGCCTCGCCATCGGCAAGCAGGTTGCCGCGGCACGACAACTGCTGCGCACCACCGGACCGCGACCGGCGACAGCGCCAAGTATCGACAAATATGAATAAAAACAAATACTTATATAAAACCGGAGACAGCCGCTACGGCTTGCTGGCGACGCTTGCAGGCTTCTACCTGGTGGTCTCCGGTCTGACGCGCCTGGCGCTGGCGGGTCAGGCATTGGCAGCACACCAGGCGCAATGGCTGGACCTGCCGCGCGTGCTGCTGCTCGGCCTCGGCTATGACCTGGTGACCTCGGTCTATCTGACGGCGCCGCTGGCCGTCTATCTGCTGCTGGTGCCGCAGCGCCTGTTTGCCACGCGCATGCATCGCGCACTGGTCTGGAGCGGCTTTGCCGCGCTTTGTTTCGGGCTGGTCTATCTCGCCGCAGTGGAATATTTTTTCTTCGACGAGTTCAATGCCCGATTCAACTTCGTCGCGGTCGAATATCTGATCTATCCGCACGAGGTTTTCGTCAACATCTGGCAATCCTACCCGGTGGGCAAGGCACTCGCCGCCAGCGCCGCGATCGCCGCTTTCGTCATCTGGCGCACGCGCCATCGGGTCCGCAGCGTGCTGGCGACCGAGACGCGGTTCAGGCAACGGCTGCGCCCCGCGTTGCTGCTGATCGCGGCGCTGCTGCCGCTGAATTTCTGGATCGATGCAACATCCGCCCACACCGGGCAGAACCGCGTCGCCGATGAACTGGCGGGCAACGGCATCTATTCCTTCTTCAGCGCGGCAGCCAACAGCCGCCTCGATTATGACCGGTTCTATCTGACGTTGCCGGGTAACGAGGTGATCGCACGCACGCAGCGCCTGGTCATGCAGGACAACACGCAACTCATCGCAAACGCCGCGAGTCCGCTCGCACGCCACGTCACCCACACCGCACCAGCGAAGCGCCTGCATGTGATCGTGGTGCTCGAGGAGTCGCTGGGCGCGGAATTTGTCGGCGCCTATGGCGCAGCGCAGAGCTTTACACCGAACATCGATCGCATCGCCGCCAAAAGCGTGCTGTTCACCAACACCTACGCAACCGGCACCCGCACCGTACGCGGCATGGAAGCCGTCACCGCATCATTTCCGCCGGTACCCGCCGAATCGATCGTCAAACGCCCGCACAACGAGCACATGTTCAACTGGTCTACGGTGATGCACGAGCAGGGCTACAGCCCGACCTTCATCTACGGCGGCTACGGCACATTCGACAACATGAACGCGTTCTTCGGCTCGAACGGCTACCGCGTGATCGACCGTACCGATTTCGACACGCCGAAATTCAGCAATATCTGGGGCGTCAGCGATGAGGATCTGTTCCGCAACGCGCTGCTTGAATTCGACCGCCAGCAGGAGCGCGGCGAACGCATCTTTTCGGTGATCATGACCACCTCCAACCACAAGCCGTTCACCTTTCCAGAGGGCATCAACGGCGTAAAACCGCAGGGCGGCGGTCGCGAGGCCGGCGTGCGTTACGCCGACCACGCACTGGGCCGGTTCATCAATGACCTGGAAAAACGACCCTATTTCGAAGACACGATGCTGGTGATCGTCGCCGATCATGGCGCACGGGTTTACGGCCGCGAGGATATCCCGGTGCCGACATACGCAATACCGTTTCTCGTCTACAGCCCGCGGCACGTGGCACCGCGCACGGTCACCGCGCCGGTCAGCCAGATCGACGTTGCCCCCACCGTGCTCGGTCTTCTCAATTTCAGCTATGACAGCGCCTTCTTCGGACGTGATGCGCTGGCCGGCGGCGATTCGTACATCCCGCTCAACCACAACCGCGACATCGCGCTCTACCGCAACAACGCACTTAACCGGATCGGATTCCGCAAAAGCACCGGCACACTGCGCTATGACGCGACCACGCATCGCCAGCATACGGCAACCGACGACCGCGACGGCCAGCACGACACGGCCAGCGTGTTTCAGCTCGCCCACACGCTGTACGCCGAACGCCGTTACCGTGTCCACTGATCAGGCGCTGGTCCCGCGCCTTTGGCTGGGAGCACCGCTGGCACTGATGATTACCCTCGTGCTGCTGGAAGGCACGGACGTTGACCGCATGATCAGTCACTGGTTTTTTGACGCCGGCTCACAAACCTTCCCGCTGCGTCAGGCCTTTCTGCTCGACACGGTGCTGCATCACTGGGCCAAGTACGCGGTCATCCTCACCACCTGCGTCATTACGGCAGTATTCGCTTTTTCCTTTCTCGTCCCTGCCCTGCGTCCGCAGCGCCGGGGACTGTTGTTCCTCGCACTGGCAATGACGCTGGCACCGCTCGCGGTCACCTCGCTCAAACAGTTCACCGACCGGCCCTGCCCGTGGGACCTGGCTGATTTCGGCGGCGCAGTGCCTTATACCCGCCTGTTCGAAGCCCGCGAGCAACCCCATGCCCGCGGACTGTGCTTCCCGGCGGGTCATGCCTCCACCGGCTTCGCGCTGCTGGCGTTCTTTTTTGTCGCCCATCGTGAACGCCATCACAAACTCGCGCGTACGGCATTGCTCGCCGGGACGGCAGCAGGTCTGGCGCTTGGCATCGGCCGTATCGCCCAAGGCGCGCATTTCATGTCGCACGTGCTGTGGTCGGGGCTGGTGTGCTGGCTGGTCATGGTTGGCCTCTACGCCATGACCTTTGCACCGTGGCCCCGAATCGGAATCGCAGCCGGCGAATAGTCATAACCTGTTGTTTTTAATAATTAATATTATCTCTGCTGGCGGCGCGTGGCAGGCCGGTACAATACGGCCATGTACACCCTGCTCCGCCCCCTGCTGTTCGCGCTGGACGCCGAGTCCGCGCACCACCTGACGCTGACATCGCTGCAACTCGCCGCGCGCACCGGGGTCGTCGGTGCCTGCGTGCCCCTCGCGGACGCCGCGCCGCGCCGGGTCATGGGTCTTGACTTCCCCAATCCGGTCGGTCTTGCCGCCGGCCTCGACAAAAACGGCGAGTACATCGATGCGCTGGCCGCCCTTGGCTTCGGCTTCCTGGAAATCGGCACGGTCACGCCACGCCCGCAGCCCGGCAATCCGCGACCGCGGATGTTCCGGTTGCCTGCAGCGCAAGCCGTGATCAACCGCATGGGTTTCAACAACCTCGGCGTCGATGCGTTGATCGCCAACGTGCAGCGCGCACGATTTCGCGGGGTACTCGGCATCAACATCGGCAAGAATTTCGACACGCCGCTGGAACGCGCAGCCGATGATTACGTCGCTTGCCTGCGCAAAGTCTATCTCCACGCAAGCTATGTCACGGTCAACATTTCCTCACCGAACACCAAGAACCTGCGCCAGCTGCAGCAGACCGATGAACTCGGTCAGTTGCTGGCGACGCTGCAAACCGAGCGCCAGCGGCTCGCCGACCGCCACGGCAGGCGTGTGCCGCTGGCCCTGAAAATCGCGCCTGACCTGGACCGGACCCAGGTCGCCGCGATTGCCGAGCTGCTGGTCACGCACAGCATCGATGCCGTGATTGCCACCAACACCACCATCGCCCGGGAGGCTGTGGCACACCTGCGGCATGGCGCGGAAACGGGCGGCCTGAGCGGCGCACCGCTGACCCTGCAGGCACAAACGGTGGCCGCGCAACTCGCCGCCGCGCTTGCCGGTGCAGTACCGATAATCGGTGTTGGCGGCATCATGAGCGGCGCCGACGCGGCGGCACGCGTCGCCGCCGGCGCCAGCCTCGTGCAGTTGTATACCGGGCTCGTTTATGCCGGTCCCGCACTGGTCAGCGCCTGCATCAACAGCATCCGGGAGAACGCACCATGCTGATTGGCATACCGAAAGAAATCAAGAATCATGAGTACCGCGTCGGCGCCATACCCGACGGCGTTCAGGCATTGGTCGCGGCCGGCCACCAGGTCGTAATAGAAGCCGGCGCTGGCGCGCGTAGCGGATTCAGCGATGACGATTACCGCACCGCGGGTGCTGCAATCGCCGCGACTGCCGCCGAAGTCTATGCCGCGGCGCTGATCATCAAGGTCAAGGAAATCCAGCGCAGCGAATTCCCGCTGATCCGCCCCGGGCAGATCATTTACGGTTACCACCATTTTGCGCCGGATCGCGAACTGCTCGACTCGATGCTCGCCGCAGGTGCGGCGTGCGTCGCCTATGAAACCATTACTGATGCCGCGGGCCGCCTGCCGCTGCTGACGCCAATGTCGCAGATTGCCGGCCGCCTGGCACCGCAGGTCGGTGCCTGGGCGCTGCAGATGGCCAACGGCGGCAGCGGGGTCCTGCTCGGCGGCGTGCCGGGCGTTCTGCCGGCACGCGTACTGATCATCGGCGGAGGCACCGTCGGCGAGAATGCGGCACGCGTCGCACTGGGTATGGGCGCGGATGTCACGCTGCTTGACCGCGGAGCCGACCGGCTCGCCGAGCTGGAAGCGGTGTTCGGCGCCCGCCTGAAGGGCGCGATAGCAACGCCGCAGCTGCTGCGCGCGCTGCTGCCCGCGCAGGATCTGGTCATCGGCGCCGTGCTGTTGCCGGGCACGCGTGCGCCACGACTGATCATGCGTAGCGACCTCGCATGCATGCGCCCCGGTTCCGTGATCGTCGATGTCGCCATTGATCAGGGGGGCATCTGCGAAACCTCGCGGCCAACGTCCCATACCGAACCGCTGTACGTGGAAGAAGGCGTAGTGCATTACTGCGTCACCAACATGCCCTCGGCAGTAGCGCGCACGGCGACACTGGCGCTGACCCAGGCCACACTGCCGCACGCGCTGCAGATCGCTACCCAAGGTCTGAAGAATGCCGTCGCCCGGGACGTCCATCTCGCCGCCGGCCTGCAGACTTATGCCGGCAATGTCACCCATGCCGGGCTCGCACGCGACCTCGGGCTGCCGTTCATCGCACCGGCACAGGCCCTGTCATGAACGCTGCGGCTGCGCTCGGTAACGCGATTGACGCGCTGCTGCCGCAGACGCAATGCCGGCAGTGCGGCTACACCGGTTGCCGGCCCTATGCCGACGCCATCGCGGCCGGCACCGCGCCGATCAATCAGTGCCCCCCCGGCGGCCCCGAGGTGATCGCCGAACTTGCCGCGCTGCTGGGCGTTCCCGCGGTAGCGCTGGATACGACATGCGGCGCTCCGGCGGCGCCTGCCGCCGCGGTCATCGACGAGTCCGCCTGCATCGGCTGCGCGCTGTGCCTCGCCGCCTGCCCGGTCGATGCCATTGTCGGTGCCCGCCGGCTGATGCACACCGTGATCGCGGCCGAATGCACCGGATGTGGGCTCTGCGTGCCGCCATGCCCCGTCGATTGCATTGCCATCGTGCCGACCGGCGTAGCGCGCGACCGCACGGCACAGCAGGCGGCGTCCCGCCGATTGCGCGATCGGTTCATCGCACACCGGCAGCGCATTGCCGCGCGCAGCGCTGCACAGCATGTTAATGACATGGCCGTGTCGCGGCACGCTGCTGCGCGCAGACGGGCGGCGATCGACCGCGCCCTGAACCGCGCCCGCGCACGCCTCGCGCGAAACAACAACTGAGACCGGCACATCACGCCCGGAAGATGGATTCAGGCCGGTGCGGCGCATGGGCCGCGCAACCCGGCCTGCGCAGGTTCCAGCGTCAGCGGCCGAAGATACCGCGCAGCAATTGCGACGGATCGATGCCGGTGCCGCCCGCGTCATTGGGCTGCTTCCGCGACGGCTGTGGCTGCTGCGAGGTCAGGCCGCGCGCGCCTTCTGCCGGCAGGGGTTGTGCGCTGCGCACCGGACCGGCGCTCGCCGCAATGCGGCGAATGTCCAGTTCGCGACCGGGCGGCAGATTCGCCAGATGCGGAGTCAGTGTATCGCCGAGCCGTTCGAGCCGCTCGCCTGGCGCCGGATGCGTCTTGAACAGCAGCGCCAGGGAACCGTCGCTGGCGCCGCGTGCCTCCAGCTTGTGCAATACATCCACCAGGCCGAACGGGTTGTATCCGGCACGCGCCGCCAACACCACGCCCATCGCGTCGGCCTCATGTTCTGCGCTCTTGTCGAGGCCGCGTGCGAACACTTCCGCCCCGCTGCCGATCATGTTGTTGAGCAGTGCCGAGCGGTTGTCGCGCTGCGCGAGCTGCGCGCCTGCGGAAAGCGCGGCGCTTTTCTGCATCACAGTGACATGATGGCGACGCACGATATGGGCGATTTCGTGCGCCAGGACGCCGCCGAGCTGGGCTTCATTGTCGAGAATTTCGTAGAGCCCGCGCGTCACCAGTACATAACCGCCGGGCGCGGCAAAGGCATTGATCGACGCGGTGTCAAGCACCGCAAAACGCCAGGGCAGATCGGCCCGTTCGCTCTGCATGGCCACCCAGCGCCCGACCCGATTGACGTAGCTTTGCAGTGCGGGATCGTCGACCAGGGGGGCTGCGCCGAGCAAGCGCCCGGCAATTTCGCGGCCCATGGTCCGCTCTTCCTGCTCGCTGACGCCGGCCACCGCGGTCACGGCATCACGGCCGATGCTGAACAGGCGATTGAGGTCGATGGTCTGTGCGCGCCCCACGCCGCTGCCCGTCACCATCAGAGCCGCTGCGAGCAGCACGCAAACCGGCAGATGGCGTCCGGAGATCATGGATTGCTCCCGGATTCGCCGCTACCGGCCACCGGCACCGACCCGGTGAAGTAGTCGATCCGGCTCGCGGCCAGCCCCGCATCGGTGGCATGTGCCGCCGACTGCTCCGGCGTAGCCGCAAAACCGTCGAGCACCTGAATTTGCCCGCCGTCGAACCGCGCCTGCTTCAGGTCCTCCTCGTCCAGCCCGCGTATGCCGATGGTTGCAGTGACATTGACCCGCTGGCGCGGGCCGAACAGGCGGCCCAGCACTGAACCGCCACCGGCGCCGTCGCCTGCACCAGTGACCGCGCCGAACCGGACATTGAAGGAATACAGCCAGCCGACCAGCGCGCCCGATTTGACTTGCACCCAGGCCCCCTGCCGCGTCAGTGCATCGCCGCTCGCGCCTTTGGCGAGATTGCCCACTGCAGCAGCATCGGTGCGGGGCTCCGCCCGCAACACGCTGTCCCGCTCGAGCGTCACCGGCTCCGCGAGTGCCATGGCCGTCGTGGCCGCAACGAGGCTCGCCACCAGCCACCTGCTGAAAAATCTCCGTCCCCAGCGTCGCACTGCGCCCCCCCTGTAGGTATCGCACCCATTATAATCATGCGGCGCAGTCCACACTACGCCGTACCAACCCGTGAATCCCGCCACACGCCGCGCCATTTTTGAGCGCTTCCGGTCCGCCAACCCCGAGCCGCGCGGCGAACTCGAATATGCATCGCCGTTCGAGCTGCTGGTAGCGGTGATCCTGTCCGCGCAGGCGACCGACAAGAGCGTGAACCAGGCGACGCGGGTGCTGTATCGGAAGGCGAATACCCCGCAGGCGCTGCTGAGGCTGGGGGTGTCAGGACTGGAACACTACATCAAGAGCATCGGCCTCTACCGCACCAAGGCAACAAACATCATCGCGACCTGCCGCATCTTGCTCGAGCAACACGGCGGCGAGGTGCCGCGGAATCGCGCCGCACTGCAGGAATTGCCCGGTGTCGGTCGCAAAACCGCAAACGTCGTGCTGAACATCGCTTTCGGCGAACCGACGATCGCTGTCGATACGCATATTTTCCGCATCGCCAATCGCACCGGTCTCGCCCCGGGCAAGGACCCGTTGGCCGTGGAACTGAAACTGCTGAAGGTGATTCCCGCGGAGTTCCGACAGCATGCCCACCACTGGTTGATCCTGCACGGACGCTATGTATGCATCGCCCGCAAGCCGCGTTGCGCGCAATGCCTGATCCGCGATTTGTGCGAGTTTCGCCAGAAAACAGCGTAAAAAAACCGCGCCGACATTGGCGCGGTTTTGTTACGGACAACCCGTTCAGTACTTGACGCTGAGGCCGGCCTGTCGCGAGTAAAAGGCAGCCAGATCCTCAATATCACGCTGCGACAGATTGGCAGCCTGTGGCGCCATGATCGCATTCTTGCGTTCGCCTGCCTTGTAGTCGGCCAGGGCCTTGACCAGGTAATCGTAGTGCTGCCCGGCAAGACGCGGAAAATCCGCCGCCGCGCTGTTGCCGTCCGGGCCATGACAGGCGGCACAGGTTTTGGATTTCTCCTTGCCGGCGACCGGATTCGCGGCCAGCACAGGACCACCGGCAAGCAACGCGGCACACCCGGCAGTAAACAGCATTTTCTTCATCGGTATCCCCTGAATCCAGTTATTTCGACGCCGACAGAACGGCAGCAGAAGCGTAGTAAGCGGCGAGATCCAACATGTCCTGATCGCTGAGGCCGGCGGCGATGGCGCGCATCGAAGGGTGGGTGCGGTCGCCGCTCTTGTATCCCTGCAGCGCCTTGACGACGTAGGCGGCGTGCTGGCCGCCCAGTTTGGGCACGCTGTAGGTCACGGGAAACGCGGTCTTGTAGCCGGGAATGCCATGGCAGCCGGCGCACATCGATGACTTGTTCTTGCCCGCCGCCGCATTGCCGTCCGCCGCCTGGACAATTCCCGAAGCCAGTGCCACACCGAGGCTGAGGCAGATTGCAGTTATCCGTATCATGAAGGCACTCTTTCCTTTCTTGAACGACGCAGGGCGCCGATTATAGCCCAAAAAAATCGTTGATCGCCCGGCAAATTTCACTGATTGCCGAGCAATGCCCCGATGATTGATAATCGCTTCAGTCGTCTCGGGAACTCCATTGAAGTTTTCATTTCTTACTGCGCCCGAACTGAAAGCGTTCGCCGGCCGCATCTTTCCGTTTCTGCGCTGGTGGCCCATGGTCAACCGCCGGACGCTGCGTGCCGATGCGCTGGCCGGACTGACGGGTGCCGTTGTCGTGCTGCCCCAGGGCGTGGCCTTTGCGACGATCGCCGGCCTGCCGCCGGAGTACGGCCTCTACGCCGCCATGGTCCCGGCCATCGTCGGCGCGCTGTTTGGTTCGAGCTGGCATCTGGTCTCAGGGCCGACCACGGCAATTTCCATCGTGATCTACTCGACGATGAGCGGCGTCGCCGAGCCCGGCACGCCGGAATACATCCGGCTGGTGCTGATGATGACTTTCCTGACCGGCGTGTTCCAGCTCGCGATGGGGCTCGCGCGGATGGGCGTGCTGGTCAATTTCATCTCGCATACCGTGGTCCTTGGCTTCACCGCCGGTGCCGGCCTGCTGATCATCAGCACGCAATTGACCCACTTCCTGGGCATTCCGATGCCGCGCGGCGTTTCTTTTGCGGAAACCCTGCACTACACCCTCTATGGCCTGGACGAAATCAACTGGTATGTCGCATCGGTCGGCATGATCACGTTGCTGGTGGGCGCCTTCATCAAGCAGCGCTATCGCCGGCTCCCTTACATGATCCTGGCCATGATCGCCGGCAGCCTTTACGCTCTGCTGCTCGGTCTGATTCCGCAGCTGGATGCGCGCGAGCAGATCCAGACCGTGAAAGCACTGTCCGGGATATTCCCGCAGTTTTCGGCACCGGAGTTCTCGCTGGAGGCGCTGCGCAAGACGGCTTCCATCGCCGTGGCGGTCACCATGCTGGGACTCACCGAGGCGGTATCGATCGCGAGGGCGATCGCCGTGCGCTCCGAGCAGCGCATCGACGGCAACCAGGAATTCATCGGCCAGGGCCTGTCCAACATTGCAGGCAGTTTTTTCTCGGCTTATGCGTCCAGCGGCTCCTTCAACCGCAGCGGTGTCAACTACGAAGCGGGCGCACGCACTCCGCTCGCCGCGGTGCTGTCGGCCGTATTCCTGCTGCTGATCGTGGTACTGGTCGCCCCGCTGGTGCAATTCCTGCCGGTACCGGCGATGGCGGGCGTGCTGTTCATGGTGGCCTGGGGCCTGATCGACTTCCCGCAGATTCGCACCATCATCCGCACCAGCCTTTCAGAGAGCGTGGTCCTTGCGGTGACGCTGCTGGCCACACTGTTCGTGCAGCTCGAGTTTGCGATTTACGCCGGGATACTGCTGTCGCTGATGCTGTATCTGAAACGCACTTCGCATCCGGTCATCCTCGATGTCAAGCCGGATCCTGAAGAAACCAGTTATCACTATTCCGCCGACACCGGTCTGCCGGATTGCCCGCAGGTCAAATGCCTGCGCGTGAACGGTTCCATTTTTTTCGGAGCCGTTGACCACATGCAGCAGATGCTCCACAAGATCGGCGAACACAACATGCAGAAGCATCTGCTGATCGTGGCCAGCGGCATCAATTTCGTCGATGTGGCCGGTGCCGAATTTCTGGCGCACGAAGCCAAGCGGCGGCGACGGCTCGGCGGCGGGCTCTACTTTTACCGTCTCAAGGATGAGGTGGTCCGCCTGCTCAGGCGGGGGGGCTACATGAACGACATCAAGGCCGAAAATGTCTTCCCCGTGAAATTCCTCGCTATCAGCGCCATCTATCCGAAGCTCGATGTGGCAACCTGCCGCGACTGCAAGTTGCGTATTTTCCGTGAATGTCGCGACCGCCTGCCGGATGGCTCGCCGCGCAACGTCGCCCCCGCCTGACTGCCAACCACCACATGCCTGCGCGGCAAGACCGGTCATGCCTCTGAGGGAACGCTGCTTTCCCTTCCTGCGCTGGCTGCCGATGCAGCGGCCATCGATCCGCGCTGACGCCATCGCGGGCGCCACCGTCGCCATGGTGTTGATCCCGCAAGCCATGGCCTACGCACAACTTGCCGGCCTGCCGGCCTACTACGGCCTTTACGCCGCGTTCCTGCCGATCATTATCGGCGCAATGTGGGGATCGTCCCATCAGCTCTCCACGGGACCGGTGGCGATGGTTTCCCTGCTCACCGGTTCCGCGCTGGCGCAGTTCGCCGCACCCGGCACCGAGCAATTCATCGCATTGGCCATCCTGCTCGCGCTGATGGTCGGTGTCATGGAGCTGTTGATGGGGCTGTTCCGGCTCGGGGCGATCGTCAACTTCCTTTCGCACCCGGTAATCGTCGGTTTTACCAATGCTGCGGCAATCATCATCGCACTGTCGCAGTTCAACAAACTGCTGGGCGTGCACAGCGCGCGCTCCGACCGCTTCCTCGCTGATGTGTGGGATGTGTTGCTGCGGATCGGCGACACGCACTTGCCAACGCTGGCGATCGGATTGTCAGCCCTGGCAGTCATGATCCTGGTGCGCCGTTATCGCCCGGCATGGCCCGGTGTATTGCTCGCGGTTGCACTGACCACGGTCCTCAGCTGGGCCATCGACTTCGAACGGAATGCGACGGCGAGTGCCGATGATTTCCGCGATCCGCAGGTGCGCAGCATCGTCGATTCGCTGGTCGCGCTGTCCGCACGCGCTGGCGAACTGCGCGCGGCATCAGGCGAAAAAATTGCGGAAATCGGCACCCTGCGTGCCGGCAATCCCAGCGATCATCCGCGCCTGATCATGCTGAATGCCGACCTCGAGTTCCTGAGCTTGGAACTCAGGGCCGTCGAAGCCGAACACCGCGTGCGTTTCGCCGAACTGCGGCGACTGCGCTTCAAGGGCGTCACTGACCCCGCCGGCCTCCTCGCTTTCCACCTGGTCAGCACGGTACCGGCAACTGCGGCCACCGACGGCCGGCGGTGGACTGTCGGCGGAATCGCCGACGCGCGCATCCTGATGACGGGTGGCGGCGAAGTCGTCGGCAAGGTACCGGCCGGCATTCCACAACCGGCAATGCCGAGGATCAGCTGGGATAACCTGGTCACGCTGTTGCCCACGGCATTGATCATCGCGCTGGTCGGTTTTATGGAAGCCATATCCATCGCCAAATCGATGGCGACGCGCACCAGGCAGCGCATCAATCCGGACCAGGAGCTGACTGGACAGGGATTGGCCAACATCGTTGGCAGTCTGTTCCAGTCCTTTCCGGTCAGCGGTTCGTTCTCGCGCTCTGCGGTCAACCTGGCGACCGGCGCGGTCAGCGGCCTGTCATCGGTGGTTGCCGGCGCCATCGTGCTGGTCACGCTACTGCTGTTCACCCCGCTGCTCTACCACCTGCCCCAGGCAGCGCTTGCCGCGATCATCATGCTTGCCGTCGTCAATCTGGTGAACTTAAAGGCGCTGATCCACGCATGGCGGGCCCACAAGCATGACGGTGTGGCCGCCATTGTGACCTTCGTTGCGACCCTGGGTTTTGCACCGCATCTCGACAACGGCATTTTGATCGGCGCCGCACTGGCCATCATCCTCTACCTTTATCGCACCATGCGTCCCCGGGTTGCCGTGCTCGGCCGCCACCCCGACGGGACGCTGCGCGATGCCCACCTGTTCAATCTGCAAACCAGTGAGCGGGTAATTGCCATCCGTTTTGACGGGTCACTTTTTTTCGCCAACGTGCCCTACTTCGAGGACGTCATTCTCGATCAGGCAGCACAGCATCCGCAGGCAAATTACATCCTGGTGGTCAGCGACGCCATCAATGAACTCGACGCCTCTGGCGAGGAAATGATCCGCCACCTGGTGCAGCGCCTGCGGGAAAACGGCATGACCATGGTGTTCAGCGGACTGAAGCGGCAGGTCCTCGGCGTGATGGAAAAAACCGGACTCTATGCGACGGTCGGCGCACAGCACTTTTTCCGCACCGAGGACATGGCGCTCGAGGCCATTTCACAATGGCTGAACGATCCGGCATTTGACGAGAAATTCCTTCCGCCGCGGCGGAACGGCAAGCGCGACTCCAACGCCCCCGCGCCGGCTCCCGCCACGAGTGACTCGTCTGCCGCGCTCACACCGCCGGCGTGAGCCGTCGCGAGTGACTGCTGCCGGACTCGGCAAAAAACAGCGGTTGATTGCTGTTGTGCCGCTTTTTACCTGACCACAATCACCGGGCGGGTGCACCGCGTCAGCACTTCCATGGTCTCACTGCCGAGCAGCACCGCCGTCATCCCTTTGCGCCCGCGTGAGGGCATCACGATGGCATCACAATTGCGTGCCCGCGCCGTAGCGATGATTTCCTTGTATGGTCGGTCCGCGCTGGTCATGCGCGTGGCGCAGGTGACGCCGGATTTACCGGCCAGCACTTCAGCCCGGGCAAGATAGGCCTTGGCACTGTCCCGCGTGGTGCTCTCGTAGTTGTCCATCCAGTCCGGTTCGGGCACGTAGCCTTCGGCAAAAATCATCGGATCGAGTCGCGGCACCACATAGAGAAAAGTGACGCGTCCGCCCGACATTTTCGCGACCTTGATTCCGGTCACCAGCGCCTTCCGCGACAGCTTGGAACCGTCAGTGTAAATCAGGATATGCTTGAACATGCCATGGCCTCCTGCTTTTTTTAGGTTCTGCTCCTGCCTCCCGGTCCGGCCATCCGTTTCGGACCGTTGTGCATTCGAGATTAACATGCCGTGCCGTGCACTGCACCGGCATGCTTATAATGCAGACACTCCACTGTTGCGACATCATGGCCAACCGGCTTTCCAAAATCGTAACCCGTACCGGCGATGACGGCACCACCGGACTCGCCTCCGGCGAGCGCGTCGCCAAGGACCACCGGCGCGTCGCCGCGCTAGGTGACGTTGATGAGCTGAACAGCGCGATCGGCGTGCTGCTGGCCGAATCGTTGCCGACAGACGTGCAGGAGGCATTGTCGGGCGTGCAGCACGACCTGTTCGACCTCGGCGGCGAATTGAGCCTGCCCGGTCATGCGCTGATCAGCGCGGCGCACCTCGAGCGCCTCGAAAGACTGGTCGAAACCTTCAACGGTGGACTGCCTCCGCTGCGGGAATTCGTACTGCCGGGGGGCACGCGCGCGGCGGCACTCGCACATGTGGCACGCACCGTCTGCCGCCGGGCCGAACGCACACTGGTCGCGCTGGCGCACGTGGAAACAATGCCGCCGCTACCGGCGCAATACCTGAACCGCCTGTCCGACCTGTTGTTTGTACTCGCCCGCGCACTCAATCGTGCCGGCGGCAGCAGTGACGTGCAGTGGCAGCAGGGCCGCAACCGCGGCTGAATCCGCGCTTCGCGTCAGCGACGCAGCGCCCGCGCAGCGTCCAGATTCGCGCACACCAGGCGCGCCCCCTCCAGCAATCGCGGCGTCGGGCGCTGGATCAGATCGGGCGCAATGTGGTGCGCGGGAACCGCCCCCAGTGGCGGCGGCAACGCCGCCCAGCGCGCGGCAAATCCGGAGGCGGTCTCCGCCGAGCTGCCCCCCAGCGCAATTTCAGGCCGCGCCGCCAGCAAGGCCTCGCGCGACACCTCCGGTGTCAGTGGCCGCAACGCACCGAATATGTTGACGCCGCCGCACAGTTCGATCACCTTGCTGATGATGTGCGCACCACTGACAGTCATCAGCGGTTTGGGCCAGATCTCGTAGAAGACGCGCACCGGATCGGCGTTGCGGGGACGTGCGCGCAATGCCCGCAATCCGGCGCTGAATTCGGCACGGCTGCGTTCGCTCGCCTCCAGCGTCCCGGCGAGCACTGCAATAACCTCGATGCCACGCGCAATATCCTCCAGCGTGGCGACATCCGTTACGAAAACCGGCAGACCGGCAGCCTCCAGGCGCACCACGGCGGCGGCCGGCGTGCCGCTTTTCCAGGCAAGCACCAGGTCCGGCCGCAACGCCAGGATCTGCTCGGTGTCGAGCTGCGCGGCGTCGCCGATCACCGGCAGCCGCGTCGCCGCCACCGGATAATTGCTGAAGCGCGCGACCCCGGCGAGGTGAGCACCGGCACCCGCGGCAAAAGTCAGTTCTGTAAGGTGAGGCGTCAGGGCAATGATGCGCTGCGCCGGCTGCGTCAGCCGGATTATCGTGCCACGATCATCCACAGCCTGCACGGCCTGCGCAACGGCACGGCTCGCCATGCCGCCACCAAGCAGCAGTACCAAACCGATGACGCAGCCGAACGCGCGCATTGCCGTGAACGGAAACACCATGAATAGGGGGCGCGCAGTGCGCAGCCGCAGCGGGAGAGCTACCGGTTCTCGTCCATTACCCGCAACAGGCGGGCGCTGGTCTGGCGCAGCCGCAACGACAGCATGGTCACCATTTTTATCAGGATCTTCGAGCCGAGACCGGGATAATCGAGGATTATTTTCGCCATGTTGTCGCGGGTCAGTACGGCGAAGGTGGTCGGTTGCGAAGCCATGCAGGTGGCAAAACGCGGCTCGCCGTCGATCATCGACATCTCGCCGAGTGTCATGCCGGGCCCGGCGCTGGTCATGTGCTGCTGCTCGGCACGATAGGTTTTTTTCAGGATGTCAATTTCGCCATCGACGATCAGCATCATGAAGTCGCCATCGTCACCCTCGCGGATGATGATCTCACCGGGCTGCGCGCGGTATACGTCCATGTAACCGGCAAGGATGGAGATATCCTCCTGCGAGAATTCGGCAAAAAACGGCGACTTGCCGACCAACCCGAAAATTTCACCGGCAATGGCGGTACCCGCCCCCACCCGCTCGAGCATGGCGAGGTTGGTCTGGTCGGTCACTGCGCCGGAATTGTCCTGGGCCATGGTGTCATTGACGATGCAGTCCGCAGTGTAGCTGCATCCCGCATCCCCCGCTAATCCGCGGCGACGGCTTTGAGCCGGCGCTTGCGCACGCCATCGGCCAGGGTCTCGAGCAGCGTCCGGCTCTCTTCCCAGCCGATGCAGCCGTCGGTGATGCTGACGCCATAGATCAGCGGCTTGCCGGGCACAAGGTCCTGCCGTCCCGCTTTCAGGTGGCTTTCCACCATGACGCCGAAGATGCGGTCATCGCCGCCGCCGATCTGGCGCGCGACATCCTGCCCGACATCCACCTGCCGCTCCGGTTTCTTGCTGCTGTTGCTGTGGCTGAAATCGATCATGATGCGTGCCGGCAGGCCCGCCTCCGCCAGCCCGCGCGCTGCGGCATCGACGCTGGCGGCATCGTAGTTCGGCTCCTTGCCGCCACGCAGGATCACGTGGCAATCCTCATTGCCGGTCGTCGCCACGATGGCTGAATGACCGGCCTTGGTCACCGACAGGAAATGGTGCGGTGCATGCGCGGCGCGGATGGCGTCGATCGCGATCTTGATATTGCCGTCGGTACCGTTCTTGAAACCGACCGGGCAGGACAACCCCGAGGCGAGTTCGCGGTGGATCTGTGACTCGGTGGTACGGGCGCCGATGGCACCCCACGACACCAGGTCGGCGATGTACTGCGGCGTGATCATGTCGAGGAATTCACAACCCACCGGCATACCGCTCTCATTGAGTTCCAGCAACAGTTCGCGGGCCACACGCAGGCCTTCGTTGATGCGGAAGCTGCCGTCGAGATTGGGATCGTTGATCAGACCCTTCCAGCCCACGGTGGTACGCGGCTTTTCGAAGTAGACCCGCATCACCACAAGCAAGTCAGCGGCGAGTTTGCGCTTCGCGTCGAGCAACTTGCCGGCATATTCCTTGGCCGCTTTGACGTCATGCACAGAGCAGGGTCCCATGATCACCAGCAGGCGGTCATCGGCGCCATGCAGGATGCGATGAATATCCTGCCGTGCCTCGAAAGTCGTATCCGCCGCTTTTTCACTCAGTGCCAGTTCGCGCAGCAGATGCTCCGGTGGCGCGAGTTCCTTGATTTCCTTGATCCGGAGATCGTCAGTGCGGTGCTGCATTTCTGTCCCATCTTTCCATAAAATCAAAGCATTATAAACGATTACGGATTTCTTCTACACCGTACCGCCGACCGTCAGACCATCGATGCGCAAGGTCGGCTGGCCGACCCCTACGGGCACGCTCTGGCCTTCCTTGCCACAGGTACCGACACCGGAATCAAGGCGCATGTCGTTGCCGATCAGCGCGACGCGTGTCAGCGCATCGGGACCATTGCCAATCAGGGTCGCACCCTTTACCGGATAGGTCACCTTGCCGTTCTCGATCATGTAGGCCTCGGACGCCGAGAACACGAACTTGCCGCTGGTGATGTCGACCTGCCCGCCGCCGAAGTTCACGGCGTACAGGCCGCGCTCGACCGAGGCGATGATCTCCGCCGGATCGCGGTCGCCATTGAGCATGCAGGTATTGGTCATCCGCGGCATCGGCACGTGCGCATAGGACTCGCGCCGGCCGTTGCCGGTGGGCGCCACGCCCATCAGCCGGGCATTCAGTGCGTCCTGCAGGTAACCGCGCAGCACACCGTCCTCGATCAGCACGTTGTGCCGGGTCGGATTGCCCTCATCGTCAACATTGAGTGAGCCGCGGCGCTGCGCGATCGTGCCGTCGTCGACCACGGTGACACCGCGAGCCGCAACGCGTTCGCCGACACGACCGCTGAACGCCGAAGTGCCCTTGCGGTTGAAATCACCCTCGAGCCCGTGGCCCACGGCCTCATGCAGCAGTATGCCGGGCCAGCCCGGCCCGAGTACTACTGTCATGGTGCCGGCAGGCGCCGGGCGCGCATCGAGATTGGTCAGCGCCTGCTGCACTGCCTTCTGCGCATAATCGTCGAGCACTTCATCAGTGAAGTAGCCGTAGTCGAAGCGGCCGCCGCCGCCTGCGCTGCCCTGCTCGCGACGGCCGTCGGCCTCGACAATGACCTGCAGCGATAACCGCACCAGTGGTCGCACATCGGCCGCCTGCATGCCATCGCTGCGCGCGACCATCACCACTTCGTATTCGCCGGCAAGCGACGCCATTACCTGCGTCACCCGCGAGTCGATGCGCCGCGCGATACGCTCCAGCCGCTCCAGCAGCGCCACTTTTTCCGGGGCACCGAGGCTGGCGAGCGGGTCCTGCGGCGCATACAACGCCAGCAATTCGCCCTTGCGGGCGACAGCCGTGCTGCCGGCACCACCCTGGCGGCCAATCGCACGCGTCGCCTGCGCCGCGGACTGCAGGGCGTTGAAACTGATGTCGTCGGAATAGGCGAAGGCCGTTTTCTCACCGCTGACGGCGCGCACGCCCACGCCCTGATCAATGTTGAAACTGCCCGACTTGACGATGCCTTCTTCGAGGCTCCATGACTCGCTGCGCGAATACTGAAAATACAGATCCGCGTAGTCGACGCGGTGGGCCATGATCTGGCCGAATACGGCCTGCAGACGACTCTCGTCCAGCGCATGGGGTACCAGCAATACCGCACTGGCGGTCTCAAAGCTATTCGCAGCTTGCATATGAAATACTCAATAAAAACAACAGGTTATTAAAATCAGCCTGGTCGCCGACGGCTCCCGGCACCCCGCCCGTCAACGGCCCAGGGTGCGGTGCTGCAATGCCGGCAGGCTCTGGCGCAGACGTTGTATATGGGTCCGGTTCATGCCGGCAACAACCACGCCGGACCCGCGCGGCAGACGGTCGAGCACTACGCCCCACGGATCGACGATCATCGAGTCGCCGTGAGTCTCGCGTCCGTTGACATGATACCCGCCCTGCGCCGGCGCCAGCACGTAGGCCAGATTCTCGATCGCGCGTGCCCGCAGCAACGTTTCCCAGTGCGCTTTGCCGGTGGTCTCGGTAAATGCCGAAGGCACCAGTATCAAATCCACTTCGCCCATCGCCCGGTACAGTTCGGGGAACCGCAGGTCATAGCAGATCGACAACCCGATACGACCGAACGGCGAGTCGAACGCCACCACCTGCGTGCCGTGCTCAATGGTGCGTTCCTCCGAATAACGCTCCCTGCCCATGGCAAAGCCGAACAGATGGATCTTGTCGTAACGCGCGACGCAACGCCCCTTGTCGTCGTAGACGAGGCTGGTGTTGAGTACTTTGTCCTTTACGGAAGCCACCAGCGGCACCGAGCCGCCGACAATCCAGATGCCGTTCTTGCGCGCCGCTGCCGCGAGAAATTCCTGGATCGGTCCGCTGCCGTATTCCTCGCGTACTGCCACCTTGTCGGTGTCCTTCATGCCCATGATGCCGAAGTATTCCGGCAGCGCGACCAGTTGCGCGCCTTGCTCGACGGCCATTTCGATCAGCCATCCCGCCTCTTTCAGATTGGCCTCGACGCGCGGTCCCGAGGCCATCTGCACCGCCGCGATGCGCGTGGTGCCGGTATCGGCCCGCCCCGTATCCTGATTCCTGCCCTTTTTCTGCGTTCTCGTCGATCTCAGCCTGGTGCTCATGGGTAAACGCCCGTTCAGTCAGTTCATTCGGTCACGTCGATCCGCAGCGCACCCGCCGCCGACGGATCGGCGCGCAACTGCACCCGTGCACCGTCGATCGCCAGCGCCACCAGCCACGCCCGCAACTCTTCAGCCTGCAGTTGCGCCTCCTGCCCTGTACCGTGGGCGATCACGATACGCACCGACCCGCGCCCCTGGTATGCAGCCACTGCCTGCTGCACGGCGGGCTGCGCCATCACCGTCTGCGCCGAGCGCGGGCGATCCCACAACTCCGCTCCTACATTCGCCGCCCGCAGCGGTAATGGCATCAGCATCAGCACAACCGCCGTGAGGACGCGCAGCATCATGGCGTCGCCTCCTGATCCACCTGCGGACGCTCGACTCTGGTCACCACCGGGTCGGACCAGGTCCCGGTGACGTCGTATTCATAGGCGGCAATCTGGTCCAGCGGGTCCTTGAGCAACTTCTGTGCAATGAACGCCGCAACACCGGCGACCGGACCACCGATCAGGGCCCCCGCCACCGACATGGTATCGGACAACTGCGGATTCACCTTGACGTGCAGGGCTTGGGTCTCCCGGGCAAGGTCCACCCGCCCGCTCATGGTAATGCGCGCAGCCGGGCCGACAATGCGCAGACTGTCGGTGCTCGCCACGCCCCGTACCACCTTGATCGCCGACACGATTTCGTCAAATGCCAAACCATCGCTGAAAATATCGCGAAAGTCGAGCGTGATCCGCCGCGGCAGCGATTGCAGACTGAGTATGCCGAGCAGCTTGCCAATGCCAGGCTCCAGCTTCAGGAACTGCCCCTTCGCAGCATCCAGCACAAAATTACCGGTCAGCGTCGGATAATCGAGGCGCTGCGGGCTGCCCGACCACGCCAGATTGCCCTCAAGCTTCGCCGTGCCGCGCCGCACGCCTTCCGGATAACCCAGCCGCGACAGCAATCCGCCGATGTCCTTGACCTCCAGTCGGACGTTGGCCTGCATCCGCGGTTGTGTGAGCCAGGACTGCCAGACGCCGTCGATGTTGAGCTGGCTCTCCGGCGTAACCAGCACCAGGCGGTCAATGCGCCAATCGGCCTGCTGCGGCGTGGCAATCAGGCCAAGCCGTCCCAGGGTCCGGCCGGCGATCTGCAGTTCATCCACCCCGACATCCAGCGCCGGTAATTCCGGCGTGCGTGCTTCGGGCACAGACACTGCTGCCGCCGCGCCCGCTTCGGCGGCCGGCAGATTCAACCGGCGCAACCGCACCATCAATTGTCCTTTGCCCTCGCCACGCCACATCAGCGTACCTTCCATGTCACGCGCGCTGACGTTGGCCTGCAATACGCCGGTCTGCTGCGCAGCCTTCAGTACGATGTCGGCAAAACGGCGTTCAAAAACCCGCAACTCGCCGATACGCAGGTCGACCGCAGATAACTTCAGGGCACCGCCCGCCCCCGCCTCCCCGCTCAGCGCCAGCCACTCGTTGAAATCCAGGTCCTTGATGAAACCCGACACGGCAATCCCGTCCTGCACGGGTTCCGCCACCGCACCTTCGCCGAACCGCAGCGTGCCGCGCTCGACCCGCGCGTCGTTGCCTTCGCCGCGCACATAAAACAGCGCATTGCCCCTGTTGCCGGCAGTCACGGCGATGCGCTGCTGCTGCGGCCCCGTATATCGCCTCTCGACGCGCAGCGGTACTGCTTCAACAGCGGTCTTGGCCAACGGCGTCGGCAGGTTGACGGCCAGTCCCTGCAATGTCGAATCGATGACGAGGTCGACGCGTTTGTCGCGCATGGTCAGGGAGCCGCGCCAGTCAGTGGCGCCCCGCATATGGCGCATCCACGTCGCGCCGCCCGCGCGGCGTACCGCATCCGCATTGATCCTTCCTTGGAACTGGATGCTGACCGCCGCGTCGCGCTGGGTACTGGCAGTGACGCTCAAGGGCCCGCCGAGAAACTGCGCACTCGCGTTCGGCATGCGCACACTGGACTCGGTAAACTCCAGTCGTCCATTGACCTGCTCCAGCGGCGGCAGCCCTGGTTCCACCACGAGCTGGTTGTTGATGAACTGGTAAGTGCCGCTGACCTTGCTGTTGTCCATGGCCCGCAGCGGCAGCGTCAATTTCAGGCCCAGTCTGCCCTCGCCCTGGGCGCGCATGCCGTCGGTAAAGCCGTTGATCATCTGGTCCACCGGGCTGCGCGCGATGAAATCCAGAAAATCCGCGGTCCCGCCCTCGGCCTCGCCGCTGATCTGCAGCAATTCCTCGTCGCGCACCAGATCCGGAATCAGTCCCCGCACCTTGCCCAGCCGCACCTTGCCGATCATTGCCTGACGGGCGTTCATTTCCAGGCGCTTGCCGCGGAAGGTGAAATCGCCTTCGATGCCGGTCAGCTGCGGCCAGCTCTCGCCGTAGTTCACCGTGCCGCCGCTGACTCTGGCCGCGACTTCGAAAATTCCATTGCGGTCTTCCGCGAACGGAAACTCCTGCAAATTCCCCTTGAGCCGGAACTTGACGTCGTCCGAACTGCCGGCGGTAAAGGCGCGGTCCAGCCACCCCCGGGAACTGCTCGCCACCGACAGTGGCAGATAAGCGGTCACGCGTCGCGCCTGCGCCCTGGTCAGGTGCCCGGTGATGTCCGCCACGCCCGGGCCATCAGCCGCCGTCCGGTAACTGCCGAAGAGCGTACCGGCAAGGTCAGCGTTGGCATAGGCAAAATTGCTGAACCGCAGCTCGGTAGTAGCGGCAAGCCGCGACCAGGCCATCTGGCCGGTCAACGTGTCGAACTGCAGACGCTCGCGGAACAGCCCCGGCAGCTCCAGCACCGCCTTCTGCGTCGCCACATGCAGAGTACCGCCTTTTTCAGTGCCATCGACATTGCCGCTGAATCCGGAGAATCCGGGCATCGCGCCGTGCTGCCTGAGCGACAACTCATTGAAACGGCCTCGCACCGTGTAGCTCGCCAGCTGCGGCCAGTTGCCGCTCCAGCGCAGCGACAGGTCGTAGAGACCGCCTGTGGGTCCGAATACCGCCAGGGATTTCCGCAATTCGGCATCGAGCGGCAGATGGTCGGCGAGCTGCACCAGCGGCGCGAGTTCCAGCGCATTGGCGTGCAATTCCCCGCGCTGGTAACCATCGGCTCCGGCGCCGCCGAGCCGCAGTTCCAGATCGACCGGCGGCAGCACCAACCGGTCACCGGTGGTGAATGCGAGTTTGCGCGTCGTAACTTCAAAACCATCGGCCATCCGTTGCCACGTAAAACGCCCGCCCAGCTGCAGCATGTCCAGCTCCGGCAGATCCGCGCCCAGCCGCGCCTTGACGTCGTAGAGCTGCGCATCGGCAATTACGCCATCGAGCACGTTGTTGCCGAACCTGAGCCAGGCACGCACGGCGCCGGTGCCCTGCGGGAAATGCACCGGGAAATCCACCCACTGCCGCCACGCCGCGATATCGACATGATCCACCTGCACGAACACCTGCCCGGTCAGCGCCGCCGACAGCGCTTCAAAATCCCTCCCGTACAGGTCGCCACGCACATCGAGCGGTGAGGCCAGCGCAGGCGGCGGCACCGCGCGCAAGGCAACACGGTGCCGGGAGCCCCTGTTGACGATGCGCAACTGCACCCGGTCCAGTTCCAGCACGGGCGCCGCGCGCAATCCATCATCCCAGATCAGCCGTGCATCATGAATCTGGATGTCGCGCTGGTTGAGTATCCAGCGCGAGAAACCGCCGCCGTCCGCGGCGTCAAGGTTCAGCGCGATGCCGGCAACGGTAATGCCGCCCCGCGCATCGCGGCGCACCGTCAGCACCGGACGGAAAATGTCGAGCGCATGGAAATCGATCTGCAGTCGCACCGCTGAACGCCACGACAGCGTGGCATCGACTCGCGGCAACTCCAGCGCAGGGCGCCCGGCCATATCGTGGACGACCACCTGCGAGAGCGCGAGCTGGGGACGCAGCCCATCCCAGTTCGCACTAATGCCGCCGATGGTGATGCGCTGCTGCGCCGCATGGCTCAGCGTGCGGGCAATATCGTCACGGTAGGCTGCGATGTCCGGGAGTATCCAGTAGCGCAGCGCAAGTATGGTCGCGCCAAACAGGAGGCCCGTCGCGAGGATGGTCCAGGTCAGTATGCGATAGATCCACAGCGAGCTGCTGAGGAACGGGTTGCGCGTTGCGACTGGGACCATGTATTGCCTGAAAAAAATATAAAATGCGAAAGTGAAACAAGGGCTTAGCCATTTTAACGCGAACTGACGCGGACCGGCCATGAAATCAAATCTTGCATCGCAACTCGTGACCGCCGACTGCGCCATCGCGTTCGCGACGCGATACAGCCGTTACCTGCAGCGCCTGCTGTCAGCCAATCCGGCCGTCCTGTCGACGGTGGAACTCGAGCAACCCTTCACGACCGCGGAGATGGCGGCGGCACTGGCTGCGATGTCGATCCTCGACGATGCGAGCCTCGGCCGCGCGCTGCGCCGCCTGCGGCAGCGGGTCATGGCGCGGCTGATTGCACGTGATCTCGGCGGTCGCGCGAGCCTCGATGAAGTCGTCAGCACGGTAACCCAGCTCGCCGAGATCTCCATCCGTACCGCGGTGGCGCAGCTGCACACAGACCTCGCCGCCATGCATGGCGAGCCGCGCGGCGCAACCGACGGTACAGCACAGCAGCTGCACGTGGTGGGCATGGGCAAACTTGGCGGAGCCGAACTCAATGCATCTTCCGATATCGATCTGGTCCTGGTCTACCCCGAGGAAGGCGACACCGACGGCACCCGCAGCCTCAGCAACCACGAGTTTTTCACCCGGCTGGCACGGCGGCTGATCGGCGCCCTCAGCGAATGGACCGAAGACGGTTTTGTATTTCGCGTCGATACGCGGCTGCGGCCGTATGGCGACAGCGGGCCGCTGGTCGTCAGCTTCGACATGCTCGAAAATTATCTGATCACACAGGGCCGCGCCTGGGAGCGTTACGCCTGGATCAAAGGCCGTCCGCTGACCGGCGATCAGCAGGATGCGCTGCTGGCACTGGTGCGCCCGTTTGTGTTCCGCCGGCATCTTGATTATGGCGCCTTCGCCTCGATGCGCGGCCTGCACAGCCAGATACGGCACGAAGTCAATCGCCGCGACCGGCTCGACAACATCAAACTCGGGCCCGGCGGCATCCGCGAAATCGAGTTCATCGCCCAGGTATTCCAGTTGATCCGCGGCGGGCACGAACGCGTGCTCCAGACGCAGTCGACGCTGCCGGTGCTGGCAGCGCTGGGCGCCCGGCAGATCATCGCGCCTGCCGCCGTTGCCGAACTGCATGCGGCATACGTGTTCCTGCGCAATCTGGAACACCGACTGCAATACCGCGACGATCAGCAGACGCAGGAACTGCCGACGGATCCCGCGGAACGTGCCCTGCTCGCCGAGAGCATGG
This sequence comes from Betaproteobacteria bacterium, assembly GCA_003820645.1. GTDB lineage: Bacteria > Pseudomonadota > Gammaproteobacteria > Burkholderiales > SG8-41. The sequence continues at coordinate 52,930 of RPOR01000009.1, forward strand.
GTTACGCGAACGAGACCGCGTTCCTCGCTGCGCTGGTGCAGCATCGGACTGCGGTTTCAGTGCATTTCAATGCCATATTTGCCGAAACCGACAGCAACGAGCACCCGCTTGCCGGCCTGTGGCAGGAACAGGCCGGGAGCGAGCATGGCGACAACGCGGCCGCAGTGGAGCAACTGGCCGCCCTCGGTTTTGCCCGCGCCCCGGAACTGTGCCGGCAGCTGAACCTGCTCCGCAATGGCAGCCGTTACCGCCAGATGCCTGCGGCCAGCCAGCGGCGGCTCGACCGGCTGGTGCCGGCGGCCATTGCCACAGCGGCCTCCCGCCGTGACCCTGATGCGACCGCGGAACGGCTGCTCGCGCTGTTCGAAAGCGTCAGCCGGCGGGAAGCCTATCTCGCCCTGCTGCATGAATACCCGCACGCGCTGGAGCGTGTCGCCGACCTGATGAGCGCGAGTGCATGGGTCGCGCAGTACATCACGCAGCAGCCGATCCTGCTCGACGAATTGCTCGATGCCCGCACGCTGCTGGCGCCGCCCGACTGGAACGCCCTGCGCAATTCATTGGCGGAAGCCCTCGCCTCGGCAGCAGGCGACATCGAGCGCCAGATGGACCTGCTGCGGCACTTCAAGCATACGCAGACGCTGCGCTGCGTTGCCCAGGACCTCGCCGGCACGCTGCCGCTGGAGACGCTGAGCGACCAGCTGTCGGACCTGGCCTGCGTGATTCTCGAAGAAGTGCTGCGCCTGTCGTGGCAGGGACTGCGGCAGCGCCACTGCGCAACGCCGCGGTTCGCCATCGTCGGCTACGGCAAGCTGGGCGGCAAGGAGCTGGGATACGCCTCCGATCTCGACATCGTCTTCGTCTACGACGATGCGGCGCCGGAGGCCGCAGAGAACTATGCGCGGCTCGCACAGCGCATCAACCATTGGCTGACCAGCATCACTGCCGCCGGCGTGCTCTACGAGACCGACCTGCGGCTGCGCCCGGATGGTGCCGGCGGGCTGCTGGTCACGCCGCTGGAGAGCCTGCGCCGCTACCAGCTGCAGCAGGCCTGGTTATGGGAGCACCAGGCATTGACGCGGGCGCGCAGTGTGGCCGGTGACGCCGCGATCGGCCGTGCGTTCGAAGAACTGCGGATTACCGTGCTGCGCAAACCGCGCGAGCTGCCAGCGCTGCGCGAGGGGATCATCGGCATGCGGGCAAAAATGCTCGACGCGCACCCCAACACGAGCAGTCTGTTCGACATCAAGCATGACCCTGGCGGCATCATCGACGTCGAATTCATGGTGCAGTACCTCGTCCTGGGCCATGCCCATGATCATGCCGAATTGACCGCGAATTCCGGCAATCTCGCGCTGCTGAAAACCGCCGCCAGCCTGCAGCTGATTCCCGCGACCGACGCGGACGCGGTGCGCACCGCCTACCGCCAGTTCCGCCAGCTGCAGCACCAGCTGCGTCTCGCCGGCGAACGTTACGCACGGGTGGAACCGCGGAGTGTCGCAACGGCAACTGCCGCAGTCAGGAAACTGTGGAAAATACTGTTCGGGGACGCGCCCGTAACGGCAACCGCTGCGAGCGGTGCCCCGGGCGGAGCGGCTACAGCGTAGCGTCCCGCAGGTGAGGCGCCAGGTTGATCAGGCGATAGACCTCGATAAGGCCCTTGCCCTTGCCGGTGACCGTCAGCGGCCCCTCGAACTCGAACTGGCCCTTGGACCGCTTGTAGGTCGTCGCATCGACCAGTATCGCGCCGGAACGCGCTTCGTCGGTGACCCGGCTTGCCGTGTTGACGGTATCTCCCCACAGATCGTAGATGAACTTGCGGGTCCCGATCACGCCGGCGACCACCGGCCCGGAGCAGATGCCGACATGAATGCGCAGGCTCATGCCCTTCTTCTCCGAAAGGTCCTCCATGTAGCGGCGCATCTCCAGCGCGAGCCGCAACATCGCGCCGGTGTAATCCCCCGCATCAACCGCGAAATCAATACCTTCATGCTCGACAAGGCCGCCAGCCACCATGTAGGCATCGCCTATGGTCTTGATTTTCTCCAGCCGGTGCGACTCCGCCATCGCATCAAATCTTGAAAACACCTCGTTCAGCAGTTCCACCATCACCTTTGGCGGCACTTCCTCGGCAAGGCGGGTGAAGTCGATGATGTCGGCAAACATCACCGTGACGTCGGCGAAACCGTCCGCAATAATGCCCTGCTGATCCTTCAGCCGCCGTGCAATCGGCGCCGGCAGGATATTGAGCAGCAGCGCCTCGGATTTTTCCTGCTCGACGCGCAGCAGCCGGTTCTGTTCGTCGACTGCTTCCTGCAGCTTGTCTCGCTGACGCACGAAAAAACTGATCAGCAGGTACATGATGGTGGACATCGCCGCAAAATTGAGCGTAAAGAACACCGCAATGCTCTGCATCGTGACGCCTTGTTCGGCGCCGGCCGTCAGCAAGTAGTCAAACAGGCCGGACACCGCCGTCAGCACAATGTATGCGGCAAACCACGGCAGCGACTGCCGGGCACCCTGGAAAATCATCACCCCTACCGGCGCCAGCAGCGCCCACAGCGCAACACCGGAGGAACTGACATAACTGCCGATGCTCCATTGCATGACGAAGGGCATGAACAGGAACAGGCTTACCTGCAGCATGCGGAACATCGCGAAATTGAGACTGTAGACGTAATAGGCCAGGGAGACCGCCGAAATGGCGAGATAGGCCAAGGGCACGTTCGAGGAGAACTTGATCCCCATGGCCCAGTACAAGGCAAGCCACAGCACCGAGCCGAAGCTCATCAGGCCGCAGGCGAAAATCAACAGTGTCTTGTTGAGCTTGTCCTGCTCACTGTCCTGCTCGTTGATGACGCGGTCACTCAAACCATGGAGCCACGCACGCATGCTTGCCAGCATTCTGTCTCCCGATCAGCCCTGCCGGAGCCCGGCTTGAGCTGCCCCCGTTTTTTGCCAATTTCCTATTGTAGCCGGTAACCGGAATTTCGAGGCCACGCGCAAGGGAAGGCCGGCAAATTTCTTCGCCAGCATCGGCAGTTCCGGGCAAATCAGCTAAAATGTTCTGCTGTAGCGCGGAAAGACCTCCGGACAGCGCCGCCTCGGGCTTACGGTTGCGCCCGCGCTGCACAGGCCACAGGCAATTCTACGATCCAATCCATCAATTTCGGCATACTGCATACAATCGGGAGAACTTAGGCATGTCCATGGCTGACCGCGACGGGCAAATCTGGTACGACGGGAAACTGGTGCCCTGGCGCGACGCAACGACCCACGTCCTGACCCACTCGCTGCATTACGGGCTCGCCGTATTTGAAGGCGTCAGGGCTTACAACACCGAGATCGGCACGGCCATTTTCCGGCTGAAGGACCACACCGATCGACTGTACAACTCCGCGCACATCTACATGATGAAAATCCCGTACCCGCGGGAAGTCCTGATGGCCGCACAGAAAGAAGTCGTGCGGGCCAACAAACTGGAATCCTGTTACATCCGGCCGATCGCCTTTTTCGGCTCGGAGAAAATGGGCGTGTCGCCGAAGGGTGCCAGCGTGCATGTCGCGATCGCCGCCTGGCCGTGGGGCGCCTATCTCGGCACCGACGCA
>RPOR01000010.1 GCA_003820645.1 Betaproteobacteria bacterium
GCTGTTCAGTGCGACGACCAGACTCGCGCCCAGTGCGCGGGCCTGCGCGAGATAAGTGACATGGCCGCGATGCAGGATGTCGAACACGCCGTTGGTGAATACCAGCGGTCGTGCCAGTTGCGCCGCGCGCGCCGCCGCGTCGGCTGGAGCGCAGATGCGGTGTTCAAAATCCGGGGTGTCTGGCATGAGAGCGCAGTCTACGCGCGGGTGGCGGCCGCGACAAACGCCGCGCTCAGGCCGTCACCATTTCCTTGCGGAAACGGTTGAGGTCCTTGACCGACGCAAAGGTGCGCCCGAACAGCAGCGACAGGTTGTGCAGGATCACGGTGACGACTTTCTGCTCCCACTCCCGGTCGAAGCGGATTTGCTGGTCGAGCCAGTGTTCGAGCCATGCCGGATCCGGCAGCTTGCTCTGCACCGTGTCGTTGGGAAACAGCGCCTTGTTCACATGCAGATTGGTCGGGTGCAGGGGCTTGCCGCTGCGCCCGGAACTGGCCATCAGCACACCGACCTTGGCGAAGGCGGTACGTGCCGCATCGCCGACCGTGTTCAATGCGCGTTTCATGTATTGCAGATAGGCGCCGCCGTGGCGGGCTTCGTCGCGCGAAATCAGATTGTAGATATGCCGGATTACCGGATCCGTATGCCACTGCATTGCGCAGCGGTACCAGTGGTTGAGGCGGATTTCACCGCAGAAATGCAGCATCAGCGTCTCCAGCGGCGGGGCCGGGTCGAAGGCGAAGCGCACTGCATGCAGTTCTTCCGGTGTTGGCGCCAGTTCGGGGCGGAAGCGCCGCAGATACTCGATCAGTACCAGTGAATGTTTCTGCTCCTCGTAGAACCACACCGACATGAAGGCGGAGAAATCGCTGTCATGCTGGTTGTCGCGCAGGAACATCTCGGTTGCCGGCAGCGCAGCCCATTCGGTGATCGCATTCATCTTGATGGTCAGTGCCTGCTCGTCGGACAGCAGCGCCGGGTCGTGGGTGTCCCACGGGATGTCGTCGGCCATGTTCCAGCGGATGCGCTCCAGCGACTTGAATATTTCGGGATAAAGCATGTGGCCGGTGATGACAGATTCGGTTTTGGGTTGCATTACGGTGTCCGGAGCCATGACGATGCAATGGCCATTATAGTTGCGGAATTGTGTCAACAATGCGATCTGCCGGCTCGCGGGTCGCCCGCCGTTCGGTAACCGTGAGCCGCGCCACATTGCGGGCCATCAATACGACATTGTCGAAGCCGAGCTGGTCGCCGAGGAGGAGTGCGAGATGGCGCATGGGTCAACGCGCGCACCGGCAGCGGTCGGAGCAGTATTTGACGGCATCCCAGACCTTTGCCCAGCGGCGGCGCCATACCATGGGCCGGCCGCAGGCGATACAGGTTTTCACCGGGAGATCGGACTTTCGCACGGCGGTTAGTCCCGCTGCATCAACGCCGTCTGCGTTCGACGCGCCAGCGCTCCAGTGCGTAACGCAGGTCGTCGAATGAACGCAGCAGCAGTACGCCTTGCGGCGCCTTGCGGGCGCGAGCCAGCGCACCGCCGCCCCCCCAGATTTCGACCTCCTCGGGCAGCAGCCCGCGCAGTTCGGTCAGTCCGGCAAGTGCCGCGTTCTGGGTGATGGCGCTGCTGAAGGACAGTGCCACCACATCCACCGCATAGGCCGGCGCCGCATCCTTGATATCGATGGTCGGCGTTTCGGTGCCGAGCGCAACGCAGGCTGCACCTTCGGCCGTCAGCACGGCCTCCACCATCAGCAGGCCGATGCGGTGCTTTTCGCCGGGCAGCGAGGTCAGCAGCACGCGCGGTGCCGAACCGCGTCCGGGCTGCGCGATGATCGCGTTGCGCAGGATGTTCTGGATGTGCTCCGAATAGAGGTGTTCGTCGAATATTGCCACCTTGCCGACAAGCCAGGCTTCACCGATCCAGTGGTTCAGTGCCGTGACGGTTTCAGTGACAAAACGCAGCAGCCCCTGCTTCATCAGCGCCTGCAGCAGGGCGTTGCGGAAGCGGTCAACATCGTGCTGCAGCAGATGGTCGATGATCACGGCGATCTCCGGTGGCGTCGAGGTCGCGGGCGTTTGCGCCGCGATCAGCCGCGTCAGTTCGACGGCGCTCTGATTGATGATCTTTCCGGGGCGATGGCCGCTGTCGATCAACAGCCGCAGCAGCCGCAGTTTTTCCAGTTCCGGCAGCGTGTACAGGCGTTCGTCGTGCTGGTCCCGCTGCGGTTTCGGGAAGCCATAGCGCCGCTCCCATACCCGCAATGTGTCTTTCGACAACCCGGTATCCCGTTCCACCGCGGCAATGTTGTAGCAGGCGTTTGGCTGGTCTGCAGTGACGCTGGGTGCTGTGTTCATATGTCCTGGACAAAACTAAGTTTATAGCCCATTTAATGGGAATTTATGGCGTCATTGGGTATCTTTGACCTGGACATTATTGGCCAGCCGTTGGACAAAGTCAATGGCTCGCCGGGGCCGCCGGCGATTGCCGACCGCCTGTCTGCCGACCGCTGTGGTGGACATTTTGTGATCGCATCAACAGGAACAGGAATAGGGATGAATGCACCTGAACAATGGCTGTTACCCGACGTGCAGGCGATTGCCGATCGCCGCAACGTTTTTATCAATCATGTGGGCGTGAAGTCGCTGGTGCATCCGGTGCGTGTCAGCGCGGCTGACGGCAGCGTCGTGTCGACGGTGGCCACCATCGACATGACCGTCGGGCTGCCGCCCGCGGTCAAGGGCACCCATATGTCGCGATTCATCGAGGTGTTGCAGCAGGCGGATCACGCGGTCAATGCCGAAACGTTCGGGCAGTTGCTGTCGCGGATGCTGCAGCGGCTGGGTGCGGAAAGCGGCATGATCGAGATGCGCTTTCCGTATTTCATCAGCAAGCGCGCGCCGGTATCGGGCGTGGCCAGTCTGCTGGATTACCAGGTGCGGCTGCGCGGTGAACGCGCGGGCGACCGCACGTTGTTCACCACCCAGGTGGCGGTCCCGGCAACCAGCCTGTGTCCCTGTTCCAAGGAAATCTCCGAATATGGTGCGCATAACCAGCGCTCGCATATCACGATCACAGTGCAGGGCGAGCAGGCGCTCGCGATCGAGGAACTGGCCGGCATTGCCGAGCAGGAAGCTTCCTGCGAGGTCTACGGCCTGCTGAAACGCCCGGACGAGAAATATGTGACGGAACGGGCCTATGACAATCCCAAGTTCGTCGAGGACCTGGTGCGCGACATTGCACTGCGCCTCGACGCCGATGACCGCGTGCGCGCATACACCGTCGAAGCGGAGAATTTCGAGTCCATCCACAACCACTCGGCTTACGCGCTGGTCGAGCGCAGCAAGTAGGCGGCGATCATGCGCAATACGTACGGCAAGCGCATTGCTGTCATCGGCGCGGGGATCGCCGGATTGTCCGCAGCATGGCTGCTGTCGCGGCAATATGCGGTTACGCTGTTCGAGGCCAACGACTATCTCGGCGGACATACGCATACGGTGGATGTCACGCTCGATGGCGTAACCGCTCCGGTAGACACCGGCTTCCTGGTATTCAATGACCGGACCTATCCGAACCTGATCGCGTTGTTCGATCATCTGGGTGTGCGGTCGTGCGCGAGCGACATGTCGTTTTCGGTGCGCATCGAAGCGGCGAATGTCGAGTGGTCCGGCAGCAACCTCGCCACGGTGTTCGCGCAGCGGCGCAACCTGCTGCGCCCGCAATTCTGGGGCATGCTGTCGGATATCCTGCGGTTCAACCGCGAGGCGACCGCGCTGGCGCACTCGGGCTGCACCCCGGCGACTTTGGGCGAATTTCTCGATGCCGGAGCCTACGGACGGGCGTTCCGGGAGTGGTATCTGCTGCCGATGGCCGGTGCGATCTGGTCCTGTCCGACGACCGCGATGCTCGATTACCCCGCGCAGACTTTTTTTGCGTTTTGCCACAATCATGGCCTGTTGCAGGTCAGTGACCGGCCGCAATGGCGCACCGTGAGCGGAGGGGGACGCACTTATGTCGAGCGCCTGGCTGCCGGTATCGGGGAAATCCGTCTCAACAGTCCGGTGCGGGGCATCACGCGCCGGCTGAACGGCCCCCTGGTGCGACTGGCAGGCGGCGAATCGCGGGCTTTCGATGCGGTGGTGCTGGCCTGCCACAGCGATCAGGCGCTGCGCCTGCTCGATGATGCCGACGAGGCCGAGCGTAGCGTACTGGGGGCGATCCGCTACCAGGATAACGAAGTCATCCTGCACACCGACCGGCGGTTCCTGCCGCGGGCACGATCGGCGTGGTCGGCCTGGAACTATCACGCGGAGCGTGGCGCGGATCCCGCACAGCCGGTGGGGGTGAGCTACCTGATCAACCAGCTGCAGCCACTGCCGTTTCGGCGGCCGGTGATGGTCACGCTGAATCCGGGCAATCCGCCACACCCGGAGACCGTAATCGATCGCTATCAGTATGCGCACCCGGTATTCGACCGCGCGGGAACCGACGCGCAGGCGCGGCTGCGGCGGTTGCAGGGTCGCCGCGATACCTGGTTCTGCGGCGCTTGGGCGGGTTACGGGTTTCACGAGGACGGATTGAAGGCGGGTATGGCGGTTGCGGCAGATCTCGGGGCAAGCGCGCCGTGGCTTGCGCAACCGGCAACGTGGAAGGCCGCGGCATGAACGCAGGTGCATCGCTGCGGCTGTACACTGGGGATGTCATGCACCGGCGGTTGGCGGCAGCGGCACACGGTTTTCGCTATGGCGTGTTTTTCCTGCGCCTGCGCATCGATGCGCCAACCGGCCGACTGCCGGCGCTGCTGTCGCGCAACCATTGGAATCTGTTCAGCTTTCATGATGCCGATTACGGCCCGCGCGACGGCAGTGCGCTGGAACCCTGGCTGCGTGACCTGCTGGCCGGGAACGGACTGGCCTGTGCCGACGGCGCGATCTGGCTGCAGACTTTTCCCCGGGTGCTCGGCTACGTGTTCAACCCCGTGAGCTTCTGGCTCTGTCACGACCGCAGCGGCGCGTTGCGGGCAGTGGTCGCCGAGGTCAGCAATACCTTTGGCGAGCGGCACAATTACCTGATCGCCCATCCGGACACGCGGCCGATCACGGCCGGCGACTGGCTTACTGCGCGCAAGGTGTTTCATGTGTCGCCGTTCTTCCCGGTCCGCGGACAGTACCGGTTCCGTTTTAGCGAAACGGCAGCGCGCTGCTGTTTCCGCATCGACTATTGCGATGAAGGCGGCGTGCAGCTGATGACCAGCATCAGCGGCACAGATGCACCGCTGACCACGCGGGCACTGGCCCGCGCCTTTGTCCGATATCCGTGGATGACCGTCGGCGTGATGCTGCGTATCCATTACCACGCGCTGCGGCTGTGGCTCAAGCGCGTGCCATTTTTCACCAAACCCCTGCCTCCTGCTGACGAGACCACCCGATGAGCGATGTACTGACCAATCCCCTGACCCTGCAATCCGAGCCGGCAGCGGCGCGCTGGCTGTTCCACCTGCTGTCGCAGCTGCGCTGCGGGAGCATCGAAGTGCGTTGTCCGGACGGGCGCACGCTGGACTTTCCCGGTGCGCGACCGGGCCCGCATGCGATGCTGGCATTGGCCGACTGGGGTGTCTGCAGCGATATCCTCAGCCGCGGCGACATCGGGCTGGCCGAAGCGTATATCGCCGGTCGTGCCGACAGCGATGACCTGATCCAGCTGCTGCTGCTCGGCGCGCTGAACGAACAGGCGATCGAGCAGGCAGTCCATGGCCGGTGGTGGGCAACCCTCGCCTACCGGCTGCGTCACCTGCTGCGGCGGAACACCCGTGCGGGCAGCCGGAAAAACATCCACGCGCACTATGATCTGGGCAATGATTTTTACAGCCTGTGGCTCGATCCGACGATGACCTATTCTGCGGCGTTGTTCGAGGGGGAGGCCACGCGCAGCCTTGCCGCGGCGCAGACGGCGAAGTACGCGCGCATCCTGCGCACCCTCGGCGCGCGCCCGGGCGATCACATTCTCGAAGTCGGTTGCGGCTGGGGTGGTTTTGCCGAACATGCGGCGCGCGCCGGTTGCCGCGTCACCGGCATCACGATTTCGCAGGCCCAGCTCGAATACGCGCAGCAGCGCATTGCCGCTGCCGGATTGCAGGACCGTGTCGAGCTGAGGCTGCAGGACTACCGCGACCTCGACCGGCGTTTCGATCATGTGGTGTCGATCGAGATGTTCGAGGCCGTCGGCGAAGCCTACTGGCCGGGTTATTTCGCCATGTTGCACGACCGTCTGCAGCCCGGCGGCCGTGCCGTGGTGCAGACGATCACCATCGCCGAGGCCAAGTTCGAGCGCTACCGCACCGGGACCGACTTCATCCAGCAGTACATATTCCCGGGCGGCATGCTGCCGTCGCCGAGCCGTTTCCGCGACGTTGCTGGCGCGCAGGGGCTGGCGGTTGCCGAAATGCATTTTTTTGGCCTCGACTATGCCGAGACGCTGCGCCGCTGGCATGAGCAGTTCAACAGCGTCGCCCGCGACGTTGAAACCCGGGGGTTTGATGCGCGCTTCAGGCGCACCTGGCGTTTTTACCTGGCTTACTGCGAAGCCGGATTCCGGGCGCGTGCCACGGACGTGATGCATGCGTTGCTGGTGCATGCCTAAGACGATCCTGCTCAGCCTGGCATTGCTGTTGGCGCCGGCGGCCCATGCGGTCACTGCGCCGGGCGGGTTGCCACCGGCGGTATGCCGGGCGCTGGAGGACTGCCGGATGGTCGGTCAGGGCACCCTGCGCTGGTGGGGTTTCCATGTCTATGACGCCAGCCTGTGGTCGCGCAGCGGCCGCTGGCGGGCGCAGGCGCCGTATGCGCTGGCTATCCGCTATGCCCGTCAATTGACCGGTGTGCAGCTTGCGGATACCAGCGTCGATGAAATGCGCCGGCTTGGCGTGGGCGATGAAGCCGCACTTGAGCGCTGGGGCGCTGCAATGCGCCGTCTGTTTCCCGATGTGGCACCGGGCAGTCGCCTGATCGGGCTGCATCTACCGCAACGCGGCGCGTTGTTCTATACCGCAGACCGTTACCTCGGCGCGATCGACGATCCGGAATTTGCACGTTATTTTTTCGGCATCTGGCTGGATATGCGCACACAGAAGCCGGATCTCCGTGCGGCACTGCTCGCAGGCAATGGCCAGGCTGAGTAAGCGCGCCCTCGCGGCGTATGCCGCGGCAGGACTGCCGCTGGCGGCAGCGGCACTGCCGGTGTATGTGCATGCGCCAAAGTTCTATGCCAGTCTCGGCCTCGATCTGACGCTGATCGGCATGGTGCTGCTCGCGGTGCGCGTGCTCGACGCAGTCAGCGATCCGCTGCTCGGCGTGCTGGCCGACCGTGTCCCGGCGCGTTATGGCGGGCGCAAAACGATGCTGGCGGTAGCCGTACCCGCGGTGGCGCTCGGCATGTTTCTGCTGTTTCATCCGCCGGCGAACGGCAGCGGTCTGGTGTTGCCGCTGGTCGCGTCACTGATCCTGACCTACCTCGGGCTGAGCGCCGCGAGCATCAGCTATTTTGCGCTGGGCAGTGCGCTGTCGCGCGATTATGCCGAACGCACCCGCATTACCGCCGCACGCGGTGCCGCCGCGCTGGCCGGTGTGCTGCTTGCCGCTGCCGTGCCGGAGTGGCTCGCGCAAAGCCGCGGTGTCGCTGCCGGGCTGGGGACGTTCAGTACCGCATATGCGCCACTGCTGGTCGTGGCGGTGGCGGTGACGGTATTTGCCGGTCCCGCTGCGGCAGCGTCCACGGGGGCGCGCCCGGTGACGCTGGGCAGTTTGCTGCAACCGCTGCGCAATGCGCGCTTTCGCCGGCTGGCGGCGATATTTCTGGTCAACGGCGTTGCGGCGGCCATTCCGGCGACGCTGCTGCTGTTCTATGTCGCCGATGTCCTGCAGCGCGAGGACCTGACCGCGGTGTTCCTGGTGCTGTATTTCGTGGCGGGCGCTGCGGGCATGCCGGCGTGGGTGCGCCTCGCGGGGCTTGTCGGCAAGGGCAGGGCCTGGCTGCTCGCGATGGTGCTGGCCGTGGCGGCCTTTGTCTGGACCTATGTTCTCGGACCCGGCGAGGTATGGGCCTTTGGCGCGGTCTGCGTGCTGTCCGGGCTGGCCTTCGGCGCCGACCTGGCGCTGCCGGCGTCACTGCTCGCAGACGTGATCGACGGTGACGAGGACCGCGCCGGCCGGCCGGACGGCACGTACTTCGGTCTGTGGCACCTGCTGGAGAAACTCGCGCTGGCGCTGGCTGCTGGCGCCGCGTTCCCGTTGCTGGAGTCGCTGGGTTATGTGCCAGGCGCAGTGGCGGATGCGGGATCGGCATTGGCGGGCGTCTATGCACTGCTGCCGTGTGCGATCAAGGTGGCGGCAGCGCTGCTGTTGGCAACCGCCAGGCTGGAGGTCATGCGGGAACAACGGCTGTTGAAAGGAGCGGTGACATGAGGGCAGGACGTGCAGTATGGCTGGCGCTGGTTTTCGTGCTGGCGGGGTGCGGATCGCTACCGGTGGCGACCTACGAGGCTGAGCGGCCCGTGCTCGACCTGAAGCGCTATTTCGACGGTACGATCGATGCCTGGGGCATGTTCCAGGACCGCAGCGGCAAGGTCATCAAACGCTTTCATGTGCAGATCGATGCGCAATGGGCGGGCGATACCGGTACGCTCGATGAGCATTTCACCTATGCCGACGGCACGCGCAGCCGGCGCGTGTGGACCATTACCCGGTTCGACGCGCATCGCTACCGTGGCACTGCCGATGACGTCGTCGGCGAAGCGCGCGGCGAGGCCCATGGCAATGCGTTGCGCTGGCAATATGTGCTGAAGCTGGAAGTGGACGGGAAGACCTATGACGTGGACTTCGACGACTGGATGTACCTGATCGATGACCGGGTGATGTTGAATCGGTCGGTGATGAGCAAATTCGGTGTCCATCTTGGCGAAGTGACGCTCAGTTTCCGCAAGCGGACATGAGCCTGAACCCGCCCCTCAGGGACTGGCGCGGTGTCCGCGTCTGGATCATCGGCGCATCGAGCGGCATCGGCGCCGCGGTGGGGCAGAGCCTGCTGGCACGGGGTGCGCGTGTCGCACTGTCGGCGCGCAGCAGACCGCAGCTCGAACGAGCGGCCGCACCGCATGGCGATGACGCGCTCGCCCTGCCGCTGGACGTAACCGATGCCGCTGCGGTCGGCCCGGCGCTGCAGCGCCTGGTAGACGCCTGGGGCGGCATCGATTTCGTGCTGCTGTGCGCGGGCAGCCATCAGCCGGCGCGGGCCTGGGAGTTCGACGCCGATGCGGCTCGCCGTCTGGTCGATGTCAACCTCAACGGTGTGCTCAACTGTCTGCCGGCGGTGGTGCAGCAACTGTTGCGGCAACAGTGCGGCGGCATCGCCATCGTGTCCAGCGTTGCCGGTTATGGCGGCCTGCCGACGTCACTGGTTTACGGCGCGACCAAGGCGGCGCTGATCAACCTGACGGAAACCTTGTATCTGGATCTTGCGCCGCGCGGCATCGGCGTTTATCTGATTAATCCCGGGTTCGTCAAAACACCGCTGACCGACAGGAACACGTTCCGGATGCCGGCGCTGATCAGTGCCGACGAGGCGGCAGCCGAGATTCTGGCCGGACTGGCGCGCGGCCGCTTCGAGATCCATTTCCCGCGGCGTTTTACGCGGTGGCTGAAGTTGCTGCGGTTGCTGCCCTACCGCTGGTATTTTGCGCTGGTCCACAAGGGTACGGGATTGTGATGCGCGAACGCATCGATGCGCTGGTGCGTTTTTTTGAGACGCTGACTGTGCGGTCGGTCGCCGGGTTGCCGCAGTTTTATGCGGAGAACTGCCGGTTCAAGGATCCGTTCAACGATGTGCGCGGGCAGGCCGAACTGGCGGCGATCTTCCGCCACATGTTCGACCAGCTCGACGGCCCGCGCTTCATCGTGCGCGAGCGCGTGGTGGAACCGCCACGTGCGTTGCTGACCTGGGATTTTGAATTCCGCTTCCGGCGCTGGCGGCCGCGGGAAATGCAAACCATCCATGGTGCGACCCTGCTCACCTTCGATGCGGCGGGGCTGGTGGTCGAGCACCGCGATTACTGGGATGCGGCGGAAGAGCTCTACGAGAAGCTGCCGGGGATCGGTGCGTTGTTGCGCCTGCTGAAACGACAGGGGCGCCCGTCGGCGCCCCCTCGGAAATGATATAAGTATTTGTTTTTATTAACTTTTTAGTCGAGATATTCAAACACCCGGACGACCTTGCGTACGCCGCCCGTAGTGCGCGCAACTTCGGTGGCGTCCGTCGCTTCCTGGCGTTTGACCAGACCCATCAGGTAGACGATACCGTTTTCGGTAACCACCTTGACGTGCACCGGACTGAATTTTCCGGCATCGACGAATCGCCCTTTGACCTTGGAGGTCAGCACCGAATCGTTGGTGCGTGCCTGCATCGAGCTGTTGCCCGCAACCTGCAGTTCGTTGAACACACTGCGCACGTTTTCGACCGCACGCGCGATGCGCTCGGCATCCGCTTTCGCCGCTTCGCTCGGTACTTCCCCGGTCAACAGCACGGCGCGGTTGTAGCTGGTGACGTTGATGTGGGCATCCTTCACTTTTTCGCCGATGCGGTTCACGGCCTTGTTTTCAATACCCTCGTCCTCGGTCATCGTGCCGATAGTGCGGCGGTCCTCCGCGACCATGTAGCCGGTTGCGGCGGCGCCGCCGACGACCACCGCGGCGCATCCCGAGATAACCGGCAGCAGTGCGATACAAGCTGTTGTGAAAAGTCTGCGCATTTATTCGACTCCCAAAAGTAGACAATCAATGCCGTCGCACAGGCAGTGCAGCGTAAGCAGATGCACTTCCTGGATGCGCGCGGTGTTCGTGGCCGGCACGCAGATGTGCACGTCCTCTGTTTTCAGTATTTCGCCCATCTTGCCGCCGTTGCGTCCGGTCAGCGCGACGACTCGCATGCCGCACTCGTGCGCCGCCTCGATGGCCGCGACCACGTTAGGTGAATTGCCGCTGGTCGATATGGCCAGCAATACGTCGCCGGCATGTCCGAGCGCGCGCACCTGTTTCGAGAATACCTGCACGTAATCGTAGTCGTTGGCGATCGCCGTCAGCGTCGAACTGTCGGTGGTCAGCGCCATTGCAGCCAGTCCCGGCCGTTCGACCTCGAAGCGGTTTAACAGTTCCGCGGAAAAGTGCTGGGCATCGGCGGCAGAACCGCCATTGCCGCAGGCGAGTATTTTCCCGTCCTGCTGCAGGCAGCGCACCATGGTCTGCACGCCGGCTGCAATGGGCGCCGCCAGCGCGTCCATGCTTTGCAGCTTGAGGTGGGCGCTCTCGGAGAAGTTTTCGCTGATGCGACTGATCAAGTCCATGATGGCGCGTATTGTACTCTGAACTGCAATCGGAACGTCTTGATGACGCTGTGCACTTGATCGCACATCATTTCCGGGGCATTTATTCCTCGATGGCGTTACGCAGCCACTCGATGCGCGGCGGTTCGCCGCTGATCAGTACGGCATCGAAGCGGCAGGGCGGTGTCGGGGTCATGCCGGCGAGGTAATGGCGGGCGGTTTTCAACAGCCTTTTGCGCTTGGCTGCGGTGATGCTGGCCGCAGCACCGCCGTAAGCGCTACTTGCGCGGCTGCGTACTTCGACAAAAACCACCGTTGCCCCGTCGCGGACAATCAGGTCGATCTCGCCGAAGCGGCAGCGATAGTTCCTGCAGGCAATACGCAGTCCTGCGCCGCGCAGGAAATCCGCCGCAAGCGTTTCCGCCTGTTCACCGCGCGGATTCACGCGGCGCGCCTGCCATGGCCTGGGGGCGGCCGTCGATGTAACGGCCGGGGACCAGTTCCCGGTCGATGTGCCCGTCGGCGCCCAGCGTGAGCTGTCCGGTAACCCCGTCGAGGCGAATGTCGCGGGCCCCGCTCAGCAGCAGCTGGGCAACGCGCCAGGCATCAATGCCCAGCGCATACAGCCGTTCGAGATCGATGGTGCTCCCTGACCTGGCGCGGGGATAGATCATCACCGCGGCATGGTTGGGTTCGAGCAGCCACGGCATGTCGACGAAGTGGACGCCAGTGAGGTCGAAGCCGGCGAGCGGCCCCTGATCACCGGCATGCACGCTGGATGTCGCGTAGACCGGTGTCGCGCCGAGATAAGGACGCGCGATGCGGGCCTCGGCGAACCCCAGCGCCAGAAAATACATGTCGACGGCACTGCCATTGCGCGCAATCGACTTCAGGGTTTCCGGATCGGCCGTATAGGCGGCGTCCGCGGCCACTATACCGCCCAGGCGGAAGAACTCGGCGGCAAAGGCAGCCTGCATGCGGCGTTGCACCGGGCCGCCGCCACTGATGGTGATGGCATTGCGGCGGCCTTCACGCCAGGCGAGCTGAGCGGCCTGCCGCGCTTCGGTCTCGATCTGCAGGCTCAGCATGTACAGGTTGCCGGGGATGCGTCCGACCTCGTCCGGCACGTTCAGCGCCAGCGTCGGCACCGGCACCGGTTCGCCGAACGCCAGTGCAGTGACGGCGTCCCGTGTCAGTGGTCCAACGATGACCTGCGCTCCGGCAGCGGCTGCCGTGCGATAACCCTCCAGCACGTTCGCCACATCCGCGGAGACTGCATACTCGCGCACCGGCAGCAGCGTCCGGCCCTGGGACTTTGCGGCCGCCTGAAAGCCGTCGCGAACCGCAGCTGCGTGGCGGGCGAATGTCTTTGAATTCAGCGGCAGCAACAGTGCGATATGCGGCGACTGAGTCAGCGCGACCGGTGCGGTGGCGGCAGCCGTGCCGGGTGGCGGTGCTGCCTCGCTGGCCAATGCCGCGGGTGCTCCGTATAGTAGGCAGGAGAAGATGATCGCGGTGGTGTGCCGCGACAGATGCAGAATCATTCGGGGAATCCGGCAGTGGGACGGAGCGTGGACACAGACAGCGCGAAAGCGGCAGTGGACAAGGCGACATTATATGTAGTCGCCACGCCCATCGGGAATCTCGGCGATATCACGCTGCGCGCACTGGACGTGCTGAAGGCGGTCGACGTCATTGCCGCCGAGGACACCCGGGTTACGGTAAGGTTGCTCAATCGCCACGGCATTGCGGCCAGGATGTTTGCCGTGCACGAACACAATGAACGGCGTGCCGCCGAGCGGGTGATCGACCTGCTGGCCGGCGGCAGTGCGGTGGCGCTGGTCAGCGACGCCGGCACGCCGGGGATTGCCGACCCGGGCGCAGAAGTGGTGGCCGCAGTGCGTGCTGCCGGCTATCCGGTGGTGCCGATACCGGGACCCAATGCGGCAGCTGCGGTGCTGTCGGCGAGCGGTTTCGACGCGAGCCGGTTCCTGTTTTGCGGTTTTTTGCCGGCGCGCGCCGCTGAACGCCGTCGCGTGCTGGCGGAGCTGGCGGCGCAGACCGCGCCGCTGGTGTTCTATGAAGCGCCGCATCGCGTGGTCGCCAGCGTCGCCGACTTGTGCGACGTATTGGGCGGCGCACGCGGCATTGTCATTGCACGCGAACTCACCAAGATTCATGAAACGCTGCATCATTGCCGGCTCTCCGAAGCGGTGGCCTGGCTGGAGGCCGACGATTATCGCCAGCGCGGCGAGTTTGTGCTGGCCGTGCAAGGTGCGGCGGCAGCGCCGCGCAAGGACGGGACGGATGCCGAACCTGTGCTGAAAATTCTGCTCGAGGAGCTGCCGCTGAAGCAGGCGGTAGCGTTGAGTGCGAAGCTCACCGGGGGCAGTCGCAACGCGCTGTACAAGCTTGCGCTGGGTATCAAGGGCGAAACCTGAGCCGCGGGATTTTACTGTTTGCTGCGCACCGTTTACCATGCACGCCGTAATGAACACCCTGACCATTGCCCGCCCCGACGACTGGCATCTGCATCTGCGCGACGGTGCGGCGATGCGCGATGTGTTGCCGCATACCGCCGCCCGGTTTGCGCGTGCGATCGTCATGCCCAACCTGAAACCGCCGGTGACGACGACCGAACTCGCGCTCGCCTACCGTGATCGCATCCTCGCCGTTTTGGCGCGGGGAACGCGTTTCGAGCCGCTGATGACGCTCTACCTGACCGACAACACGCGGCCTGAGGAAATTGCCCGTGCAAAACTGAGCGGCGCAATCCACGCAGTGAAGTATTACCCCGCGGGCGCGACCACCAACGCCGGTTCCGGCGTGACCGCGATCGAGAACTGTTTTCCGGTGCTCGCTGCGATGGAGAAAGCCGGCATGCCGTTGCTGGTGCACGGAGAAGTGACCGATCCTGACGTCGACGTGTTCGATCGTGAACGCGTGTTCATCGAACGGACACTGGCGCCGCTGATCGAGCGCTTTCAGGCCCTGAAGGTGGTCATGGAGCACATCACTACCAGCGAGGCTGCTGCATTTGTCACCGGCGCGCCACCGCGGATTGCGGCCACACTGACGCCGCAGCACTTGCTGCTGAACCGCAATGCGCTGTTCGCCGGAGGGGTGCGCCCGCATCACTTTTGTCTGCCGGTGCTGAAACGCGAAGTTCACCGCAGGGCGCTGGTCGCTGCTGCGACCAGCGGCAACCCGAAATTTTTCCTGGGCACCGACAGCGCACCGCATGCCCGGCACACCAAGGAAAACGATTGCGGCTGCGCCGGCATGTATACCGCGCACGCCGGCATCGAACTTTATGCGGAAGTATTTGCTGCCGCCGCTGCGCTCGACCGGCTCGAGGGGTTTGCCAGCCAATACGGTGCGGATTTCTACGGCCTGCCGCGCAATACCGAGAAGATCACGCTGCTCCGCGAACCATGGCAGGTGCCGGCCAGTGTGCCGTTCGGTGCCGATGTGCTGGTGCCGATGCGTGCCGGCGCTGCGATCGAGTGGCGGATCGCGGCCGCTTGAACCCGTCCGGCTTGCGGCACTCCGGCGCCAGTGTGCCCTTGCCGTTGCCGCAGGATGATCCCTTTCATTACAGTCGGCTCAATCTGTTGCGCGGCGATCTGTGGATTTTCACCTACGGGTCGCTGATGTGGGATCCCGGGTTTCGCTATGCGAGGACGGTGCCGGCGCTGTTGCGCGGCTACCACCGTGCATTTTGCATTTATTCCAACCGCTTTCGCGGTACGGTGTCGGCGCCGGGGCTGGTGCTGGGACTCGACCACGGTGGCGCGTGCAAGGGCACCGCATACAAGGTGGCGACTGGCGATGTTCCTGCTGCGCTCGAAGCGCTGTGGCAGCGCGAGATGCGGCGGCGCGTTTACGTGCCACGGCTGTTGCCGGTGACGGTCGGCGCGCAACGCTGCGTGGCCTTGACGTTTCTCGCCAATCGGGCGCACGACGGTTATGCCGGGCGACTGGCGATCGATGCTGCTGCCGCGATCATTGCCGCGTGTCGCGGCGAGCGCGGTCCCAACGTGGATTACCTGGTGAATACGCTGCGCCACCTCGATGCGCTCGGCGTGCACGATCATCACCTGCATCGCCTGCTCGCAGCGGTGCGGGCGGTGCAGGCCGCTGGTGCAGGTCGCCACCAGCGGCGTTGAAGCAGTCTTGCACCGGTCAACCGGGGCCCACATGTTAGTATCGACGGTGAAGCTGGCCAGACAGTCGCTGTGTGCGGAACAAACCGGAGGGGGCAACCCGTCCGTGCCGGACACAGAGGAAAGTCCGGGCTCCACAGGGTAGGGTGACGGGTAACTCCCGTCCGCCGTGAGGCGAGGAACAGGGCCACAGAGAACGAACCGCCGATGGCCGCCTGACTGGCGGCGCGCAAGCGCCGCGAAGTCTCCCTTGAATGGGATAGGGGGCGCGCGAGCGCCCGTGCAGTTTGCGCAAGCGAACCGCGACGGATCAGGTAAGGGTGAAAAGGTGCGGTAAGAGCGCACCGCGTTCGCGGTAACGCGAACGGCACGGTAACCTCCACCCGGAGCAACACCGAATAGGCAAGCGATGACGCGTCCCGCCGAGCTTGCGGGTAGGTGGCTTGAGCCGTGCAGCAATGCACGGCCCAGAGGAATGACTGTCCACGACAGAACCCGGCTTACCGGCCAGCTTCACCCCTCCTCGAGGTACGCATCACGCGGTCGCTAGGCGGCGCCGCCATCGATCAGCTGTAATTGCCTGATTTTTAAGCAGATTTATTTAATGCGCTACTTTCAGTACGCGCAATATCCTATTGTTTTTAATGATTTATTTCATCAAGAAAAAACACTAAAGCCGGAATCAACAAGTCGCCGTAAGTCGTTGTCATTAAAAAGGAATTCGGTAATTCGATCCTTGACCATCGCCGCCAAGTCATTTTATAGTGGGACGAAGTGGTAGAAAGTGGGAGAAATGCCTGCCGGGGTTCCGGTGCTGCATGGCTTCTGCGCTCAAGGGGGAGTACGTGTTTCGCGGGGTCGCACAACTAAATCTCGACAGCAAAGGCAGGCTCGCGGTACCCGCGCGCCACCGCGACACGCTGCTCGAGCGCTGCACAGGCCATCTGGTCATCACGGCCGATGCGGATCGCTGCCTGCTGATCTATCCGCTGCCCGATTGGGAACTCATCCAGCAGAAACTCGAAGGCCTGTCGAATCTGGATCCGCGCGTGCGCGAATTGCAGCGGCGGCTGATTGGATTTGCCGTTGATGTCGACATGGATGGCGCCGGGCGCGTGCTGATTTCTCCGGAACTGCGGCGTTTCGCGGAGTTGGAAAAAAGCGTGGTGCTTGTCGGGCAGGGCCGGAAATTCGAGTTGTGGAACGAAGAGCGCTGGGCGCAGCTGGTGGAGAACGCAGGCGGTTTCGGGGCTGGCGGCCTGCCGGCGGAACTGGAGGGTTTCTCCTTGTGACGAGCGGCGTGCATGCCGCAGTGCTCGCGCAGGAAGCCATAGAGGCATTGAACATCCGGCCCGACGGCACATATGTCGATTGCACGTTTGGCAGAGGCGGCCACAGCCGCCTGATTCTGGAACGGCTCGGCAAAGGCGGGCGATTGGTGGCAATCGATCGCGATCCGGAGGCAGTACGGGTGGGGCGCGCAGTGAAAGACCCGCGGTTCACCATGCTGCACGGTGCGTTCAGTCAGATCGGCGAAATACTGCGCGGCAGCGGCATAGCGGAAGCGGACGGCGTACTGCTCGATATCGGCGTGTCATCGCCTCAGCTTGATGATGCGCGCCGCGGTTTCAGTTTTCGTTACGACGCACCGCTCGACATGCGCATGGATCCAGGGCACGGCATCAGTGCAGCACAGTGGCTGGCCACGGCAGATGAGGCGGACATCAGGGAGGTAATCAGGGACCATGGCGAAGAACGGTTTGCTAAACAGATTGCAGCAGCGATTGTTGCGGCTAGGGCGCGGGGACCTGTTGACACCACACGACAACTTGCCGCGATCGTGGCAGAAGCCGTTCCCACGCGCGAGCCACGCCAGGATCCGGCGACGCGCACGTTTCAAGCTCTACGGATTCACATCAATCAGGAGCTTGAGGAGCTATCGGTAGTGCTGCCCCAGTGTGTGGCCCTGCTCAAGACGGGTGGCAGGCTGGTGGTCATCAGTTTTCATTCCCTCGAGGACCGCATCGTCAAGCGTTTCCTGCGTACACAGGCGCAGGCGGATGCGCTGCCGGCGCGCCTGCCGGTGCGTGCCCGTGACCTGCCGCAGCCGCGCATGCGACTGATCGGCCGGGCGCAGCGTTCCAACGCAGCGGAAGTGGCGGCCAATCCGCGTGCACGCAGCGCGGTGATGCGGGTCGCCGAGCGTACTGCCGCGGTGATCGCATGATTGCGCGCCTCACCTTTATCCTGCTGGCCGCACTGATTGCCTGCGCGCTGGCGGTGGTGACCGCGCAGCACAAGGCGCGCAAGCTCTATGTCGAACTGCAGAAAGAGCAGACCGCTGCCAAGCGACTCGACGAGGAGTGGGGGCAGCTGCAACTCGAGCAGGGCACCTGGGCGACTCACGGCCGCATCGAGCGCATTGCCACCCGCGAACTGAACATGCGGCTGCCGGTAGCCGCCCGCATCGAAGTCGTGCCTGCACCAAAGGAGTCGCGGCCATGAAGCGGGCAGCGGCCCGCGATCACGCCCCGAGCCTGCCGGCCTGGCGGGCCAACCTGGTGCTGCTGTTGCTGGCGGCGTGGTTCATCGGGCTTGCCGGACGTGCCTTATGGCTGCAGGCGCTGAACAACGATTTCCTGCAGCGCAAGGGCGAGTCGCGTTATTCGCGCGTCATTGAAATCGGCGCCAGCCGCGGCATGATCGTCGATCGCAACAACGAACCCCTGGCCATTTCTACGCCGGTGGAGTCGGTGGCAGCCAGCCCGGCGGACGTCGAGGCGGAGCCCGCCGAACTGCGCCGACTGGCGCAATTGCTCGGCATCAGCGGCGAAGAGTTGCGCTCCCGCCTGGCCGATACGCAGCGCGAATTCGTCTATCTCAAACGGCAGTTGCCGCCGGAGCAGGCCGAGCGCGTGGTGCAACTCGGCATCCCCGGAGTGTTCCTGCAGCGCGAACATCGCCGCTATTACCCCGCAGGCGAGGTGATGTCGCACATCATCGGCTTTACCGGCGTCGATGACAAAGGGCAGGAGGCGCTGGAACTCGCATTCGAAGAGACGCTGGGTGGCAAGCCCGGCAGCCGCCGGGTGATCAAGGACAGGCTCGGCCGCATCGTCGAGGACGTCGAGAGCATACGCGTGCCTCAGAACGGCGGGCAACTCCGGTTGTCGATCGATGCGCGGATCCAGTACCTCGCGTTTCGCGAACTCAAGGCGGCCGTTGCCGCGCACCATGCCAAGGCCGGCGGCATCGTTGTGCTCGATGCGGCTACCGGCGAGATTCTCGCGATGGCGAATCTTCCCGCGTACAACCCGAACAATCGCGGCAAGCTCAGTCCGCAACGTACCCGCAATCGTGTGGTTACCGATCTGTTCGAGCCCGGCTCGACACTGAAGCCGTTCACGGCCGCGGCAGCTCTGGAAGCCGGACTGTTCAAGCCTGGCACGGTGATCCAGACCGCGCCCGGCCAGCTGACCATAGGCAGTCGCACGATCCATGATGCGCATCCCCAGGGCGCGCTGACGGTGGCACAGGTGATCCAGAAGTCCTCTAACGTGGGCACTGCGAAAATGGGGCTGGCCTTGCCTTCGGAGGTGCTGTGGAGCCTGTTCAGCCGCGCCGGGTTCGGCGTGCCGCCACGTTCCGGGTTTCCCGGCGAAGTTTCGGGGCGGTTGCGCGCACACACTTCGTGGAAGCCGATCGAGCAGGCGACGATGTCCTACGGTTACGGCATCTCGGTGTCACTGATGCAGCTCGCGCGCGCTTATACGATATTCGCCTCCGACGGTGTGCTGCATCCGGTGACGCTGCTCAAACGCGACGGTCCGGTACAGGGCACGCGCGTGGTGTCTGCACCAACTGCCCTGGCGGTGCGCAGAATGCTCGAGCTTGCGGCGCAGCCCGGCGGGACGGCGCCGGGCGCCCAGGTCCCCGGTTATACGGTCGCCGGCAAGACCGGCACGGCGCACAAGCTCGAAGGCAAGGGATACGCCAGTAACCGTTACGTGGCGTCATTCGTCGGCATGGCGCCGGCATCGCGCCCGCGGGTGGTGATCGCAGTGATGATCGACGAGCCGTCCGCCGGGCAGTATTACGGTGGCGCGGTCGCCGCCCCAGTGTTCAGCCAGGTCACCGCCGGCACGTTGCGCTTCCTGGCCGTGCCGCCGGATGCCCCGGCCAGCACCACGGTGCTGACACCTGAAGTCCCGCCGCTGGTCCGGGAGGAGGTGTGATGCCCGCCGCGGGTTCCGACCTGCCGGCCGTGCGCACGCTCGGCATACGCCGGTTGACGGTCGACAGCCGCACTGTCAAGACCGGCGACACTTTTGTGGCCTACCCCGGCGAGTCCCGCGACGGCCGCGACTATATCGCCGAGGCCATTGCCAATGGCGCTGCATCGGTGTTGTGGGATGCCGATGGTTATGCGTGGAACGGCCGCTGGCGGGTGCCGAACCTCGGTATTGCGCATTTGCGGCGCAAGGCCGGCGTTATCGCCAGCGAGGTTTATGGCAAACCCAGCGCCAAGCTGTGGGCCGTCGGCGTTACCGGAACCAACGGCAAGACTTCGTGCAGCCAGTGGATCGCGCAGTCGCTGACCCGCGCGAAACGCAAATGTGCGGTGATCGGTACGCTGGGCAGCGGCTTTCCCGGTCGGCTCGATGCACATGCCAATACGACGCCGGATGCGGTTACGCTGCATGCGCGCATGCGCACCATGGCGCGCGCCGGCGCGCACGCCGTGTGCATGGAAGTGTCGTCCCATGGCATCGATCAGGACCGGCTGGCCGGGGTTGAATTCGACGTCGCACTGCTGACCAACCTGACGCGCGACCATCTCGATTATCACGGCACGATGCGGCAGTACCAGGCGGCGAAGGCGCGGCTCTTTCGCTGGCCGACGCTCAGCCACGCCGTGCTCAATCTGGATGATGCGTTCGGGCGCGAACTGGCTCAGCGCTGGAAATACCAGCGCGCGCGCCCGCTGGGTTATGGCTTTCAGGCGCGTGCAGCGCGGGCGCGACTGCCCTGCGTCGTGGGCCGGAACCTGCGTCTCGGCCTCGACGGCATGTCATTCGACATTGTCTCGCCATGGGGTCGGGCGACACTGCAAAGTCCGTTGATCGGTGGTTTCAATGCGGCGAACCTGCTGGGTTCGCTGGCGGTGCTGCTGGTCAGCGAGATCAGTCTCGACCAGTCGGTGGCGGCGCTGGAGAAAGTGCTGCCGGTGCCCGGACGCATGGAGCGTTACGGCGGCGGTCGCGCACCACTGGTGATCGTCGATTATGCGCACACCCCGGATGCGCTGGAAAAGGTTCTGCGCAGCCTGCGTGAAACCGCGGGCAAGCGATCCCGCCTGTTCTGCGTGTTCGGTTGCGGCGGTGACCGCGACCGCGGCAAGCGCCCGCTGATGGGTGCCGTGGCGTCGCGTATCGCCGATGAAGTCATCATCACCAGCGACAATCCGCGCAGCGAGGATCCGGCGGCGATTATCGCCGAAATTGCCGAGGGCGTTGCCGGCAGGCACGAACAGATCACCGATCGCAGACAGGCCGTGATGCGGGCACTTGCGCTGGCGCAGCGTGGCGATGTGGTGCTGATTGCCGGCAAGGGCCATGAGCGGTACCAGGAGATCGGCGGCGTGAAGCGCCGTTACAGCGATGCCGCGGCAGTGCGTGCCGCGCTGGCCAGGAGTGCGCGGTGATGACGCTTGCCCAGGCAGCCGTGGTGGCTGGCGGCGAACTGCACGGCGCTGACATACCCTTTGATGATGTCTGCACCGACAGCCGCGTGGCGAAAAGCGGCGATTTGTTCATTGCATTGCGCGGCGAACGCTACGATGGGCATGACTTTGTGGCGCAGGCCGCCGCCGCGGGCGCCGTTGCCGCCCTGGTAGATCACGCGCACGCCG
Organism: Betaproteobacteria bacterium; assembly: GCA_003820645.1. GTDB lineage: Bacteria > Pseudomonadota > Gammaproteobacteria > Burkholderiales > SG8-41. The sequence goes on from RPOR01000010.1 coordinate 21,450, forward strand.
GCTTGCCGCTGCCCGGTTTGCCGACGGCTGCGGTTGGCGACACCACTGTTGCGCTGGGCGCGCTGGCGGCGCACTGGCGCCGGCAGTTCGCATTGCCGTTGATTGCGGTAGTCGGCTCCAATGGCAAAACCACCGTCAAGGAAATGATCGCCGCCTGCCTGCGCGAGCACTTCGGCGACGCCGCGGTGCTGGCGACCCGCGGCAATCTCAATAACCAGATCGGCGTGCCACTGACGCTGCTCGCGCTGCGCGTTGCGCACCGCGCGGCGGTGGTGGAGATCGGCATGAACCACCCGGGAGAAACGACCCAGTTGGCGGCGCTTGCTGCACCGACGATCGCAGTGGTCAACAACGCGCAGCGCGAACATCAGGAATTCATGCGCTCCGTTGCCGATGTCGCGGCTGAACATGCCGCTCTGGTCCGGGCGCTGCCCGCGGCCGGCGTAGCCGTGATCAACGCCGACGATGCGCATGCCGGCGTCTGGCGCGATGCCGCCGGTGCGCGCACGGTCCGCGACTTCGGGCTGCAAACAGGCGCAGTGCGCGCGCAGTCCCGGATGCTGGCGGCATCGGCGCAACTCGAAGTGACGACGCCGGAGGCGAGCGCGGCTTTTGTCCTGCCGCTGGCCGGAGAACACAGTGTGCGTAACGCGCTGGCGGCGATCGCTGCTGCCACCGCGGCAGGTGCGCCGCTGGCTGCCTGTGCGCGCGCGCTGGCCTGCTTCGTCGCGGTCAGGGGCCGCCTGCAGGTCAAGGCCGGCCTGCGCGGCGCGACGCTGATCGACGACACCTACAACGCCAATCCGGACTCGGTGCGCGCGGCAATTGACGTGCTCGCGCGGATGCCTGGACACAGGCTGCTGGTGCTGGGCGACATGGGTGAAGTCGGCGCGCAGGGTATCGCCTTTCACAAGGAGGTTGGTACGTATGCGCGGGGTGCCGGCATCGAGCGGCTCTACGGGCTGGGGGACCTTGCCGTCGAGGCAGTGCGCGCGTTCGGCGCCGGTGCCCGGCACTACGCCCGCATCGAGGACCTGCTGGCGGATGTCGAGAACGCACTGGGCCCGCAGACTGCGCTGCTGGTCAAGGGGTCGCGCTTCATGCAGATGGAGCGCGTCGTGCGCAGCTTCGAAGTGTCAACGGCGGGGACATAAACGATGCTGCTCGAACTGGCGCAATGGCTGGAACAGCATGTTCGTGCATTCAACGTCTTCAGTTACCTGACGCTGCGTGCAGTGCTCGCCTGCCTGACGGCGCTGGTCATTTCATTTGTCGTCGGACCGGGACTGATCCGCAAGCTGGCAGCCTACAAGATTGGCCAGGCAGTGCGCGACGATGGCCCGCAGAGCCATCTAGCCAAGGCCGGGACCCCAACCATGGGTGGCGCACTGATCCTGGTTTCGATCATTGTGACCACGCTGCTGTGGGCCGATCTGCAGAACCGTTTCGTCTGGGTGGTGCTGTTCGTAACCGTCGGTTTCGGCGCGGTGGGCTGGACCGACGACTACCGCAAGGTGGTGCATCGCAATCCCAAGGGATTGTCGGCACGGGTGAAGTTCTTCTGGCAATCGGTGATCGGCCTCACCGCGGCCATGGTCATCGCGTTCTCGACCAACCTGCCGGCGCAGACCGAGTTCATCGTGCCGTTTTTCAAGCAGGTGACCTACCCGCTGGGCGCCATCGGCTTTGTCACGATGACCTACTTCGTCATCGTCGGCACCAGCAACGCGGTAAACCTCACCGACGGGCTGGACGGCCTGGCGATCATGCCCACGGTGATGGTGGGCAGCGCGCTCGGCGTGTTCGCCTACGTCGCCGGCAATGCTGTGTTCGCCAAATATCTGGCGTTTCCCTACATCCCGGGCGCTGGTGAACTGGCGGTGATCTGCGGTGCGATCGCCGGCGCCGGCCTTGCCTTTTTGTGGTTCAACGCCTATCCCGCGGAAGTATTCATGGGGGATGTCGGTGCCCTGGCGCTCGGCGCCGCACTGGGCACGATTGCCGTCATAGTGCGGCAGGAAATCGTGCTTTTCATCATGGGCGGGGTGTTCGTCGTCGAAACCCTGTCGGTGATGCTGCAGGTCGCGTCATTCAAGCTGACCGGCAAGCGCATATTCCGCATGGCGCCGCTGCATCATCACTATGAACTCAAGGGCTGGAAGGAAAACCAGGTCGTCGTTCGCTTCTGGATCATTACGATGATGCTGGTGCTGATTGGCCTGTCGACGCTGAAGCTGCGATGAGATGCGAAACCAAACGCAAAGCAGCGCAAAACAAACCAGCCGGCGATCCGTGCCGGATGCAGACCTGCCGGCGTGGCTGCCGCTGGTGGTGCAACGCGGCGACGGAGGGGTGCTGCTGATGCTCGATCTCGAGAGCGTGCGCGTACTGGTGATCGGTCTCGGCGACAGCGGGTTGTCGATGGTGCGCTGGCTGCAGCGCCGCGGTGCGCTGGTGCGCGCCACAGACACCCGCGCTGTGCCACCGCATGCGGCCACGCTGGGTCGTGAATTGCCGCAGGTGCCGCTCGCATTGGGTGTTGCGCCGGACGACCAGCTGCGCGACGCGGATGTCATTGCGGTGAGTCCCGGTGTTGACAGGCGCGCGGGCGCGATCGCAGAGGCTGCCCAGCGGGGCATACCGGTGGTGGGCGACGTCGAGTTGTTCGCGCAGGCACTGGCGCTGCGTCGTGATGCGCCGCCGCTGATCGCGATCACCGGCTCCAACGGCAAGAGCACGGTGACAGCGATGGCGGGTGCGATCTGCGACGCGGCCGGCCTGCGGCCCGTGGTCGCCGGCAACATCGGGCTGCCGGCACTGGACGCGTTGATGGCGATTGAGGACGGCGCGGCGCTGCCCGGCGTGTTTGTGCTGGAACTGTCGAGCTTTCAACTGGAGAGCACGGAGTCATTGCGGCCGCAGGCGGCGACGGTGCTCAATCTGTCGGAGGATCATCTCGACCGCTACGACAGCATGCGCGAATACGCTGCGGCGAAGCGCCGAATTTTTGCCGGCAGCGGTACTCAGGTGCTCAATCGTCAGGATGATTGGAGCGTCGGCATGGCGCTGCCGGGGCGCAGCGTGGTCCACTTTGGACTGGATGCGCCGCGCGATCCGGAGGCCTGGGGAGTCGCCGGTGCGGATGCGCATGCGATGCTCACGCGTGGCAAGGTGACGCTGGCGCCGGTTGCCGCGCTGCGCGTCGCCGGTTTGCACAATGCCGCCAACGCATTGGCTGCCGGCGCGCTGTGTCGCGCCATCGGTGTTGTCGATGCCGCCATCGTCAGCGCTTGGCAGACTTTTGCCGGGCTGCCACATCGCGTAGAAAAAATAAATGAAATCAATAAGATAGAATTTTTTGACGATTCCAAAGGCACCAATGTTGGCGCGACCGTCGCGGCGCTCACTGGTATGCCGCAGCCGGTCGTGCTGATCGCCGGTGGTGACGGCAAGGGGCAGGATTTCACGCCGCTGGCGGCGGCGGTGCGACGCAAGGCGCGCGCCGTGGTGCTGATCGGGCGTGACGCCGGCCGCATTGAGCAGGCCATCGGTAATCACGTGCCGCTGTTGCACGCCGCCGATATGGTGCAGGCGGTGGATCTTGCATTCAATGCGGCGCAGCCCGGTGATGCCGTGTTGTTGTCACCGGCCTGCGCGAGTTATGACATGTACCGCAATTACATCCATCGCGCGGAAGTCTTTGCCGATGCGGTGGCGGCGCTCGGACGGAGGTGCGCGTGAGTTCGCAACTGAGCCAGCACTACGCGATGACCAGTCAGCGCGCCGCGGGGGCGGAGTACGACAGCGCGCTGATCTGGGTGACCATACTGCTGCTCGGATTCGGTATGGTGATGGTGTATTCGGCGTCGATTGCCATTGCCGAAGGCGGCCGCAGTACCGGCAACAGTGCGACTTACTATCTGGCGCGGCACGCATCCTACGTGCTGGTGAGTCTGGTCGCCGCCGCCATTGTGTTCGAGGTTCCGCTGCGCGTCTGGCAGCGTGTCGCACCGGTTTTGTTCGTCGTCGGCCTGGTCCTCCTCGCATTGGTGCTGATTCCGGGCATCGGGCGCGAGGTCAACGGCAGCCGCCGCTGGCTGCCGCTGGGCGTTGTCAATCTGCAGCCGTCGGAGCTGATGAAGCTGTGCGCGGTGATCTATGCCGCGGATTACACCGTGCGCAAGGCGGCATTCATGCACAGCCTGCGCCGCGGATTTCTGCCGATGCTGGCCGTGATGCTGTTGACCGGAGGGCTGCTGCTGCGGCAGCCCGATTTCGGCGCATTTGCCGTTATCACCGTGATTGCGATGGGGATCCTGTTCCTCGGCGGCATGAGCTGGCGGCTGTTTGCGGGGCTGATCGTCATGCTGCTGATCGGTTTCCTGGTGCTGATCTGGAGCAGCCCGTACCGGATGCAGCGGGTGATCGGTTTCATGGATCCGTGGGCAGACCCATACGGCAAGGGATATCAGCTGTCGCACGCACTGATCGCGTTCGGGCGCGGCGAATGGTTCGGCGTCGGGTTGGGCGCGAGCGTGGAAAAACTATTCTACCTGCCCGAAGCGCACACGGATTTTCTACTGGCAGTGATCGCCGAGGAGCTCGGTTTCATCGGTGTGCTGACGCTGCTGCTGCTGTTTGCATGGATCGTCTGGCGCGCGTTTGCGGTCGGCCAGCGTGCCGCCAACCTCGAACGCCCGTTCGCCGCACTGGTGGCGCGGGGCATCGGCCTGTGGATCGGCGTGCAGGTCATCATCAACATGGGCGTCAACATGGGGGTGTTGCCGACCAAGGGACTGACGCTGCCACTGATGTCATTCGGCGGCAGCGCGATACTTGCCACGTGTTGCGCGCTTGCCGTGCTGCTGCGCGTGGATTGGGAGAACCGGCAGATGGCCCGGGGCTTTACCGTATGAGCCGCACGATCCTGATCATGGCAGGCGGCACTGGTGGCCACATTTTCCCGGCGCTGGCCGTGGCCGATGTGCTGCGCGACAGGGGCTGGAACGTGGTCTGGCTGGGTGCGCGCGGCGGCATGGAAGAGCGGTTGGTACCGGCGCGCGGTTATGCCATGGCGTGGATTCGTTTCGGCGGTGTGCGCGGCAAGGGCTGGCTGCGCAAGCTGCTGCTGCCGGCTGCACTGCTGGTTGCTTTCTGGCAAAGCGCTGCCGCGATCTTCCGTCATCGTCCCGATGTCGTGCTCGGCATGGGCGGATATGCAGCGTTTCCCGGGGGCATGATGGCCGCGCTGTTCGGCAAGCCGCTGCTGATTCACGAACAGAATGCAGTTCCCGGTCTGGCAAACCGCGTGCTGGCCAGTGTTGCTGATCGCGTGCTGGCGGCGTTTCCGGATGCGTTCAACGGCAGGGTCGACGTGATCTGGTCGGGTAATCCGGTGCGTGCCGACATCGTAAATCTGCCGCCGCCCGAGGTGCGTTTCGCCAACCGCAGCGGTCCGTTGCGGGTATTCGTGGTCGGCGGCAGCCTTGGCGCGAAAGCGCTCAATGAAACGGTGCCGCAGGCTATCGCCCTGCTGCCGGATGCGGAGCGGCCGATGGTCACGCACCAGGCCGGCACTGCGCATGTCGATGCGCTGCGCGCCGCCTACCGCGCGGCAGGCGTTGATGCCGAGGTTCTGGCTTTCATCGACGACATGGCGGCACGTTACGGTGCGGCCGACCTGATCATTTGCCGCGCCGGCGCGACTACCGTGGCCGAACTTGCGGTTGCCGGCGTTGGCGGCATATTCGTGCCCTTTCCCCACGCGGTCGATGATCACCAGACACGTAATGCACGGTATCTTGCCGACCGCGGCGCCGCAATGGTGATGTCGCAGCAGGATCTGAAGCCGCAGTCGCTGGCCGATGTGTTGCGCGGGCTGACGCGCGGAAAATTGCTGGAGATGGCGCGCGCGGCGCGAGCTGCCGGCAAGCCGGACGCTGCGTCGAAAGTGGCGGAGTACTGCATGGAGCTTGCGCCGTCATGAGGCACAAGGTCCGACAGGTGCATTTCGTGGGCATTGGCGGCGCCGGCATGAGCGGGATCGCTGAAGTGCTGCTCAACCTCGGCTATGCGGTGACGGGTTCCGATTTGAGCGAAGGCAATGCCACGCGCCGCCTTGCCGGGCTCGGTGCGCAGGTGCGCATCGGCCATGCCGCGGAGCATGTCGCCGATGCCGATGTTGTCGTGGTCTCGAGCGCCGTCAGGGCTGACAACCCGGAAGTCATTGCAGCACGTGCGCGGCATGTGCCCGTGGTGCCGCGGGCACTGATGCTGGCGGAACTGATGCGTCTGAAGCAGGGCATCGCGGTTGCCGGTACACACGGCAAGACCACGACTACCAGTCTCGCAGCCAGCGTGCTCGCTGAAGGCGGACTCGATCCGACTTTCGTCATCGGCGGGCGGTTGGAAAGCGCAGGCGTGCACGCGCGGCTGGGTGCCGGCGAATTCATCGTTGCCGAAGCGGACGAATCGGACGCGTCGTTCCTGCATCTGCAGCCGGTGATCTCCGTGGTTACCAACATCGATGCGGACCACATGGAGACCTACGATCATTCTCTGGACAAGCTGAAGCAGGCTTTCGTCGACTTTGTCGAACGTCTGCCGTTCTACGGTGTCGCCGTACTGTGCAATGACGATGCCAACGTCCGCGCCATCATGCCGCGCCTGACCAAGGCGGTCGTCACTTACGGTGTCAGTGAGGGCGCGCAGGTTCGCGCGCAGGCGGTGGTCGCGGACGCCGGCCGCATGCACTTCCGGGTGCAGCGTACGAACGGCAAACGGCTGCCCGATCTCGACATCACGCTGAACCTGCCGGGTGTGCATAACGTACAGAATGCACTGGCGGCCATTGCGGTGGGCATGGAGGTTGGCGTTGCCGACGGGAAAATCATCAAGGCGCTGGGCGAGTTCAAGGGAGTGGGGCGTCGCTTTCAGCGTTATGGAGCAATCAGGCTGCCCGGCGGTGGCGTCGTCGATCTGATCGATGACTACGGCCACCACCCGGTGGAAATGGCGGCGACCATCGCCGCCGTGCGTGGTGCATTTCCCGGGCGGCGGCTGATGCTGGTGTTCCAGCCGCATCGTTATACCCGGACCCGCGACTGTTTCGAGGACTTTGCCCGCGTGCTGTCGAGTGTCGATGCGCTGCTGCTGACAGAGGTGTACGCAGCGGGTGAGGCACCGATCGTTGCGGCCGATGGCCGCGCGCTGGCACGCGCGGTGCGCGTACTGGGCAAGGTTGAACCGGTGTTTGTCGAACACGTGGCCGACTTGCCGGCGGCGATACGCAGTGCCGCACGTGACGGTGATGTGGTGCTGGCGATGGGCGCCGGGTCGATCGGCACGGTTGCCGGGCGACTGGCCAGCGAAAGTGCGTGAGCCGGTATGACCCGCTTGAGCGAAAAGCCGACATGAACATGAGCGAGCAAGACCAAATGCGGCAACAGGGGCTGCGCGGTGAACTGCGCTGCGACGAGTCCATGGCGCGGCATGTCAGCTGGCGGGCGGGGGGCAGGGCTCGCTGCACGTATGCACCCGCGGACCTTGACGACCTGGCAGCGTTTCTGCGCGGACTGCCCGACGGCCAGCCGGTTCATCTGGTGGGCCTGGGCAGCAATCTGCTGGTGCGCGACGGCGGATTTGACGGTACGGTGATTTTCACGCACCGGGCATTGCGCGCCGTACGGGTGGTGCGGGACGCCGCAGGCGGCGAGATCCGGGCCGAGGTCGGTGTGGCGAGCCCCAGGGTCGCACGCATTGCGGCCTTGAACAACCTCGCGGGCGCCGAGTTTCTCGCCGGCATTCCGGGTACTGTCGGCGGCGCACTGGCGATGAACGCAGGTTGCTACGGCAGCGAAACCTGGGACGTCGTGGCACAGGTGGAAACCATCGATCGTAGCGGCACCTTGCGCATACGCACGCCGGGGCAGTACACCATCGGCTATCGCAGCGTAGTACGCCGCTGCCGGCAATTGTCGAGCGTGCCGGGCAGCCTGCAAAAAAATGGCGATGCCGGAGAGTGGTTCGTATCCGCGACTTTTCGCCTGCTGCACGGCGATGGCGTCGAGTCGCGGGCAAAGATCAAATCCCTGCTGTCGCAGCGCATTGCTGCGCAGCCGCTGGGCGTGCCCAACGCGGGATCGGTATTCCGCAATCCCCCGGGCGATTACGCAGCGCGGCTGATCGAAGCCTGCGGCCTGAAGGGACGGGTAATCGGCGGGGCCGCCATTTCGACGAAACATGCGAACTTCATCGTCAATACCGGCGGCGCCCGCGCCGCGGACATCGAGGCGCTGCTGGAGCTTGCGGAACGAAGTGTGCAGGAACGCTTCGGCATCCGTCTTGAACGCGAAGTGCGGTTGATCGGGGAACGAGCATGACGGGAAGAGCGCAATAGCGATGAGCAGATTCGGAAAAATCGCCGTGCTGATGGGGGGCTTGAGCGCCGAGCGCGAAATATCGCTGATGAGCGGCAGCAACGTGCTCGCAGCCCTGTGCGCGACCGGGCTCGATGCCCATGCGTTCGATCCGGCCGAGCGCGAGATCTGCGAATTGAAGCGGGACGGTTTTGCGCGGGTATTCATTGCGCTGCATGGGCGATATGGTGAGGACGGCACGGTACAGGGGGCGCTGGAGCTGCTGCGCATCCCGTACACGGGCAGCGGCGTGATGGCTTCCGCGCTGGCGATGGACAAAGTGCGCACGAAAATGGTGTGGGCTGCAGCGGGCATACCGACGCCACGCTTTGAGGTGATCGAGGCAGGAAGCGACTGGTCCGGCGTGGCCGGACGCCTCGGCCTGCCGCTGATCGTCAAGCCGGTGCGCGAGGGTTCTACCATCGGGTTGACCAAAGTGACGGAGGCTGCCGGTCTGGCGCAGGCGTACGCGCTGGCAGCACGGCATGACGCAATGGTAATGGCGGAGGAATTCGTCAGCGGTGAGGAGTTGACAGGCGGTTTCCTCGGGGAACAGGCATTGCCGTTGATCCGCATCGAGGCGCCGCAGGGCAACTACGATTATCAAAACAAGTACTTCAGCGATCAGACCAAGTATTACTGCCCGAGCGGACTGGCAGCTGCCGACGAGCAGCGTATTCGTGCGCTGGTGATGCAGGGTGCGCGAGCGCTGGGGTGTGAAGGCTGGGGCCGGGCCGACCTGATCCGCCGCGCCGACGGCAGCGTGCAATTCCTGGAAATGAACACTTCCCCGGGCATGACCGGGCACAGCCTGGTGCCGATGGCGGCGCGGCAGGCGGGGCTGTCGTTCAACGATCTGGTGGTACGGATACTGGAGCTGGCCCATGTGGGATAAACCGGCAGCGCTCAATATGCTGGCTGACTTGCTGTTTGTTGCCGCATTGCTCGGTGTGCTTTATGCGGGCGTGACCTATGCGGTGCGCCTGCCGGCGTTTGCGATCAATGGGATTCGGGTGGCCACGCCGCTCGAGCATGTGACCCGCGCACAGATCGAGGAACTGGTCCGGCGCGAAGTGCGCGGCACCTTTTTCACGCTGAACCTGGCCTCGGCGCGCGCGGCTTTTGAAAGGCTGCCCTGGGTACGCAGCGCGGACGTGCGCCGCCAGTGGCCCGGCGGCCTCGAAATTGTCCTGACCGAGCATGTGCCGCTGGCACGCTGGGGCAAGGATGCGCTGGTCAACATCCATGGCGAAGTGTTCGAAGCGGCTTTTGACGGAGCGCTGCCGGTATTCAACGGACCAGCCGGTGCTGCCAAGGAGATGACCATTCAGTACAACCACTTCCGGCGCAGCCTTGCCGCCATCGGCAAAACCCCCGGCGAGATCAATGTGTCCCCGCGGCGCGCTTGGCAGATCCACATGGACGACGGCGTGACGCTCGATCTTGGCCGCGAGCATGTCGAGGAGCGGCTGCGGCGCTTCGTCGCCACGTATCCACGGACGATCGCGCGCATGAGCCACCCGGTGGACCGCGTCGATCTGCGATATGCCAACGGATTTGCCGCCAGGGTGCCGCGACTGCCGCCTGCGGCAGACGGAACCCGGCCAAAACGCGGCGTTTAGGAAATCACAGGAATCATGAGCAAGATCAAGGAAAACAAGAAACTGGTGGTGGGCCTGGACATCGGCACATCGAAAATCGTTGCCATTGTCGCCGAGCTCAAGCCTGAAGGCGGGTTCGAAATCATCGGCATGGGCAGTCATCCGTCGCGCGGCTTGAAGAAAGGCGTGGTGGTCAACATCGAGACCACGGTGAACGCCATCCAGCGCGCATTGGAAGAGGCGGAGCTGATGGCCGACTGCAAGATCCGCGAGGTCTACACGGGTATCGCCGGCAATCATATCAAGAGCTTCAATTCGCAGGGCATGGTCGCGATCAAGGACAAGGAGGTCGCGCAGATGGACATCGATCGGGTGATCGAGACCGCCAAGGCGGTGCAGATCCCGAACGACCAGCAGATCCTGCACGTGCTTAACCAGGAATTCATCATTGATGGCCAGGAAGATGTGCGCGAGCCGCTGGGCATGTCGGGCGTGCGGCTCGAAGTCAAGGTGCACATCGTCACCGGCGCGGTATCGGCGGCGCAGAACATTATCAAGTGTGTGCGTCGCTGCGGTCTGGAGGTCAACGACCTGATCCTGCAGCCACTGGCTTCATCGGTTGCCGTGCTATCGGAGGACGAAAAGGATCTGGGCGTGTGCCTGGTCGATATCGGCGGCGGCACGACTGACATGGCGGTGTTTACCCACGGTGCAATCCGCCATACCGCGGTGATCCCGATCGCCGGTGACCAGATCACCAACGACATTGCGATGGCATTGCGTACGCCGACCAAGGATGCCGAGGACATCAAGCAGCGTTTCGGCTGCGCGCTGTCACAGCTGGCCGATCCGCAGGAAATGGTCGACGTACCCGGTGTCGGTGATCGCAGTTCCCGCCAGCTCTCAAGGAAGACGCTGGCCGAGGTCATCGAGCCCCGTGTCGAGGAACTCTATTCGCTGGTACAGGCGGAATTGCGCCGCAGCGGCTATGAAGAACTGCTGTCCTCGGGTGTGGTGCTGACGGGTGGGTCCAGCGCGATGCAGGGCATGGTCGAACTCGGCGAGGAAATTTTCCACATGCCGGTGCGAATTGGCCTGCCGCAGTACACGGGCGGTCTCGCGGAGGTGGTGCGCAGCACCCGCTATGCGACCGGCGTGGGTTTGCTGATTGCCGGGGCCGACGAGCATCGCCAGCGCGATGCCGCGCGGATGCATGTCAACAGTTTCCAGCAGGTGATGGAGCGGATGAAGAACTGGTTCACGGGAAATTTCTGATTTTGAGGATGGCAGTGGCGGCTTGAGGATTTTTTTGAATTGCAGGATTTTTCAACATTACTTTGTTTGCGGAAAAGGAGATTCAAATGATCGAACTGATTGATGCACAGGCGCAGGAAGCAGTAATCAAGGTGATCGGGGTCGGCGGTTGCGGCGGTAACGCGGTGGATCACATGATCGTCCAGGGCGTGCAGGGCGTGGAGTTCATCTGCGCCAATACCGATGCCCAGGCGCTCAAGCGCAATCAGGCGAAGACCCAATTGCAGCTGGGCAGCGAGATCACCAAGGGGCTGGGCGCCGGCGCCAACCCCGAAGTCGGCCGGCAGGCGGCAATGGAGGATCGGGAGCGGATTGCCGAATTGATATCCGGTGCCGACATGTTGTTCCTGACGGCGGGCATGGGCGGCGGGACCGGTACGGGCGCTGCGCCTATCGTGGCGGAGGTCGCCAAGGAACTGGGCATCCTGACGGTGGCCGTGGTGACCAAGCCGTTCGCCTTCGAAGGCAAGCGGCAGCGCGTGGCGCAGGAGGGGCTCGATGCGCTCGCCCAGCATGTTGATTCGCTGATCGTGATTCCCAACGACAAGCTGATGCAGGTGCTGGGCAATTCGATCACGCTGGATGAGGCGTTCCGGGCGGCCAATGACGTGTTGCATGGTGCAGTGGCCGGCATTGCCGAAATCATCAGCTGTCCTGGCATGATCAACGTCGATTTCGCCGATGTGCGAACCGTGATGGCCGAGATGGGCATGGCGATGATGGGATCGGGGAAAGCGGCTGGCATCGGGCGGGCGCGCGAAGCCGCCGAGCAGGCAGTGGCCTGCCCGCTGCTGGAGGACATCAATATTTCTGATGCGCGCGGCGTCCTGGTGAACATCTCGGCCAGCAAGGCGACCTTCCAGCTGCAAGAAATGTATGACGTCATGGAGACCATCAAGGCCTTTGCCGCCGATTCGGCGACGGTCATCGTCGGTACGGTCTACGACGAGAGCCTTGAGGATGGCCTGCGGGTGACCATCGTCGCCACCGGTCTCGGCAAGCCGCTGGCGCGACAGAACGCAAAACCGATGATCGTGGTCGCGCAGAAGACGGGGACGGACAACATGGCAATGCACGAAGTCGACTACAACGCGCTCGAGCAGCCGGCCGTGATCCGCAGGCGCAACCGCGATGCGACGATCGAAGCGATGCGGCAGTCCGGCGTCGAGATGCTCGATATACCGGCGTTTTTGCGCAAGCAGGCTGACTGAGCGCAGCAGGCGGGCGGCAGCGATGTTTGCTGCCGGACTGCGGGGCGGAGCGGCGCCTGTGCTGCGGTGCGGCATCGTGGTAAAATCGCCTCGTAGAAGAGAGTGTCAACTGGACTAAAATGCCATTGCACAAGCAGCAGAACGGTTGAACGTGATCAAACAACGCACGCTGAAAAACGTGATTGGCGCCACTGGTGTCGGTCTGCATACGGGCGAGAAGGTCCATCTGACCCTGCGCCCGGCGCAGCCGAATACCGGCATCGTGTTCCGGCGCACGGATCTCGAGCACCCCGTCGAGATCAAGGCCGATCCGTACGCAGTCGGTGATACCCGGCTGTCGTCCTGCCTGGAAAAAGACGGTGTGCGCGTGCAGACGGTGGAGCACCTGATGTCGGCGCTGGCCGGGTTGGGTGTCGACAATGTCGTGGTGGATGTTACGGCGCCGGAAGTGCCGATCATGGATGGCAGTGCCGGCCCGTTCGTGTTTCTGCTGCAGTCGGCGGGAATCGAGGAGCAGGACGCTCAGAAGAAGTTCATCCGTATCCTCAAGCCGGTCGAGGTGCGGGACGGCGACAAGTGGGTGCGGTTCGATCCGTACAACGGGTTCCGGCTGGAACTGGCGCTTGACTATGTGCATCCGGTGTTCGAAGCAAGTGCGCAGTCGGTGGTGGTTGACTTCGCAACAACGCTCTATGTGAAGGAAGTGGCACGGGCGCGCACGTTCGGCTTCATGCAGGACGTTGAAAGCATGCGTTCCCAGGGGCTGGCGCTGGGCGGCAGCCTCGACAACGCCATCGTCATGGACGAGTTCCGCGTCCTCAATACCGACGGCCTGCGTTACGACAATGAGTTCGTCAAACACAAGGTGCTCGATGCCATCGGTGATCTGTATCTGCTCGGACATCCGCTGATCGGCGCGTTCAGTGGCCATAAATCGGGCCATGGAATGAACAACCGCCTGTTGCGGCATCTGCTGGAGCAGGCCGAGGCCTGGGAGTTTGTCAGTTTTGACCGCACCGAAGACGCACCGCCCGTCCTCGCCTGGCAGCCGCAGACGGCCTGATCAGCGGCCGGACGGCACACCAGCGGCTGACTTCCGGGATTATTGATGCTGCTGCTCCGTCTGGTCGGGATCCTTGCGTTGATCTCGATTGGCGTTTCGCTGGCGCTGTACGTGGTTACCCGCGATCGGCGCTACCTGCGTCTGGCCTGGCGGATTTTCCTGGTCATGCTGGCCTTTGTGCTGTTACTGATGGCGTTCTACGCCGCGGAGCGCCTGTTGCTGGTGGTGTAAAAGGCTCGACTAATTCGCACCGATCAACGGCTGCGCCGTTGTCTTGCGACAAACTTTGCCAGTGCCAGGCGCAGGCCCGGATCCGTGACCCGCTGCGCAAGCTTTTCAAAATCATCAATTAAATCAATGGGTATTGGTGATTTTTCGACCTGAACTCGCGGCGCCCGGCTGGCGCCCCCAACTTGAACTTGCACCCGAATTCCAGTAACCTGCGCCCTCTGCTTTTGCAGATTCTTGAGCAGTCGGGGTGCCAGCTGACGCAGTTTGGCCGCGATTGCACCGTTGTCTGCCGCGATGACCAGCATGCCGTCTTGGTTACTGACCACACGGCTCGCTTGGGCCAGATCAGGGGGCGCGCAGACCGAATAAAGCTGTTGCAGCGCAGCGATGCGCTGGGTTGCCTGGGTCAGCGCCGTCAAGCCCGCAGTATCACTAATTAGGGCGCTGAGTTTGCGGGTAGGCATGGCCGAAGGGAGAGTAACGGTGAATATTATTCTGGTTTCAGAAAAACTGCCAAAAGCGTGGACCATTACGCTGGGCTGGCCGCACCTGGCGGGGTCTGTTGTGCTGATGCTGACGCTGGTGCTGACGCTGGCCGGGGCGCTCAACTACGGGATTCTGCGTTTTGCCGCCGAACTGAACATTCCCTACGTCAAGGATATGCTGGTTTCCATCCATCAACAGCAGCAGGAAAAAAACCAGTCATATTTGCAGGATAACCTGAATGCGATGGCGGTCCGGCTGGGGCAGATGCAGGCCCAGTTGCTGCGCCTGGACACTCTCGGCGAACGTCTGGCCAGGCTGGCCGGTTTCAAACCGCAGGACCTGATGTTCAACGAGGTTCCGGGCCGCGGCGGCGCGATTTCGTCAGTGCCGAGCCAGAATCTTTCCCTCGGTGATTTTACCAGCCAGATTGACCTGCTGACCCGGCAGCTTGAAGACCGGGGTGACAAGCTTGGCCTGTTGGAGTCGATGTTCACGCTCGAGAGCGCCAGAAAAAAACTGACGCCGACCAAGCTCCCTGTCGAGGGCGGCTGGTATTCGTCCAACTACGGCTGGCGCATTGATCCGTTCACCGGACAGCGGGCGTTTCATGAGGGGATAGACTTCATGGCGGAGGAGGGTACCCCTATCCATGCTGCTGCTGCCGGCGTCGTGGTGTACTCAGGTTTTCACCCTCAATATGGTAATATGATCGAGGTTGATCACGGCAATGATCTGATCTCGCGGTACGCGCATGCAGCGAGGCGCCTGGTGAAGGTCGGTGACGTGGTACTGCGTGGTTCCCGGATCGCCGATGTTGGAAGAACCGGGCGCGCAACAGGTGCACATCTGCATTTTGAAGTGCGCCAGCGTGGTGCCGCGCGTAACCCCGCGCAGTTTCTGCAATTGCCCGGCTGATCGGCAGCACTGAGCGCAAGAATTGCAGGGGTGGGATTATCCCACCCCTTTTTTATTCAGGAAGTCCATGATTACCGGCTTATTGAAGAAAGTGTTCGGCAGCCGTAATGAACGGCTGCTCAAGCAGTACCGTCGGACAGTGCGCGTCATCAACGCACTGGAATCGCAGATTGCCGCCCTGTCGGACGACGAATTGCGCGCCAAGACGCGTGAATTCCGCGACCGGGTCAGCAAGGCCGTTGCCGCAGCAGCGGCGGGGGTGCAGGCGGGTGACAGTGCGCAGAGCGCGGAACTGGAGCGCCGCCGCCGCGCGCTTGATGAAATCCTCCCGGAAGCATTTGCGGTGGTGCGCGAAGCCGGCAAGCGCGTGCTCGGCATGCGGCATTTTGATGTGCAACTGGTCGGCGGCATCGCCCTGCATAACGGCAAGATCGCAGAGATGCGCACCGGCGAGGGCAAAACGCTGGTTGCCACGCTACCGGCGTATCTGAACGCGCTGGCCGGCGCCGGCGTGCATATCGTGACAGTGAACGATTATCTGGCGCAGCGCGACGCAGACTGGATGGGGCGCATTTACCGCTTTCTCGGTCTGACCGTCGGCGTCAACCTGTCGCAAATGGAGCATGATCGCAAGCAGGAGGCGTACCGCGCCGATATCACCTACGGCACCAACAACGAGTTCGGCTTCGACTATCTGCGCGACAACATGGTTTACGATCTGTCGGAGAAAGTGCAGCGGGGGCTGGAATTTGCGATCGTCGACGAAGTCGACTCGATCCTGATCGACGAGGCGCGTACGCCGCTGATCATCTCCGGGCAGGCCGAAGACACTACCGATCTGTATGTGCGGATGAACGTGGTTGTGCCGAAGCTCGTGCGGCAGAAGGATGAAAAAGGCGCCGGGGACTACTGGGTGGATGAAAAGGGCCACCAGGTCGTGTTGTCCGAAGAAGGTCATGAGCATGCAGAATCACTGCTGGCGCAGGCCGGCCTGCTCCCCGAGGGAGGCAGCCTCTACGATGCGGCGAACATCGGACTGATGCATCATCTGAACGCCGCGTTGCGCGCGCACAACCTGTTTCATCGCGACCAGCAATACGTGGTGCAGGGCAATGAAATCATCATTGTCGATGAATTCACCGGGCGCCTGATGCCGGGTCGCCGCTGGTCTGAGGGCCTGCACCAGGCGATCGAGGCGAAAGAGGGCGTGGAGATCCAGAAAGAGAACCAAACGCTGGCAACAATCACTTTCCAGAATTATTTCCGGATGTACCGGAAGCTGTCCGGCATGACCGGGACAGCTGATACCGAAGCCTATGAGTTCCAGCAGATTTACGGACTCGAAACCGTGATCATCCCGACGCATCGACCGATGATTCGTGACGACCGCATGGATCAGGTCTTTCGTACGTCCGCCGAAAAATACGTTGCGATCATCGATGACATCCGCCACTGCCATGAGCGTGGCCAGCCGGTGCTGGTCGGCACGACGTCAATCGAGAATTCGGAATACATTTCCGGAATTCTGAGCAAGGAAGGTTTGCCGCACAACGTGCTCAATGCGAAGCAGCATGCGCGCGAAGCAGAAATCGTCATCCAGGCCGGAAGTCCGAAGATCATCACGCTGGCCACCAACATGGCGGGGCGAGGCACGGATATCGTGCTCGGCGGCAACCCCGAACCGGACATCAACCGCGTGCTCGCCGACGAAAGTCTGGACGCCACCGCGCGCCAGCGGCGGGTGGCCGAGTTGCGCGAACAGTGGCAGAAGCGCCACGATGAGGTCGTCAAGGCCGGCGGGCTGCATATCATCGGCACCGAGCGCCACGAGTCGCGGCGGATCGACAACCAGCTACGTGGCCGCGCCGGCCGTCAGGGCGATCCGGGATCGAGCCGTTTCTATCTGGCCCTGGATGATTCGCTGCTGCGTATCTTTGCATCCGACCGCGTTGCTGCGATCATGAATCGGCTGAAGATGCCCGAAGGCGAGGCGATCGAGCATCCCTGGGTTACACGCTCGATTGAAAACGCGCAGCGCAAGGTTGAGGCCCGCAATTTCGACATGCGCAAGCATTTGCTCGAATATGACGACGTCGCCAATGATCAGCGCCGGGTGATTTATCAGCAGCGCAACGATTTGCTGGACAGCACGGACGTGTCCGCCACGATTGCAGCGATGCGAGCGGACGTGATTGGCGGCCAGTTTGCGATGCACATTCCTCCGGGCAGCCTGGAAGAGCAATGGGACATCGAGGGCCTGGAGGCGGCGTTGCGCGCGGACCTGGCGCTTGAGTTGCCGATTCGGCAATGGCTGCAGGAGAATCCCCAGCTCGAGGAAGAATCGCTGCGCCAGCGCGTGATCGAAGCTGCGCATGCACGTTATGCCGAGAAAACCGCCGTGGTTGATCCGGCAGCGATGCGCCAGTACGAACGCGCGATTATGCTGCAGAGCCTGGACAGCCACTGGCGCGAGCATCTGGCGTCGCTGGATCACCTGCGGCAGGGCATCCATTTGCGCGGTTATGCGCAAAAGAACCCGTCGCAGGAGTACAAGCGCGAGGCCTTCGAACTGTTTTCTTCGCTGCTCGACATGATCAAGACCGACGTTACGCGCATCCTGATGACCGTGCAGATCCGCAGCGCGGAAGAGCTGCGCGCCGCCGAGGAGCACGAGGCACTGAGCAATGTCCAGTATCAGCATGCCGCGGCGGATACGAATATCGCCGCAGAGATTCCTGCTGACATGGGGGTGCCGGAAACGGAGCTGGAGGCTGATGCCGAAAAGGCACGGCCGTTTGTCCGTGGTGGACAGAAGGTCGGCCGCAACGATCCCTGTCCCTGCGGTTCCGGCAAGAAATACAAGCAGTGCCACGGCAAGCTGACCTGACGCCATGCCCGTCAACCTGAGCGCCCCGGATCCACGGACCCTGTTGCCGGTTGCCGGCGTGACGCTGGGTATCGCGCAGGCAGGAATCCGCAAGGCGGGGCGCAAGGACCTGTTGCTGATTCGGCTCGACGAAGGCGCGCGAGTGGCCGGTGTGTTTACGCGAAACCGGTTTTGCGCAGCACCGGTCGTGGTGTGCCGGCAGCATTTGTCGATGATCGATCCCGGGCACGGCGTGCGGGCTTTGGTGATCAACACCGGGGTGGCCAATGCCGGTACCGGCAAGGACGGCCTTGCCCGCGCGCGGCAGACCTGCACTGAGGCGGCGCAGCTGCTCGGCGGCACTGCGGCGCAGGTGCTGCCTTTCTCGACCGGCGTCATCATGGAGCCGTTGCCGGTGGAACGCATCGTCGCCGGTTTGCCGCAATGCATCGCGGCGCTCAAGGCCAATGCCTGGGGTGAGGCTGCCGAGGCGATCATGACCACCGACACCATACCCAAGGCTGTCTGCCGCCAGTTCCAGATTGCCGGCGCGACGATCACGATTACCGGCATTGCCAAGGGTGCGGGCATGATTCATCCCGACATGGCGACGATGCTCGGTTTTATCGCGACGGATGCTGCGGTCAGCCAGCCGCTGGTGAAGTCCGCCGTGGCCTATGCGGCGCAACGCTCATTCAACTGCATTACCGTGGATGGCGACACCTCGACCAATGACAGTTTCATGCTGATCGCCACGGGCAGGGCCGCCATGCCCGAGATCGTTGACGCGAAAAGCACTGAATACGCCGCATTTCGCGATGCGGTGACCGCGGTAGCAATCCAACTGGCACAGGCCATCGTGCGTGATGGCGAAGGTGCGACCAAGTTCATCACCGTCAAAGTGGAATCCGGACGCGACGCGGACGAGTGCCGCAAGGTTGCGCTGGCGATCGCGCATTCGCCGCTGATCAAAACCGCGTTCTTCGCATCGGACCCGAATCTCGGCCGCATACTGGCTGCCATCGGTTATGCGGGAATTGCCGATCTCGAGGTCGAAGGCATCGAACTTTATCTCGACGATGTGCTGGTTGCCGAGCACGGCGGGCGCAGTCCCGCCTATCGCGAGGCCGACGGTCAACGCGTGATGCAGCAGCCGGAAATCACCGTGCGCGTGGTACTCAACCGCGGCAAGGCGGCCACCGCGATCTGGACCTGTGACCTGTCGCATGATTACGTCAGCATCAACGCCGACTACAGAAGCTAAATTCTTAAATAAATCAATAAGATATGAGGGTTCCCCGGCCATCGAAACCCGCGCCGCTGCCAGAGGTGGTTGACCTGGTCGCGCGTGCCGAAACGCTGCTGGCGCGGATCGAACTTCTGCTGCCGGCCCCGCCGGCCGCCGTCGACTGGAAGGCGTCGATCGCGTTCCGCTGGCGCAAAAAGGCCGCGCAGCAGGCGCTGGAGCCGATATACCAGGTGCACCGGATCGATTTGCGCGATCTGCAGGGCATAGACGAGCAGAAGAATCGTGTCGAGGCGAACACCCGCCAGTTCGTCGACGGCTATCCGGCAAACAATGTGCTGCTCACTGGCGCACGCGGCACCGGCAAGTCTTCGCTGATCAAGGCGCTGCTGAACAAATACGCACCGCGCGGCCTGCGGTTGATCGAAGTCGAGAAGCGCGATCTGACGGATCTGCCGGACATCGTCGAACTGATCCATGCGCGGCCGGAGCGTTTCATCCTGTACTGCGATGATCTGTCGTTCGAAGCGGACGAGCCGGGCTACAAGGCGCTGAAGGTGGTGCTTGACGGCTCGGTTGCTGCCGCCTCGGAAAACTGCCTGATCTACGCGACGTCGAACCGGCGCCATCTGATGCCGGAGTTCATGCACGAAAACCTCGAGTATCAGCATGTCGGCGAGGAAATCCACCCGGGTGAGACCAGCGAAGAGAAGGTTTCGCTGTCAGAGCGTTTCGGGCTGTGGGTGTCGTTCTATCCGTTCGACCAGGACGAATATCTGCGCATCGTTCACGTCTGGCTCGCGCATTTCAAGATCACGGGCAGCAAGAGCCGTGAAGTCGAGCATGCCGCGCTGCAGTGGGCGCTGGCGCGCGGATCGCGCAGCGGCCGGGTGGCTTGGCAGTTCGCGCGTGACTGGGCAGGTCGTACCCGTTTGGCGCGGCGCAAGTAATCCTGATGGCTGAGTCGCCGGCCGGACGCCGTCGCGTTGCGGTCGTTGCCGCGGTGCTGCAGCGGTCAGACGGCCGTTTCCTGCTGGCCCAGCGCCCCCCGGGCAAGGCTTATGCGGGGTACTGGGAGTTTCCCGGCGGCAAGGTTGAAGACGGCGAATCTCCGCTTGACGCACTGTCGCGCGAACTTCACGAAGAGCTGGGCATCGATGTCCGCACGGCTTATCCCTGGATCATCCGCGAATTTGATTATCCGCATGCCGCGGTGCGGCTGCATTTTTTCCGGGTGCGCACCTGGCATGGCGAACTGCACGGCCGCGAGGGTCAGGCATTCGCCTGGCAGCGGCTCGGTGCGATCGACGTCGCACCATTGTTGCCGGCGAACGGGCCGATTCTGAAAGCGCTGGCATTGCCTGAAATCTATGGCATCACCGGTTTTTCCGAAGCAGGCCGAGTTCGCGCCATGGAGGCGGTCAGCGGCGCACTCCAGCGCGGGCTGCGCCTGCTGCAGGTGCGCGGCAAGGACTGGCAGCCCGCGGCCTTCCGTCGTTTTGCCGGCGACATTGTTGAACTCGGCCACGCGAGTCGCGCCCGAGTGCTGATCAACGCCGATACGCTGCTGGCCCGTGCCGTGGGCGCTGACGGCGTGCATCTCACGGCACAACAGTTGCAGGAAACCACGACCCGCCCGGATTTCGCGCTGGTCGGTGCTTCGTGCCATAACGCCGCGGAAATTGCCAAGGCAGAGCAGCTGGGTGTCGATTTCGCAGTGCTCGGACCGGTGCTGCCCACGCCCACGCATCCTGGCGCAGCACTGCTGGGTTGGGAGGGGTTTCGGCGGCTCGCGATGAACCGGGGGATTCCGCTGTTTGCGCTGGGGGGGCTGCAGCCGGCCGACCACGACCGGGCGCTGGCCTGTGGCGCCCATGGTCTGGCCATGATCCGTGGCGCCTGGCCGCCGTCCGGCATCTCCGAATGAACTGCTTCGCGGCATGACCGCCGCGTCGCGCGGCGTCCGCGAACCCCCTAATTCGGTCTCGGTGTGATGCCCTCGCCGCTTTCGTCCGAAAGGTCGGCGTCGTCGGACTCGGCGACTGGCACGCGGTAGCGTTCGGTTGCCCACGCGCCGAGATCAATCATCTTGCAGCGTTCCGAGCAGAACGGACGAAACCGATTGTCGGGATCCCACGGAGCGCTGGTTCCGCAGGTCGGGCAGGCGACAAACCGCGTCTTCATGGTTCAGAGATTGCAGAAAGTCAGCTCGAATTCGACATCGCTATCCGATGCCTTGGGGCGCTGTATGCCTTCCTGCGTCGTGAAGCGGATGTTCAGCGCGTACTTGTTGGCGCTGATCTCCGGGATGCAGGCATAATCACCGGACAAGCGGATGCGCAGCATCTGCGCCATGCGTCCTGCCATCATCTGCTGATAGATACCCTGCTGCGCAGTCTGCGGAGAGGTCTTGCCGCTCTCGCGCAACAGTCGCAGCACGATGCTGATCGCGTCGCGGGTGGGCAGGAAAGGCGCGAGCCATTGCTGCAGATCGTGCCGGCGCTGATCAGTGCTCTGCTGCAGCCAGTAGTGATACGAGGGCAGATCAAATTCGCACAAGCCGCCCGGGATGCCGGTGCGCTGCTTGATGCTCATCAACCACTCGTTGTCGCGCAGTTCCTGGCCAACCTTGCCCGAAGTCTGGTACAGGCGCGACGCCGCCTGGTCGATCTGCCACAGCACGTTATCCAGTGCTTCTTCGGAGATGTCGGGATTGTCGCGCAGCGCTTCGAGCGTCTGCTTCTGCCGTTCCAGTTCCTGCAGCAGGTCGGATTTGAGGTCGGCGCGGCTGGCTACTTCGAGGATCTCGAAAATCAGCAGCAGGGCGACATGATGCTCGGGGGCATCGGTGCGTCCGTGAAAATACTCGATGCGCTCGAAGAGATCCTCCAGGCGCAGCAACGTGCGCACGCGCTCGCTAAGTGGATGCTCGTAGACAATCACGCCCGGTGCGCCCGCAGAAATAGGGTTGAATTCCAGTTGCCGGAGTATCGGACAAAAACCAGAAAAAATAAAGGCTTAATGCCGCCCGTCCCGATCATCCCTGCTCCTTCGATGCGGCACCTGCTGCCATTGTCAGATAGCGCTGATGGAGCACGGTGACCTGATGGCGCAGATGTGCCATGTCGCCATCGTTGCGGATGATGTCATCGGCGCCGGCCAGCCGCTGCTGGCGCGGCAGCTGCGCGGCCATGATGGCGCGGACCGCTTCCTCGGTGATCTGGCTTCTCTGCCGGGCGCGAATGATCTGCAGCGATTCGTCGCAATCGATGACCAGCACGCGCTGAATCAGGTCGCGATAGCCGCCGGTTTCGAGCAGCAACGGTACGACCAGCAGCACATATGGCGCGGCGGACTGCGCGACTTGGTGGCGGGCGTGCTCGCGGATTCGCGGATGCAGGATACTCTCGAGTTGTTTTCGCGCCTGCGGATTTGCGAATACCAGACGGCGCATGACGGCTCGGTCCAGACTCCCGTCCGCAGCGACGACGCTGTCACCGAAGGCCTCAATGATCGCCGGCATCGCGCTGCCGCCAACGCCAGTAATTTCATGGGAGATCGCATCGGTGTCGACGATCCCTGCTCCCAGTTCGCCAAACATCGAAGCCGCGCGCGACTTGCCGGAGCCGATGCCGCCGGTGACGCCAACGCAGAACGGCATGGTTCAGAGCGGTCCGAGATAGGCCCGGGTCAGGGCCGTTCCGTGCAGCAGGGCGATCATCCCTGCAACGGCAAGGTATGGGCCAAAGGGGATGGGTACGCTGCGACCGCGGCCGGCGAACACGATCAGGCCGATGCCAATGACTGCGCCGACCAGTGACGACAACAACAGCGTCAGCGGCAACATCGGCCAGCCCAGCCAGGCGCCGATCGCTCCCAGCAGCTTGAAGTCGCCATAGCCCATGCCCTCTTTGCCGGTCGCCCACCTGAATGCCCAGTACACCGCCCACAGCGAGAGATAGCCCGCTGCGGCGCCGATGACGGCGGCGGAAAGGGGGGCGAAAGTGCCGTTGATGTTGAGGAGCAGGCCCAGCCACAACAGCGGCAGCGTGATGCCGTCGGGCAGGTAGTAGGTATCCAGATCTATGAACGTCAGTGCGATCATCGTCCAGGTAAACAGCAGTGCGCCGCCCGCGGCGATGCCAAAACCGAAATGCCAGGCGACATATGCGGAGAGCGCGGCGGTGAGGGTTTCGACTGCCGGGTAGCGCGAGCCGATGGGCGCGGCGCAGCCGGCGCATTTTCCGCGCAACACGAGGTAGCTGACCAGCGGGATATTCTCGAGCGCGGTGATCTGGCGGTTGCACGACGGGCAGGCAGAACGCGGCACGACGAGGTTGTAGCGTGCGGCAGGGGGTGCTTGCTGGCCAGCGAGTTCGGCACATTCGGCCCGCCATTGCCGCTCCATCATTTTCGGCAGGCGGTGGATGACCACGTTCAGAAAACTGCCGACGCACAGACCGAGCAGTGCCGCACTGAAGGTGAAAATGAGCGGATTTGAAAGCACGAGACTTATCGCCTGAAACAGGCCGACAAGAACGGCACAGCGATGCAAACGCGAGCCGTCGGCGCGAACCGCATGCGGAGCCGGCTTATTGGCGCGGGAGTGACTATACCGTCGATCCCAACTTGAAGATCGGCAGATACATGGCGATCACCATCCCGCCGATCAGTGTGCCCAGTACCACCATGATCATCGGCTCCATCAGGCTTGACAGTGCCTCGACCGCATCATCAACTTCTGCTTCAAAAAAATCGGCGACTTTGGCGAGCATCGCATCGAGTGAACCCGCCTCCTCGCCGATCATCGTCATCTGGATGACCATGTTGGGAAAGACGTCGGTGCCCTGCATCGAGGAGGTCAGGCTGGATCCGGTGGAGACTTCCGCCTGGATCTTCTTGGTGGCGAGATAATATTCGTAGTTGCCTGCAGCGCCGGCAACCGAGCCCAGCGCTTCGACCAGCGGCACGCCAGCGGCGAACATGGTTGCCAGCGTGCGCGTCCAGCGCGCGATGGCCGACTTGCGCAGCAGGTCGCCGAACACCGGAATGCGCAGCGAGAGGCGGTCCATCACCATCTGCATTTTTACGGAGCGCTTCCAGGTCCAGAAAAATGCATAAATGGCCGCACCGGCACTGCCGAACAGGAAAAACCAGTTGGCGACGACGAAGTCGGAGATGGCCATGACAATCAGCGTCGGTGTCGGCAGATCGGCACCGAAGCTTCTGAATACTTCCTTGAATGCCGGGATCACGAAAATCATGATGATTGCGGTAATGACCACGGCCACCACGATGATGGCAATCGGATAGAAAAGCGCCGACTTGATCTTGCTCTTGATGCCGAGGATTTTTTCCTTGTAGGTGGCCAACCGGTCAAGCAGGCTTTCCAGAATGCCGGCAGCCTCACCTGCGCCGACCAGGTTGCAGAACAGTGCGTCGAAATGGAGGGGGTGCTTCTCGAACGCCTGTTTCAGGCTCATGCCGGTTTCGACGTCGGCCTTGATGGTCATCAGCAGACGGGCGACGGCCGGATTGCTGTGGCCCTTGCCGACGATGTCAAACGCCTGCAGCAGCGGCACGCCGGATTTCATCATGGTCGCGAGCTGGCGGGTGAACAGCGTGATGTCCTTTTCGGACACCGAGCCGCCCATGCCCATCCGCTGCTTCTTGACTTCGACGACCTTGATGCCCTGGCGGCGCAGCGTGGCATTGACTTGCGCCTCGCCGCTCGCCTGCATTTCGCCGCGCACGGTTTTTCCGGCGCGATCCTGGCCGACCCAGCGAAACGTGTATTCCGCGATCTCCGATTTGCGTGCGGCAGCGGCTGCAGTTGCCATAACGAGCCTCCAAAATCTTTCGATGAACCAATGGGTTACGATCGGTTATTAATGGAATAATGCCTTTCCTGCGCAACGTTGTAAAGGCTAAACCGCACACCGCCTAAGGCCGCGCGGGCGCAAATACCCGCACGCTCTTGATGACCCGGTCCTGGGTCTGGACAATCTCCAGCGGATGCCCGGCAATGCGGACGCTGGTATTGGGCTCGGGAATGTCCTGCAAATGTTCCAGAATCAGCCCGTTCAGCGTCTTCGGGCCGTCGAGCGGAAAACGGAACCCCAGTTTGCGGTTGAGATCGCGCAGCAACGTGCCGCCTTCGATGACGTAGCTGCCGTCGGCTTGGGGGTGCAGGCCGCGGGCCATCAGCGGTGACTGGGTGGTGAACTCGCCGATGATTTCTTCGAGGATGTCCTCCAGCGTCACCAGCCCCATGAGTTCACCGTATTCGTCCACCACCAGGCTGACCCGATCCTCGTGTTCCTGGAAATTCTGCATCTGCGAAAGCAACGGTGTGGCAGACGGTACAAAATAAGGCTCGCGGATCATTTCACGCAGGCTGTCATGGGTCAGTTCCTCGCGCTGGATCAGCGTCAGCGCATGCCGCACGCGCAGGACACCGATCACGTTGTCGAGCTGGTCCTGATAGACGATCACGCGGCGATGGTGTGCGGTCGAAATCTGCTGTGCCAGTTCCTCGATCGGCAGATCGAGATTCACGGCTTCGATCTGGTTGCGTGGCACCATGACATCGTCCACGGTAATCGCGCCGATCTCCAGCAGGTTGAGCAGCACCGAGGCATGTTTCTTCGGCAGCACATTGGAAGACTCGAGCACGATAGTGCGGATTTCGTCGATGGACAGCGGCTGGGGGCCGGATTCCTGGGGATGCAGGCGCAGCAGGCGCAGTGCGACTCCGAGCAGTGCATCAGTGGAGACTGTCAGCAACTGGACGAATGGCGCGGTAACGAAGGCCAGGCCGCGCATCGGCCAGGAGACGAAGCGTGAAATATTCTCTGCACTGTGCTGGCCGAGGCGCTTGGGCACGATTTCGCCGACGACGATGGAGATATAGGTGACGATCACGACCACCACCGCTGTGGCGACAATACTGCTGGCCTTGGTTTCCATGCCCTGCGTTCGCAGCCACGCCGCGAACGGTTCCGCCAGTATGGCCTCACCGACGATGCCGTTGAGCAGGCCGATCGAGGTGATGCCGATCTGCACGGTCGACAGGAAGCGTGTGGGCTCCGCGGAGAGCTTGACTGCTGCCGCTGCAAGCTTGTCGCCCCGCTGCGCCAGCATCGCCAGTTTGGACTGGCGCGCGGTCAGCAACGCGACTTCGGACATTGCGAAAGCACCGTTGAGCAGGATCAGGCAGGCGAGTAACAGCACTTCCATGTCGACACCTCAGTAAAAAATAGAGCGCCGCGGGCCATGACCACGGGGCGGGCCTGCGTACCGGTCAACCGCGCCCGAGCAGTACTTCGACGACGAATTTGCTGCCCAGGTAGGCCAGCACAAGCAGCAGGAAACCGGCAAGCGTCCAGCGCACGGCGACGCGCCCGCGCCAGCCGTGGAAATGCCGGCCGAACAGCAATGCGCCAAATACAATCCACGACACGATGCCAAAGATGGTCTTGTGATTGATCCGGGCAGCTTTGCCGAACAGTTCTTCCGAGTACATCACGCCGCTCAACAGCGTCAGCGTCAGCATGATGAAGCCGGCCCAGATGATCCGGAACAGCAGCGTTTCCATGGTCAGCAGCGGCGGCAGTTTCTGCAGGCCGGCGGGCAGTGCGCCCTGGTGCAGGCGACGCTCCAGCATCGCCATCAGCAGCACATGGAGCGATGCAATCGTGAACAGGCTGTAGGCGAGCATGGATATCAGCAGATGCAGTTTGAATGCCAGCAACTCGGTATTCGGTACGGGGCGCGCTGCGGGCAGCAGCGCGGGCAGGAACGCGGCGATCGCCGCTACCGGCATGATCAGTGCGTGCAGCCCATCGAGACGGTAGAACAGGCTGCCCAGCCAGTAAATCAGCACCGTCAGCCAAAGTATCGCGGAAATCGCGTCCCCGACGCCGATGCGCAGCACGTTGCCAGCCAGCATCGTGCCGAACAACACGGCAGCATGCATGCCCAATGCCACCAATATAACCACACGTTCCATGGTGCATCGTGTTTGCGACACGACAGGCGCGACCGCCGCGCCCGACCAGTGCAACCGCCAGAAGTACGTCGACAGCGCCGCATAAAGAAGCGCGCTGATCAGATACGGTAAAATGCCCTGCATTGCCATTGTCCAAGTTTACCCGAACGCAAATCCCATGTTTGACAACCTGACCGGACGCTTGGCGCGAGTCGTCAAGACGTTGCGCGGCGAAGCTCGCCTGACCGAAGCCAATATCCAGGACGCACTGCGCGAAGTGCGCATGGCGCTGCTGGAAGCCGACGTGGCGCTGCCCGTGGTCAAGGCGTTCATCGACCGCGTTCGCGAAAAGGCGGTCGGCGAGGAAGTCATCGGCAGCCTGACACCGGGACAGGCCCTGGTCGGCGTCGTGCACCGCGAGCTGGTGGCGCTGATGGGCGGCTTCAACGAGTCGATCAATCTCGCCGTGCAACCGCCGGCCGTGATCCTGATGGCCGGCCTGCAGGGTGCCGGCAAGACGACCACTGCCGGCAAGCTGGCCCGGTGGCTGCACACCGAGCAGCGCAAGAAAGTGCTGCTGGCGAGTTGCGACGTCTACCGTCCCGCGGCCATCGAGCAGCTGCGGGTGCTGGCCGGGCAGGTCGAAGCGGATTTCCATCCGGTATTGGCAGGCGAACAGCCACTGGCCATCGCGAAACGTGCGCTGGAATACGCGCGCACGCATTATCACGATGTGCTGATTGTCGATACCGCCGGGCGCCTTGCGATCGACGAGGCAATGATGCAGGAGATTCGTGAACTGCATGCTGCGCTCAATCCGGTCGAGACGCTGTTTGTCGTCGATGCGATGCAGGGGCAGGATGCTGTCAATGTGGCGAAGGCGTTCAATGACGCACTGCCGCTGACCGGCGTCATTCTGACCAAGCTCGATGGCGACGCACGCGGTGGTGCGGCGCTGTCGGTACGGCATGTCACCGGCAAACCAGTCAAGTTTGCCGGTACCGGCGAAAAACTCACCGGACTGGAGGCATTTCATCCCGACCGTATGGCCTCGCGCATTCTCGGCATGGGGGACGTGCTGTCGCTGATCGAGGACGTGCAGAAATCGGTCAACCGCGAGGAAGCCGAGAAACTGGCGCGCAAGGTCAAGACCGGCAAGGGTTTCGACCTCGAGGATTTCAAGCAGCAGGTGGCGCAGATGCGCAAGATGGGCGGCATGGGGGCGCTGATGGACAAGCTGCCCGCGCAGCTCGCCCAGGCGGCACAGGGCGCGCCGCAAATGGAAGACAAGGCGATCCGCCGCCTCGAAGGCATCATCAATTCGATGACGCCACTGGAGCGGGCCAAGCCCGAGTTGCTGAAGGCATCGCGCAAGCGGCGCATCGCGGCCGGCGCCGGTGTCAGTGTGCAGGAGGTGAACCGCCTGCTCACTCAATTCGAACAGACGCAGAAAATGATGAAAATGGTCGCCAAGGGGGGCATGGCGAAAATGATGCGTTCGATGAAGGGCATGTTTCCGGGGATGCGCTGAGTATCCCCGGCGCAGCACGCCCTATTTCAGGCTGAAGCCCTGGCGCCGGATGTAGGCGCCGAAGTCCGCCCGTTCCGGCTCGGCGTACTGCCGCGCTTTGTCTTCGGACCACCCGTAGAAATCTGCGGTGCCGAAAGAGCCGGTGCGGCGTTGTTTGCCATAAGGGTGGTACGCATGCCGGCGCCGGTCATAGGCATCCACCTGTTCCTGCAGACGGCTCTCATCATAACGGTCGGTGTGCACCGTCACATCCAGCGGCAGGCGCGGGCTGATGTGGCCGGGACTCGAAGGGTAGCCGACACAGAGCCCGGCGACCGGGAATACGCCCTCCGGCAGGCCGAGTTCGCGGCTGTTGGCTGCCGCGGCATTGCGTATGGCGCTGATCGGACAGGTGCCGAGTCCGGCGGCTTCCGCCGCGCGGATGAAATTCATCATGACGATGCCGGCGTCCACTGCGGCATTCATGAAATGATCAAGATGTTCGTTGGCGAACGGCTTGCCTCGCCATTGGCTGATGCGGCGGATTCGGCGATTGTTGCCGCAGAACACCAGGAACACCGGCGCATCGAGTATCCAGGCCATTTCCGGAATCGTCGCAACAATGCGCCGGCGTATTTCGGGGTCGGCAACGTGAATGATGTCGGCCTGTTGCAGATCGGATTTCGTCGGTGCTGACAATGCGCAGGCAAACAACAGGCGCAGCAATTCCGGATCTACCGGAGCCGCAGCATAACGCCGGATCGAGCGATGTTC
Organism: Betaproteobacteria bacterium; assembly: GCA_003820645.1. Classification (GTDB taxonomy): domain Bacteria; phylum Pseudomonadota; class Gammaproteobacteria; order Burkholderiales; family SG8-41. Next base: position 51,074 of record RPOR01000010.1, read on the forward strand.
CGCGATCACGGCAAGATCAGCCAATCCGGGCTGCGCTGCTGCCACAGGGAAATCGCAGCCATAGCGGGTCTGCAGTGCGGCCTTGATTCGGTCGGCAGGGGATTGGTCAGGAAGCGGCATTATAAAACCTTTCTAAAACAACAAGTTATGTATTTTCAGGGGATCGCGGCCGAGGTTCGCGGCAAACCCGCTGTGCGGTCGTCTTGGTTGCGCCTGATGCAAAAAATAGCGTAAAATCCGCCCCTTTCGACTTTCTCGGTCGCCAGGAATCTCCTCATGGTCGTTATCCGTTTGGCACGTGGGGGCGCAAAAAAGCGCCCGTTTTTCAATTTCGTTGTTGCCGATTCGCGGTTTCCGCGCGACGGTCGCTTCATCGAGCGCCTTGGATTCTACAATCCCAAGGCACCTGAAGGTCGCGAGCGTCTGCGCATCAATCGCGAGCGCCTCGCGTTCTGGCAGGGCAAGGGTGCACTACTGTCCGATACCGTGACCCGGCTCGTCAAGCAGGCTGGTGAGCAAACAGCCGCCGCCTGAGCGGCTGGTGGTGATGGGGCGCGTCGTCGCGCCCTACGGTATCAAAGGCTGGATCAAGGTCCAGACCTTTACGCAGCAGCAGCGGGGATTGCTCGATTACCCGGTGTGGCAGGTGGGGCAGGAAGGCACCTGGCAGGCGCGATCGGTTGAAGCGGCGAAGGTGCACGGGGCCACCGTCGTGGCCAAACTGGAAGGCATCGCCGATCGCGGGCAGGCGGCGGCACTGCGGCGCATGCAGATCGCGATATCGCGCGACGATTTTCCGGCAGCTGCGGCTGGAGAGTTTTACTGGGCCGATCTGATCGGCCTGAAAGTGGTCAATGTGGCCGGTGTGACGCTGGGGAATGTGGCCCGCGTTTTCGAAACCGGCGCAAATGATGTGCTGGTCGTTGAAGGCGAGCGTGAACGGTTGCTGCCTTTTATCGAACCGGTGGTCCGGAAAGTCGATGTCGCCGGCGGCATGATCATTGTCGATTGGGACGCGGACTACTGATGTTGCAGTTTGATGTCGTTACGCTGTTTCCGGCGATGTTCGATGCGGTAACGGAGCTGGGTGTCACCGGACGCGCAAGGGAACGCGGGCTGTACCAGTTTGTGGCCTGGAATCCGCGGGATTTTGCGACCAATCTGCACCGCACTGTGGATGACCGCCCTTATGGCGGCGGCCCGGGGATGGTGATGATGGCCGAACCCCTGGGCAAGGCGCTGCATGCGGCGTGCCAGCGGCAGCAGAGCACAGGTGTGGAGCGGCCACGGGTCGTCTACCTGACGCCGCAGGGCCGGTTGCTGGATCATGCCAGGACTGCGGCACTGGCACGGGAACCGGGGCTGGTGTTGCTGGCGGGGCGTTACGAAGGCGTCGATGAACGGCTGATCGAGCAGCAGGTTGTCGAGGAAATTTCAATCGGCGACTATGTGTTGAGCGGCGGGGAACTGGCCGCGATGGTGTTGATGGACAGCGTGATACGGCAGTTGCCGGGGGCTTTGGGTGATGCGGAATCGGCCAGCCAGGATTCCTTTGTGGATGGCCTGCTGGATTGCCCGCACTATACGCGCCCGGAATCGTATCGCGGGGCGGTGGTGCCGGCGGTGCTGTTGTCGGGCAACCACGCGCTTATCGCGCGCTGGCGGTTGAAACAGGCGCTCGGGCGCACCTGGCAACGGCGGCCGGAATTGCTGCAGCGCCGGGCACTGACTGCGGAAGAACGGATGTTGCTGGACGAATACCGGCAGGAGCAACAGGGCAGTACGGATTAACCGCGGACGCCATCGTGGCGCACGCAGCAAGTTTTGAAGGAGCATGAGCATGAACGTCATTCAGCAGCTGGAGCAGGAAGAGATCAACCGTCTGGGCCGGAAAGTGCCGGAATTCACCACCGGTGACACAGTCATTGTCAGTGTCAACGTGGTCGAAGGCGAGCGCAAACGCGTGCAGGCTTATGAGGGTGTGGTTATTGCCAAGCGCAATCGCGGGATCAATTCCGCGTTCATCGTGCGCAAGGTATCGTCGGGTGAGGGTGTCGAGCGGACGTTCCAGACCTATTCGCCGGCGATCGCCAGCATCGAAGTCAAGCGTCGTGGTGATGTCAGCCGTGCCAAGCTCTATTACCTGCGCGGCCTGTCCGGCAAGGCGGCGCGCATCAAGGAAAAACTGACGGCCAATGTTCCGGCCGATGCTGAAACTGCGGTCGCGGCTGAAGCGGCACCCGCGGCAGAGTAACGTCCGAAGAGTTTTGAACAAGGCGGCTGCGGCCGCCTTTTTTTGCGGCCAGGCTTTCGCGCCCTGCAAGGGGTGCCCGCTACAATAACCACATGCCCGCACTTTGTCGCGCTGTTACCGTTCTGCTGCTCGCCTGCCTGCTGACTACAGCAGCTGCGCGGGCGGCCGAAGCCCCGGAGGGTTTCGAGGCCACCCGAAATTTGGCTCAGGCTGGTGCCGTTGATCTTGCGCTGGGCCGCATCAATACCCTGCAGCCGCCGGATACCGTTGCCCCGCAGTGGGTGGAATGGGAGCGCTTGCGTCTGCAATTGCTGGTGCAATCGGGTCGCTATGATGAAGTGTTGCAGCGGGCGGGACGGCTGTCATTACCGGTGCGACCCGGTGCACACGCCGAACTGCATGCGCTTGCTGCCCGTGCCGGCCTTGCGCTGGGGCGCGGAGCCGTCGCCCGTGAGCATGCCGGCCGCGCGCTGTGGTCGCCGGGAGTCGATGCCGCTACGTTGCGCGAACTGCGGCTGGTGGTGATCCGCAGTTATGCCGGCGAATCCCGTGCCGATGATGCGTACCGCAGCATGCTGCGGTACGAGCAGGACTACCGGCCGCTGAATGTCGCAGCGGCGACTGTTTTTGTCGATGCGCTGCTCGATCTCGGGTTGGCCAAGGAGGCCGTCAACTGGCTGGGCCTGCTTGAGGAGCGCGGTGCAACCAAGCTGCGGTTGCGGCTCCACACGGGCGTAACTGCGCCCCAGGCTGCGGTGACGCAGGCGCGCACCGCATCGGCGCGAAGCAACGATCCGGCCTGGTGGCGGATCCTGGGGGAGGCCGCCGAGCGCCAGAAAAACGCTGCGCTGCGCATCGAGGCGCTTGAACAGCTGCTCAATGTAAAGCGTGGCGTCGACGTGACCGTCCCGGAGCCTGACCCGAGCAGTCTGTGGGATGCCTATGCCGGTTATGCCCGCGATGCCGCCAATACCCACCATTTGCTGGCTGATGATGACGCGAACTGGCTGGAGTTCGCGACCCGCCGGCGCGCATCCGAACCGGTGGTCGCGCGCGCCTACGTTGCCTATCTTGCACGCCATGCGCGCGTCGCTGCCGTACGGCAGAGCGCGCAGGCGCGGCTCGCTGCCGATTATGGCGACGCCAAATTGCCACGCACCGGCCTGCGCGTATTCGGTGCCTGGCCGGGCGGTCCCGGCGCGCTCACGACGCAAACCCGGCATGCCCTGGGCGCGCTGGCCGAACGAATCGGCGATTATCCGCAGGCGTTGCAGTACCTGCAGGGACTGCCGGCCCCGCAGCAAATGCCGACAGCGACATGGCAACTGCGCCAGACGGCACTGGCGTTGCGTGCGGGGCGGGTGAATCTTGCCGCGGATATGGTGCGGCAACTCGCGGCAGTGCAGTCGGCGATTCCGGCAGCGCAAGTGCCGGAGTGGATCGTGCTCGCGCAGCAATTGACGGACCACGGTCTGCACGATGCCGCGCAGGTGTTATTTGAACGCGCGCTGCCGCATGCCGATGCTGCACAGGCACGCCTCGTACTGTCCGGTATTGCGCGCATTCATGACGCACGCAACCAGCCGTTGCTTGCCGCGGAGTTCTATCTGCGTTCGGCGTTGCGGACGCCGACACCTGATGCCGCCGCGGCCGAAGCGCGGCTGCGGGCGGGCCTCAGTCTCGCGCGCGCCGGGTTGGGCGATGATGCCCGGGCGCAGTTCGAATGGCTGCTGAAGAATGCCCGCGACCCCGCGCAGATTGCGGTGGCACGGCGCGA
>RPOR01000011.1 GCA_003820645.1 Betaproteobacteria bacterium
CACCGCTCACTCGCTCAATACTGATGCGGTGGCCTGCGCCGCCACTGTCGAATCAGCAGATAGCCCCCGAGCATGCCGCCCAGGTGCGCAAAATGCGCAATGCCCGCGGCCGTGCCGGTGACGCCGAGGTAGAGTTCGAGCAGACCATAGAGGGTGACGAACAGCCACGCCGGCATCGGTATCGGCGGAAACAGCAGCATCACCGTACGCCGCGGAAAGAACAGGCCATAGGCCAGCAGCAGGCCGAATACGCCGCCGGAGGCGCCGACGGTCGGGAACGGCGGACTGCCGCTCAACGCCGACATGGCGAGCTGTGCCAGTGCCGCGGAGAACACGCAGCCGAGGTAATAAATCAGGAAGCGCCGCGAGCCGAACACCTGTTCAATCTGCCCGCCGAACATGTACAGCGCCAGCATGTTGAAGCCGATATGGACCAGCCCGCCGTGCAGAAAGCCGTAGGTCAGCACCTGCCACGGCAGAAAACCCGCGCCGAATTCGGCAGGCGTGTTGAACGGCCACAGCGCGAACCAGACGATCAGCAGATCGCCGAATACGAATTGCAGCAGGAAAACCGCGACATTCGCGATCAGCAGCAGGCGGGTGACGGGCGGCATCATCACCCCGATGGTACTACGGCTGCGCGTTGGTTACCTCAGGCCAGCACCGGCGGCAGTTGCGGTGCGAGTTTCGCGCGCTCCGCGGTGGCGGTGCCGTTCAAGGCGAAACCGAGCAGCCTGCCGTCGGCATCGACGAACAACGATTTCACGCTGTCGGCGCCGGCTTCGACCTGCCAGCGGCCCGCGGCGCCTGCGGACGGCGGTGCGACGATGGTCGGACAGGCGGGCGTTTTGACCATCACCGGCATCGCCGGAAACACGGCCGCTGTGCGTTTGCCGCTCAATGTCTGTGCCAGTGCCCGCATCGCGTGCATGATCGGCATCACGTAGGGCATCACCAGGCCTTCGATTTCGGCGCAGTCGCCCAGCGCGTAGACATCGGGTGCGCTCGCCTCGAGGTGGCGGTTGACGACGATGCCGCGATTGACCTGGAGGCCGGCGGCCGCAGCCAGCGCGGTGCGTGGCTTGAGGCCCACGGCGGAGAGCACGACATCGACCCGCAACATGTTGCCGTTCGCGAGTGTGACGGCATAGCCGTGCTCCGCGCGGTCCACGGCCTGCGCGCTGGTGCCGAGGTGCCATTGTACGCCGAGCGCAGCGAGCTTCTGCTGCAGCAGCGCGCCGCCCGCGGGCGGCAGCAGCCGGCCGAGCGCCTGCGGCGCAATGTCGATGATGTCCACGCCGTAGCCGCCGGCAGCGAGGTCGTTGGCGAATTCGCACCCGATCAGGCCGGCGCCGATGATGGCGACGCGTTTCTTGCCGGCAATCGCGGCACGAAAGCGCGCATAGTCGTCGAGGTCATTGACGGTGAGTATGCCGGCGGCGCCGCTGCCGGCGATCGGCAGGCGGATCTGGTCGGCGCCCAGCGCCAGCACCAGTTTCGAATAGGCCAGGGTTTCATCCCCGATGCACAGCGTGTGCGCGGCAGTGTCGATGGCGTCGACGCGGGTGTGCACGCGCACCGTGGCATGCAGTTGCGCGGCCATCTGTTCCGGCGAATTCAGCGCGATCGCCTCCGGTGTTTTTCCGGAGGCCAGCGCATTTGACAGCATCGGTTTGGAGTAAAACGGGCCGCTGTCGGCGGAAATGATGACCAGCGGCGTGGCGGTGTCGAGTTTGCGCAGCTCTTTCGCGGTGTTGTAGCCCGCGAGTCCGCTGCCGACGATGATGATCGGATTCATGATGCCTTCTGGAAAAGTCAGCGCAGGATGGTATCAAACAGCATCATCAGCACAAAGCCGCCGATGAGGCCAATGGTCGCCACCCGCTCGTTGCCGTTGCGGTGGGTTTCGGGAATGATTTCGTGGCTGATCACGAACAGCATCGCGCCGGCGGCGAAGGCGAGTCCCCAGGGCAGCATGGCCGCGGCGTAACTGATGGCGCTGGCGCCGATCAGGCCGCCGAGCGGCTCCGCCATGCCGGTCGCCAGCGCAAGCGCCGCGGCTTTCCAGCGCGAAATGCCCAGCGCGACCAGCGCGATGGCGACGATCAGGCCTTCGGGCATGTTCTGGATCGCGATGCCCAGTGTAATCGCGGCACCACCGCTGCTGCCCTGGGCGACACCGACGGCGAGCCCTTCCGGAATGTTGTGCAGCGTGATCGCGGTGACGAACAGCCACAGACCGGCCGCGGTGCGCACCGGCATGCCTTCGCGGCCCCCCTCCCTGCCTTTGATGAAATGCTCGTGCGGGAGCCAGCGGTCGCTGGTCATCAGCACCGCTGCACCGATGATGACCCCTGCCGCGACGATCATGACGCCGCCGAGCGCGCTGCCGGCGGTTGCGGCGCCGGTGGCCAGGGCAGGTGCGAGCAGCGAGAAGAAACTCGCGGCCAGCATTACGCCGGCGCCGAAGCCGAGCAGGCTGTCGCGCGCCGCGTCCGAAATTCTGCGCACGAACAAGACCGGCAGTGCGCCGGCCCCGGTGGCGAGCGCAGTGAACAGGGTTGCGGCCAGTGCGGCGCCGACGGCTGGACTGGAAGATGTCGCCTCCGCGATGCTGATGCCCGCGGCCACTGCGAGCATTGCGATGACGAGGAACGCCGCCAGCCGCTGCCAGGAAGGTTCGGCGACAAGGCGGCGTGCGGTGATAATCATCTCGGCCATGGCGGCGGGGTCCGTTGCGTTATTTCTCGAGCAGACTGCGCAGCATCCACGCGGTCTTCTCGTGGACCTGCATGCGCTGGGTCAGCAGGTCGGCGGTGGGCTCGTCATTGGCTCTGTCGACGACCGGGAAAACCGAGCGCGCAGTGCGCACGATGGCCTCCTGGCCTTCGACCAGCAATGCGATCATTTTCTCCGCCTTGGGCACGCCGGCGGTTTCCTTGATCGATGACAGTTTGACGTAGTCGGCGTAGGTGCCCGGCGCGGGATAGCCCAGCGCGCGGATGCGCTCGGCGACCTGATCGACGGCGAGCGCCAGCTCGTTGTACTGGGCTTCGAACATCAGGTGCAGCGTCTGAAACATCGGTCCGGTGATATTCCAGTGGAAATTGTGGGTTTTCAGGTACAGCGTGTAAGTGTCTGCCAGCAGCCGCGACAGGCCGTCGGCAATCGCCTTGCGGTCCCTGTCCTTGATGCCGATGTCGATTTTTGCAGTCTTTGCCATGCCAGTTCCTTTCGTTTCGTGCCAGTTTGAACCGTGCAGCGCCCGTCCCGCGCAGGCGGGACGGACATCCTTCGCGATCAGGCTGCTTTCAGTACCATCTCGAAGTCGGCTTTGCTGATCCCGCACTCCGGGCAGGTCCAGTCCTCCGGGATGTCTTCCCAGCGGGTGCCGGCCTTGATGCCGTGTTCCGGATCGCCGGTGGCTTCGTCGTAGACGTAACCGCAGACGATGCATTCCCATTTGCGCATTTCAGTGGTCATGTTGATTTCTCCTTGAGTCAGGCATTGACCCGCGCCAGCGTGGCACGGTAGTGGTTGGCGTGGCGTTCTTCGACCTTGGCCAGCGCGGCGAAGCGCTTCGCGGCCTTGGCGAGCGTCTGCTTGAAGCGCGCCGCGTGTTCCTTCGACTCTTCGATCTGGTCGTCCATTTCCCTGACCGCGGCGTGGTTGCCTTCCTGTTCGGCCAGGTGGCGGAACTGCGGATACATCTCGGTGTACTCGTAGGTCTCGCCGGCGATCGCCATGTCCAGCGCTTTGGCGGGGGTCAGCTCGGCTTTCGGGTAGAGCAGGTCGAGATGGCCGAACGCGTGCTGCACTTCCTGCGCGGCGGTTTCCTCGAACACTCTTGCGGTCTCGACATCGCCTTGTTCGCGGCAGATTTTGGCGAAGTACATGTACTTGATGTGCGCCATGGACTCGCCGGCGAAAGCGGCTTCGACGTTCTTGATAGTGACCGATTCGGGTTTCATTTGCATCTCCTGTCGTTGGGTAAGTGGCGCGTTTCGCAACGCTTGGAGTGCATGGTAGAGACGGGCCAACGATTATTCAAATTGATTGTTTTTAATAAATTGATAGCTTAAAACTATACTCCGGGCGGAGTGCTGCAAGCCATTGTTTTCAAGGGGGATGTTATTTTTTTACCGGCGTGGTGCCGGCGAGCTCACAGGCCGCAACGGCAGCGCGAATGACGTCCAGCGCCGCTGTACGCGGGAAACTCGAACGCGATGCCAGCACCACGCGGCGGTCAGGCACCGGGCGCGAGAACGGGATATAGGTCAGCAGGTCGGCGTTCACGCGCCGCACCGGCACCGCGGAGGCCGGCAGCACGGTGAGGCCCATGCCCGAGGCGACCATCAGCCGGATGGTTTCCAGCGAAGAGCCTTCGACGGTTTTCTGCAGCGAGCCCGGGGTGGCACTGGAGCGGTTCAGCGCCGGGCAGGCATTGAGCACCTGGTCGCGGAAGCAGTGACCGGTGCCGAGCAGCAGCAGGCGTTCGCGCGCGAGTTCATCGGCGGCGATGGTCTTGCGCGTGGCCCAAGGGTGGGTTTTTGCCAGCGCGACGACAAAAGTCTCGTCGTACAACGGCGTGACCACGATGCCCGGCTCGGTGAAGGGCAGCGCGACGACGGCGGCATCGAGGTCGCCGCGTTTCAGCCGCTCCGCCAGCGTCGTCGTGTAGTTTTCCTCGAGGATCAGCGGCATTTTCGGTGCGCGCCGGTGCAGCACCGGAATCAGCTGGGGCAGCAGGTACGGCGCAATGGTGAAAATGGCACCGAGCCGCAGCGGGCCTTCCAGCGGATCGCCGGTGGCCCTGGCGATGGACTTGATCTTGTCCGCTTCTTCCAGCGTGCGCTGCGCCTGCTCGACCACGCGTCCGCCGGCGGCGGTGACGGTGAGTTCGCCCGGGCCGCGCTCAAAAAGCTGCACGCCGAGCTCGTCCTCGAGCTTTTTTACCGCCACCGACAGCGTCGGCTGGCTGACGAAGCAGACCTCGGCGGCGCGGCCAAAATGGCGCTCGCGGGCGAGGGCGACGATATAGCGCAGTTCGGTAAGTGTCATGGCGAGGGAACTTTGCGAAAAACCGCGAGTCTATTTTCACGTGAGCATTGTGCCCGACAGGGGGCTGATTTCAAAAGCATTGAGGAATCAACAACCTGCGCAGAATGCGAGCGAACGCATGTAGGAACCTCATGGGCGCTTCCCCGGCGCCCATTTTTTTGGCGCTGCGGAACTGCACGTGGATCGGGCAGGGGCCGCCGTGCGCCGCTAGGCCGCGCCAGCCGACGACGCTTGTTCAGCGTGCACCGGGAATGGCCCAGGCCTCTTCTTTCGATACACCCGGTGGCGGCGTGAACAGGATCTGGGTTTCACCGAGCAGCCTGGCGGCGCCACCCCAGGCATCTGCCGCGGCGCGCTGATCGGCCTTCGCCCGGGCATCGACCGTTTCCGGATTGCAGACTGTGCGGAGTTTTTGCTCGAGCGCCCCGACGGTGGCGGGATCGGTTGCGGCGAGATCGCAGGTTTCATCCGGATCGCTTGCGAGATCAAATAGTTGCGCCGGCATGCTGACGTGGTAGATGAGTTTCATCGCGCCGTCGCGGACCACGAACGCGCCGGCTTTCGAGCCTTGCGCATGATATTCGGCGAAAGCGATCCGCCGGGTTTCCCGGCCTCCGATCGCAGGCCACAAGTCGATGCCCGGCAGATCGTCGTCCATGGCCGTGAGCCGGGCACCGGCGCCGGCGACCAGGGTCGGGAACAGGTCGACATGGGAGGCGAACTGTTCCACCACCCGGCCACGGGGCACGCCGGGGCCGGCGATCAGCAGCGGCACACGGATGGCCCCTTCGTAAAGATTCTTTTTGCCAAACATGCCCTGCGCGCCGAAGAGTTCGCCATGATCACTGGTATAGGCGATGCGGGTGTGGCCGAGCAGTCCCAGTTCCTCGGCAGCCTTCAGGACTTCGCCGATCTGTTCGTCGAGATGGGTAATCAGTCCGAAGTAGCCCGCCGCAATGCGGCGCAGCGCCGCTTCGTCGGTCATCACGCGCATGCCGTCCATGTGGCGCAGGAATTCGACCGCCGGATGCTCGGGGCGCTCGCCTGGCCGGAAGGCGGGCGGCAGCGGCATGTCGCTTGCCGGATAAAGATCCCAGAAGCGCTGCGGCACCGTGAACGGCGGATGGGCACTGATGTAGGAGACGTACAGCACCCAGGGCTTGCCGTCGTTCTGTGCGTGCCGTTTCAGCCATGCCACGGCTTTGCTGGTGATGTCCCGGTCGTAGTCCTGGTAGTGCGTCGCGCCGACGCCGGAACGTTCGATATAGAGTTTCCAGAAACTGCCATCGTCCTTCGGCGGTTCGGAGCCGTAGCCGCGCAGCAGATTCTTGATCGCGCCCTTGCCCTCGTGCAGATGCATGGGCACGATTTCCTCGCTGAAACCGTTGTCGTCCTCGCTCGAACGGTAATGCAGTTTGCCTACGGCAACCACGGTATGGCCCTGCTCGCGCAGGCGGTGGTGCCAGCTCGGTACACGTCCGTCGTAGGTGAGCGCGTTGTCCCAGTAGCCGGTCTGGTGCGGGTAACGACCAGTGGCTAGGCTGGATCGCGAAGGGCAGCACAACGGGCTGGTGCAGTAGGCGTTGGCGAAGCGCACGCCGCTCGCGGCGATGCGATCGATGGTTGGCGTCTTGACGTAGGGATGGCCGTAACAGCCGGCAAGCTGGCCGTTATGGTTGTCGGACTGGAACAGGATCAGATTCGCGGGTTGGGTCATGGCTTTGCTCAATCGAGGACGATGCCGGCCTGTTTGCCGACATTGGCGATGCGGGCACGCTCCGCTTTCATGAAGGCGAGAAACGCGGCCGGCTGTTCGGGGCTGGGCGTCGCCCCGTTCTTGTTCATCAGTGCCTTCGCATCAGCGGTGTTCAGCGCGATCATCAGTTCCTGGTGCAGGCGCTGGACGATTGTCGCCGGCGTGGCTTTGGCCACGGACACGCCCCACCATTGCACGATTTCGTAGCCAGGCACGGTTTCGGCCATGGTCGGCAGTTCGGGCAGCAGCGGATCGCGCTGTGCGCCAGTGGTCGCCAGCACCTTGATGCGGCCAGCGCGGCCATGCGGCATCGCCACCAGCGGCGAGGTGATCAGGAACTGGATCTGGCCGCCCAACATGTCGGACAGCGCCGGCGCGGCGCCTTTGTACGGCACATGCGTGGTTTTGACGCCGGCGAGCACGTTGAACATGGCGCCGGCGAGGTGTGCCGGCGAACCGTTGCCCGCGGAACCGTAGTTGAGTTGACCCGGCTTGTCTTTGGCCAGTTTCACCAAGTCGGCAACGGAATTGACGCCGAGTCCGGCGTTGACCGTGGCCACATTCGCCACCCAGGCGATGCGCGACAGGTGCGCAAAATCACGATCGACGTCGTAGGGCAGTTTGCTTTTCAGCGCCGGCAGCGAGGCGAAGATGGTCGATGTGGCCAGCAGCAGGGTGTAGCCGTCGGGCGCCGCGTTCCTGACGATTTCGACACCGATGACGCCGCTGGCACCGGAGCGGTTGTCGATGATCACCTGCTGCTTCAGCTGTTCGGACAGGCGGGTGCCGACGATGCGCGCGAGGATGTCCGGGGAGCCCCCGGCGGGACTCGGCACCAGGAAGCGGATCGGCTTGTTCGGATAGTTTTGTGCGAGCGCCGCAGTGGCCAGCACCAGCAGGATGACGGTAACAACGTGACGCAGGACGTGATGCATGGTCTCCTCCCTGTCGTTATGTTTTTTCGAACTCAATAATACGCGGCCTTGGCGCCCGGGGGCGGCGAATAGCGGAAGGTGCCGCGCTTGAGGATGGCCTCCTCGCCGCCGAATTTCGCGATCATCGCCTTCTGGTCTGCTTTTGCCAGTTTGTCGGCGGCTTCCGGATCGACGACCTTGCGCAGCGCCTGTTCGCATTCGGCGATCACGGCCTGATATGCGGGATCGCGGCCAAGATCCCTGCGTTCATAAGGATCCGCGCCAAGGTCGAACAGCATGGGCGGCAGCGTCGCGTAATGGATGTACTTCCATTTTCCGTGGCGGATCATGTAGGCGCCGCAGACGGCACCGGCGGCGTGGTATTCGGAGAGCACGGTGCGCGGTGGCACCTTGCCCTGTGCGACATCGATCAGCGATACGCCGGGCAGCGTATTGTCGTCGGGATGCGCCTTGGCGCCCAGTGCATGGATGAAGGTCCGGAAGCCGTCGGCCAGCGTCACCGGCGTGTCGCAGACGCTGCCCCGGGGCACGCCGGGTCCGGCGAGAATCAGCGGGATGCCCGCGGATTCTTCGTACATCGTCGATTTGCCCCACATGCCACGGGTGCCGAGGTTGTCGCCATGGTCTGATGAATAGACGACGCGCGTGTGGTTCATCAGTCCGGTTTCTTCCAGCGTGCGCAGGATCTGGCCGATGTTGTCATCGAGGAAGGACGTCAGCCCGAAATAGGCGGCGATCGCACGGCGCACCATCGGCGCATCGAAGGCGTCGTCGTAACACAGGCATTTGCGCATGGCGTCGGTGAACGGGTGCTGCGGCCGCTGCTCTTTCTCGTACATGTCGGGCCAGGGCACCGCGTCTTCGGGATACAGGTCGTAGAATTGCGGTGGCGCGATCAGCGGGAAATGCGGCGAGACGAATCCCACATACAAAGCCCACGGTTTCGCCTTCAGCGCCGGCGCCTTCTGCTTCAGCCATTTCACGGTTTCGGCCGCGATGCTGCGGTCGTACCTGGTGTATTCCGATTCGCCGCGACCGGCTTCGGGGCCGAGGTTCGCGGAACCCGGACGGCGCGGCAGTTCCTCGCGAATGAGTCCCAGCAGGTCGCCGACGCCGTTGACGATATGCAGCGGCAGGATTTCCTCGTCGAAGCCGTTGCGTTTGGCGTCCGAATCCAGGTAGTGCAGTTTGCCGATGGAGGCAACGTGGTGGCCCTGCGCCATCAGGCGGTGGCCCCAGGTCGGGATTTTGCCGTCATAGGCAATGGCGTTGTCCCAGTAGCGGATCTTGTGCACGTACTGGCCGGTGGCGAACGACGCGCGCGCCGGCACGCAGATCGGGCAGTTGGTATAGGCGGAAGTGAAGCGCGTGCCGCGGGCGGCCAGTGCGTCCAGGTTGGGCGTCTTGATCATCGGATGGCCAGAGCTGCCGAGCACGCGTTTGTTGTGCTCGTCGGACATGATGAATATCAGGTTGGTCGCTTCGCTCATAGTTTGCAGTCTCCTCTTGGTGATTTCGTCATTCCGGCGAAAGCCGGAATCCAGGGGTTTGCCAGCCTCGCTCTGGTTTCCGGCTCGCCCCCCAAGGGGACTTCCTTCGGGGCACGCTGCGCTTGGCCGGAATGACGATAGTGGTTCATTTGTATTTTGTCTTGAGAATGTCACCGATGCCGACACCGGCATCGATGTCGGCCTTGCGTTTGCTGTCGCCGGCATCGATCTTGCGCGCGGCCTCCAGCACCTGCGCGGCCTTCTCGCGCGGGATCACCGCCACGCCGGCGTCGTCGGCGCAGACGATATCGCCGGGTCTGACGGGGATGCCGCAGATCTGCACCGTGCCGTTGACTTCGACGGTCTGCATGCGCCATTTGCCGGTGATCGGCGTGAAGCCCTTGCACCACACCGGCCAGTCCATGCCGCGGTACTGGTCGGGGTCGCGCACCGTGGCATCGACGATGGCGCCGATGAAACCCTGGCGCCTGGCAATGGTCGCCGACTGCCCGCCCATGTTGGAGCAGCCCATCACGCCTTCGATGACCAGCACGTCGCCGGGTTCGGCGAGGTTATGCGCCTCGGTTTCGCCCTGGGTGTTGACCTTGTCCTGCGCGGCCTTGTGGATCTGCACGTCACGGGCGATGTTGCGTACGGTCAGCGCCGGGCCGACGATGCGCTTGCCGAGGTTGACCGGCGGCAGCACGTAACCGGGAATCACGGCGACGATGCCCAGTTCGTCGCAGGCGTCGGACAGCGTGCCGGTGAGATCGACGAGATTGCGGAAACCGCCGATGATTCCGGGTGCGACCCGCGGCAGTTCCAGCATGCGGATGGCGTCGCGCGGCAGCTTGCCGAGGGTGGTTTTGGCCATTGTTCTCCTCCGGGTGAGCGGAGGATATTACTACGCGCCGCCGCAGCGGCGCGCAGTCAGCATCGCATGCGGGCTGTGGTGACGGCGTTCAGCCGCATGCCCCCGTGTAGCCACAGGCCGTGCAGTAATCGCAGCCGTCCTTGCGGATCAGGGTCTGGTTGCCGCACTCGGGGCAGCGGCTGCCTTTCATCACGCGGGGCGATTCATTGCTGCCCGCCGGCGTCTCGAGTATGCCCATTTGCGTCAGCGGCGCGCCGTTCTCGTCGAGGACGCCGAGCATCGCGTAGCGGTGCAGGATCAGCCGCGCGACGTAGGCAACGGTGGAGGGAAACGTCGCCTGTTTGCGGGTGCCGGGCACGAAGGCCATGAAATCGCCCAGCGGCTCGGGGAATTCGAGCAGCTTCTGCAGCTTCATGCCGATCCACGCCGGATCCATCACACGCATGTCGAGCGACAGGATCTTGCACAGCCCGTCGAGTGCACGCGGATATTCACCGGACAGCCACATCGAGTAGGGGCGCGTAACGCCGGCGTTCTTGCCGTTCCCGGGCAACGTGATTTCCTTGAGTCCCAGCACGAAATCGTCGCCGGTGCGCGGGTTAAGTACATCGACCGTCCACGACATCGTGCCGTCGGTGCCGGTCTTCGGTTCCTTCAGCGAGAACATCGCATCGAGCACGGGCGTCAGCGACTGGCCGAACAGCGGTGCACCCGGCTGCGTCAAGCCACCGAGCTGGTCGACGCGCCAGCGCACGACCTGGGCGAAGGCGGCGACCACCGAGGGCATGCGCTTCACTTCACCGAGCGGCGGGAAGGCCATGTCGAACGGCTCATCGCCGCCGGCCTTGGCCAGCGTATCGAGCTTCACCTGCAGCCAGCCGGGATCGCTCGCCCGCATGTCCATCGACAGTGTCTTGGCGACGGCGCCGAGGCCCCGCGGTTGTTCGCTGCCGTTGACCCAGACTTCAAAGGCGTGTTTGTGGTCGTTCTCGACATGGCCGACGAACACCGCGAATGCGCCATGCGGGTGTTCGATCATGTAGGTCCATGCCGGATTGCCCGCGGTCATCGCCGGGCGGCCCGGCCAGCGCAGGCTGGAGAGCACCGGCGCCGGCAGGTTCTGGATCAGGATGCGGCGGTTGACGTCGTCGCTGCGGAAATCCTGCGGCGCCTTGTCTTTGTCGGACGGTTCCACCGACAGGACCGAGCCGAGCACGCTGTTGGGACGATAGGTGGCAAGTCCTTTCAGCCCCGACTTCCAGGCGCGGAAATACAGATCCTGGAATTCGCCGTAAGGATAGTCTTCCGGCACGTTCACGGTCTTCGAGATGCTGGTGTCGATGTAGGGGGCGACGGCGGCGACCATTTCTTCGTGGGCGGTTGCCGAAATTTCGAGTGCGGTGACGAACCACGGCGGCAGTTGCGCGGTATTGCCGCCCAGAGCACGCCAGCGCCGCCAGGCATGGTCCTCGACGGCGAATTCGCGCATGGTGTTGTCGGGCATGCGCTTCTTGCGGGTGTAGGTCCAGGAGAACGGCGGCTCGATGCCGTTGGAGGCGTTGTCGGCAAAGGCGAGGCTGATGGTGCCGGTGGGCGCGATCGACAGCAGGTGGCTGTTGCGGATGCCCTGTTTGCGGATCGACTGCTTGATGTCGTCCGGCAGCCGCGCGGCAAAGCTGGTGCCCGACAGATAGAGATCAGCGCTGAACAGCGGAAACGCACCGCGCTCGCGGGCGAGGTCGGCGGAAGCACGGTAGGCATAATCGCGCATGGCCGCGGAAATCTGCGCGGCGACCTGCCGCGCCTCCGGTGTGTCGTAGCGCTGGCGCAGCATGATCAGCGCATCACCCAGTCCGGTGAAACCGAGGCCGACGCGCCGCTTGGCGGCGGCTTCTTCCTGCTGTTGTTTCAGCGGCCAGGCGGTGACGTCGAGCACGTTGTCGAGCATGCGCACGGCGACGGCGACGACACGGCCGAAATGCTCGTAATCAAAGCTCGCGTTTTCAGCAAACGGCTGCTTGACAAAATGGGTGAGGTCAATCGAGCCCAGGCAGCAGCAGCCGTACGGCGGCAGCGGCTGTTCGGCGCAGGGGTTGGTGGCCTCGATGGTTTCGCAGTAATTGAGGTTGTTGTCACGATTGATGCGGTCGAGAAACAGGATGCCCGGCTCGGCGTGGTCGTAGGTCGAGCGCATGATCTGTTCCCACAGCTCGCGCGCCGGCACCTTGCGGTATACCCACTGCCCGTCCTCGCGTTGCCAGGCGCCGGCGGCCATCTGGCGGGCATTGGGCTTGGCGCGGTGCGCGAGTTCGACATCCTTGTTCTGCGCGACGGCTTCCATGAAAGCGTCGGTGACACCGACGGAGATATTGAAATTGGTCAGGTCGCCCTTGTCCTTGGCGTGGATGAATTCCTCGACGTCGGGGTGATCACAACGCAGCACGGCCATCTGGGCGCCGCGGCGAGAACCGGCGGATTCCACGGTCTCGCAGGAGCGGTCGAACACGCGCATGTACGACACCGGGCCGCTGGCGCTGGACTGCGTGCCTTTGACTTCCGCACCCTTGGGCCGGATCGAAGAAAAGTCATAGCCGACACCGCCGCCGCGGCGCATGGTCTCCGCGGCTTCCTGCAGCGCGATGTAGATGCCGGGGCGACCGTCGACGATTTCCGAAATCGAATCGCCGACCGGCTGCACGAAACAGTTGATCAGCGTCGCCTGCAGCGGGATGCCGGCGGCGGAGTTGATCCGGCCGGCGGGTATGAAGCCGTCCTCCTGCGCCTGCAGAAAGCGGCGCTCCCATTGCGCGCGCTGCTCCTCGGGTTCGGCCTGTGCCAGCGCGCGCGCCACGCGGCGGCGCACGTCGGCAATGCTGGATTCCTTGCCCTTGGCGTATTTCTCGAGCAGCGAATCGCGGCTGATTTCCTGCTCGGGCAGCGTGATCGCCGTGGGGGTGCCAAGGGCGGTGTCTTTCATGCGTGGACCTTTCTGTGGTGGGGCGCGCGGGGCGCGCCCGGGTTATGCGAGAGCGATTTTGGCGTGCAGTATGCGCCCCGGCGTACCGGCTGAAAAGAC
The DNA here is from genome assembly GCA_003820645.1 of Betaproteobacteria bacterium. Taxonomy (GTDB): domain Bacteria; phylum Pseudomonadota; class Gammaproteobacteria; order Burkholderiales; family SG8-41. The sequence goes on from RPOR01000011.1 coordinate 13,193, forward strand.
TCTCGGTTTGACTTTAATCAAGGATTCCAACATATTGTTTTTGCGTCGATTGTGCAGGGCGTCCCGTACCTGCCCGGATGACCCACCGGGGTTGACAAATTCAATAGTTATGCTTTCCCGGGTGCGCACTGCGGACGCGAACGACGACAACCCATACCGGAAAGACGCCGCCATGTATCAGACCATCCAGTGGGAAATCCGCGAACATACGGGCGTGCTGACGCTCAACCGGCCGGAGCGGCTCAATGCCATCGACAATGTGATGCGCGGCGAACTTGAGGCGGTGCTGCGCGGCGCGGAAGCCGATCCGGAGGTGTGGACCCTGATCGTCACGGGCAACGGCCGCGGCTTCTGTTCCGGCGCCGACCTGAAGGCGCGTGCCGACGCCGAGAAGGCGGGCGGCGCGACCACCGCGCCGCAGCCGCTGTTCGACATGAAATATTACTACGCGATCGGCTTCAGCCAGATCAACAAGCCGGTGATCGCCGCCGTCAACGGCGTCACCCGTGGCGCCGGCTGCAACATGGCCTTCGCCGCCGATTTCCGCATCCTCAGCGAGCAGGCGAACTTCGGTGTCAATTTCGTCGAGCGCGGGCTGATGGGGGAGACCGCGACCTGGTATCTGCCGCGTCTGGTCGGTCATGCCAGGGCGGCCGAGATCTGCCTGCTCGGCGAACCGTTCGACGCGCAGCAGGCACTGGCCTGGGGGCTGGCAACGAAGGTCGTGCCGCACGACCGGCTGATGGACGAGGCGATGGCGCTGGCGCAGAAGCTCAACAGCAAGGCGCCGATCGCGGTGCAGATGACCAAGATTGCACTGCGCCGTGCGTGGCAGCAGGACGTCGAGCAACAGCTCGAGCTGCAGAACACCATGAACAACAAGCTGCGCGGCACCGATGACACGAAAGAGGCGCTGCGCGCCTTCATCGAAAAACGCGCACCGGTATTCCGCGGGACGTGACCGGGTGTGGCTGCTGACGCATTGCGCCTTGCCTCGCCTGGTGCCTTCCGCTATCGTGCAGGACTGATTTTTACTGCCCCAGCGGAAATTTCTCATGGCCCAAAAGAAGCAAGGCGGCGTGCGCCGCAAGACCGGCATGCGCAAAGGCCTCACGGCGTACGGCGACGAAGGTTTTTCGCTGTTCCTGCGCAAGGCCTTCGTCAAGGCGATGGGCTATACCGATGACGCGCTCGACCGGCCGATCATCGGCATCACCAACACCTTCAGCGGTTTCAACGCCTGCCACCGCAACGTACCGGAACTGATCGAGGCGGTAAAACGCGGCGTGATGCTCGCCGGCGGCCTGCCGGTCGAATTCCCGGTGATCACGCTGCACGAATCGTTTGCGCACCCGACCAGCATGTATCTGCGCAACCTGATGGCGATCGACACCGAAGAGATGCTGCGCGCGCAGCCGGTCGACGCCGCGGTGCTGATCGGCGGTTGTGACAAGACGGTGCCGGCACTGCTGATGGGCGCGGCCAGTGCCAACGTGCCGTCGATCATGCTGGTCACCGGACCGATGATCACCGGCGACCACAAGGGTGAGCGGCTGGGGGCCTGCACCGACTGCCGCCGTTTCTGGGGACGTTACCGTGCTGGCGAGATTTCCGAGCAGGAAATAGGCGAAGTGAACAACAAGCTCGCGCCGTCGGCGGGCACCTGCATGGTGATGGGCACGGCGAGCACGATGGCGCTGTGTACCGAGGCCATGGGCATGATGCTGCCCGGCGGCGCCTGCGTGCCGGCGGTGATGGCCGACCGCCTGCGCCAGGCCGAAGCGAGCGGCGCCCGCGCGGTGGCGATGGCGAAGGAACGGCTGACGCCGGACAGGATCATGACGGTGGAAGCGTTCGAGAATGCGCTGCGCGTGCTGTTCGCCATCGGTGGCTCGACCAATGCGATCGTGCATCTCGCGGCGATGGCAGGACGGCTGGGCATCAAGCTCGACTTGGACGCCTTCGATAAAATGGGCCGCGAAACCCCGGTGCTGGTCGATCTGAAGCCGACCGGGCAGGGCTACATGGAAGACCTGTACAAGGCCGGCGGCCTGGCGGTGATCCTGCGCGAACTGAAACACCAGTTGAATCTGAAAGCGCTCACGGTCACCGGCAGTACGCTCGGCGAAGACCTTGCCGCTGCACCGCCGTCGTGGGATCAGAAAGTGGTGCGCCGCTTCAAGGACCCGGTGTTCGCCGGCGGCAGCATCGCCGTGCTGCGCGGCAACCTCGCGCCGGGCGGTGCCATTATCAAACAGGCGGCGATGGATCCGAAACTCACGCGCCATGAAGGCCGCGCGGTCGTGTTCGAATCGCTGCAGGACCTGGCGGACCGCGTCGATGACCCGAAGCTCGACGTCGACGCCGACGACATCCTGGTGCTGAAGAACGCCGGCCCGATCGGCGCACCGGGCATGCCGGAAGCGGGTTACCTGCCGATCCCGAAAAAACTCGCGGCGAAAGGGGTCAAGGACATGGTGCGGATTTCGGACGCGCGCATGAGCGGCACCGCGTTCGGCGCCATCGTGCTCCATGTGACGCCGGAGTCCGCACTGGGCGGCACGCTGGGACTGGTGCAGAATGGCGACCGCATCCGGCTCGATGTGCCGGCACGCAAATTGGAACTGCTGGTCAGTGACGCCGAACTTGCCGCGCGGCGCGGGCGCCGGAAAGCACCGCAGCGGCGCAGGGATGACAGTCGCGGTTACCGCAAGCTGTTCATGGACCAGATCACGCAGGCCGACGAGGGCTGCGATTTCTCCTTTTTGAAACCGGCAATCACCACTCAGGCTCCCCGCAAGCGATGACTCAACAGAAAACCCGCAAGACAGATAAAAAATCGTTAAAAAACAAAAAGTTACAAAATAAACGCGCAACGACCAGGACCACCGCAGCGCGGCACGCTGTCGCGAGAAAAACGGCGACTGCGCAGAACGCCAAACCGCGTGTCGTCGTGCGTAATTCGCCGATTCATGGCCGAGGCGTGTTCGCGGTGAACGCGATCGCCAAAGGCGCACGCATCCTCGAATACACCGGTGAGCGCATGTCGCATGCCGAAGCCGATCGCCGTTACAGCAAACTCCACGAAGGCTCTTCGCACACCATGCTGTTTGCGGCGAACGATGAAGTGGTGATCGACGCCACCAGGCGCGGTGGCCCGGCCCGCTGGATCAACCACTCCTGTGCGCCGAACTGTGAAGCCGATGAGGAGGATGGCCGGGTGTTCATCAACGCCATCCGTGCGATCAGGCCAGGCGAGGAATTGTCCTACGACTACAACCTGGTGCTGGAGGAGCGGCACACGCCCAAGCTCAAACGCGAACATCCCTGCCATTGCGGCGCACGCCAGTGCCGCCGCACGCTGCTCGGCAGCAAGCGCTGAGGTTCAATTCCGCGGCGATTGCCGCAAAACGGGGCTCGATCAGGCCCGGGTGCCTGCCGGCTCAGTGGCGCGATTTCAGGACCCGCAGCGCGCGCACCTGCGGTGATGCGAAGATCGTGCCGTGCTTGACGAATGCTTCATGGTTGGTGATGACGTTATCGAGGTCATATAGATAATTGACCATGAAACCGGCGCCGTTGCTGAGCCCCTTTTCGGAGGTATCGCCAAGCCAGCGCACTTCTTCAATGCCGGCACCATTGCCCAGGTGGAAACGGGCGACCGGATCGACCGGGCGTCCATCGCCGTTTTTCGCTTCGAGCAGGTATTCGGCCATGCGATCGTTCAGCACGGGCCGCAGCTGCTCGGCAAGCGCGGGGTCGGCATGCCAGTGCGGACGCGCGAGGTCCTGCAGCAGCGGCATATCGGGGCCGGTGCGGCGCAGCCAGGCCATGAACCCGGGCACCGGCGACAGCGTGACGAAGGTACGCAGTTGCGGGAAATCGCGGTTCAGTTCTGCGGCCACCTGTTTGATCAGGAAGTTGCCGAACGAGACGCCCTTCAATCCCTTCTGGCAGTTTGAAATCGAATAGAACACGGCAGTCCGTGCCGTGCGCGGATCTATTGGCGTGCGGCCGTCGGCGAGCAGCGGGGCGATGGCGCCGGGGACATCCTCGGTCAATGCGACTTCGACGAAAATCAGCAGGTCATCGGCGAGCGTGGGGTGGAAGAACGCAAAACACTTGCGGTCCGGCGGATCGAGGCGTCGCCGCAGGTCGCTCCAGCCGGAAATTTCGTGCACGGCTTCGTAACGGATGATCGTTTCGAGCAACACCGCCGGGGTGTGCCAGTCGATCGGCCGCATCTGCAGGAAGCCGCGGTTGAACCACGAACGGAACAGATGCTCGAAGTCGGCATCGACTTCCCCGAGTTCGGGATGCTGCGGCAGGAAATCGAGCAGGTCTTCGCGCATGTGCAGCAGCGCGGCAGTACCGCTGGGCGCAAAATTGAGCCGGCGCAGCACTTCCTGGCGTCGCGATTCAGCCGCATTGTGCAGCAACTGTGCCGCGGCGGGACCGGGATGCGCGGTGTACTCGCGGATGGCGGCGTCGAGCCGCGCGGTGTCCGTGGAAAAGCGCGCAGCCAGCGTCAGCAGGAAATCGAGTTTGGCCTGCGGGGGCAGGGCCGCGTAGCGCTCGAGGATGCGCCGCGCGAGCGCGACGCCCGATGCTTCACCGAGTTCCGAGTACAGGGTTTCGGCGGCTTGGGCGAGCCACTGTTGCTGGCGCCGCTCGCGCAGCGTGCGGCCGCGCTCGGCGATGCCGTGCCAGAGACGGGCAAACAGGCCGCCCGTCTCCGGCGGGGTTGCTACATCAGTTCTCGACCTTGGCACCTGAAGCCTTGACGACCTTGCCCCAGGTCGCGATTTCCTGTTTTACGAATTTGTCGAACTCGGCCGGGGGCTGGCCGCCGGCGGTGGCGCCCAGCGATTCCCAGACCTTCTTGATTTGCGGCAGCGTCAGCGCCTTGGATACCGACTGGTACATGCGGTCGATGATCGGCTGCGGCGTGCCCTTCACGCCCCACAGCGCGTACCACGTCGTCACGTTGATGTTGACGCCGGATTCCTGCAGTGTCGGCACCTCGGGCAGCAATTCCGAGCGTTTCGCAGTGGTGACCGCGAGCGCGCGCAGCTTGCCGGCCTTGATGTTGGGCGCAGCAGTACCCATGCCGTCGAAGGCCATCGCGACTTCACCGGAGATCAGCGCCGGCGTCAGCGGGCCGGCGCCCTTGTACGGGACGTGCACCAGTTTGGTCCCGGTAATCAGGTTGAACAGTTCGCCGTTCATGTGGTGCGTGGTGCCGTAACCGGCCGAACCGTAGTTGATCTGGCCGGGCGTGCGCTTGTCGAGCGCGATCAGTTCCTTGATGGTTTTGGCCGGAATCGACGGGTGCACGACCACTGCGCTGGGCACCGAAGCGGCCAAGGTCACCGGAATGAAGTCATTCACCAGGCTGTAGCTGAGTTTGGTGTACAGCGTTTCGGCGATGGTGTGATGAACCGCGCCCATGAACCAGGTATAGCCATTACCCGGTGCCCGTGCCGCCACACCGGCACCCAGCGTGCCGCCCGCACCGCCGATATTCTCGATCAGCACCTGCTGGCCGATATCGTTGGGCATCACTGCGGCAAGGGGACGGGCGAAGGCGTCAGTGCCGCCGCCCGCGGGGAAGGGGTTGATGATGCGGACGGCACGGGTCGGCCAGTTCTGCGCGGCCGCGAGGCCGGGCAATGCAGCAACCGTCAGCCCGATGACGCCGAGCACCAGCAATTTCCGGGAATTCTCCAACATGATCTCCTCCGATCGATTTTGGTATGTGGTGGCTCATTTTATGGAACTTGCCGGGGCTTGTATATCCTGAAAGTGCGGATTTCCGTGTCCCGCGAAGTCGGCAGTTTGCCGCTTGACCCGGGATCCCATTCAATCGAAGCGCAGCGTGAACAGGATGTCTCCGGCGTTCTCGGCCCCGGCGGTGCCGCGCAGCCGCCATCTCTCGGACAACATATAGTCCATTCGCAGCAGGCTGCCGGCGGTGCCGCCCAGCGTTTGTTCCAGCCGGATGCTGAGTTGCTCAGTCAGTTTCTTGCCCAGTGTGACCGCGCCGAGCGCGCTGTTCTCGCTGCCGGCGAAGCCGATTTCGTCGAGCCCCACGCCCTGGGCAATTTGACGTTGTATCGGCGTGCCGCCACTGCTGGTCAGGCCGAGCGCCGCTGCCTGCAATACGGCCAGTTGCGCACGGTCGGTGCCGGCCGGGTCGCGACCGAGGATCAGCCAGGCCAGGCGGTCGGTATCCGACATGTCGGGGACCGACACCAGCTTCACCGAAGGACGCTGCAACGACCCGGTGACCTCGACGCCGACCTCGACGGTCTGGATTTTGCGTATCGCCCGCAGATCGAGTCCGGGATCGGTCAGCGGACCGGCAAAGGTGAGTGTGCCGCGTTCGATGTCGAGCTGCTGTCCGAATACCGAATACTGTCCGCGTACCGTGCGCACATCGCCGAGGGCCGCCAGCGCGGCACCACGGGTGGTGATGCGGAGCGAGCCGCCAAGCAGCGCGTCAAGTCCGTTACCGCGCACCGTGAGCTTGTCCTTGAGATCGATGCTGACGTCGAGTTTCACGGGCAGCGCGGCAGACTTCACGGCCGTTTCCGGTTTGGCGGAGCGCACGATGACGTCGTTGCCGAGTCGAGGTTTGCTCCTGGTGCCGGGGTCGTAGCGGCCTTCATCGAGGCTGAACTTGCCCTCCAGCGTGACCGCGCGGTCGCGCAATCCCAGGCGCCCGGTGCCGTCGATGGTGGCGGACCACTGGGGCGCCAGCAGAATCTGCGCGTGTTCTGCGCGCGCCTGCAGTTCCACGCTGTGCAATCCGCCAGCCAGTTCGGCAGTGCCGCTGGCGGTAATGCGCCCCTTTCCCGCCTTGAGTTCGAACTCGTCCAGCCGAAACTGCTTGCCGTCCAGCGTCGCCCGCAGCCGGCCCTCGCGCAGATCCACACCGGCGCCGACCGCTCGCAGCGCGATGCGGTCGCCGGTGATGGTGCCGACCAGGTGCGGTGCAGCTATGGTGCCGTCGGCGCGTAGCTGCACCGCCAGTTGTCCCTCGACACGGTCCACGCCGGGCAGCATGGCACGCAGCCAGGCCAGTGAGCGGAAGTCGAGGTTGGCGCTGCCGGTCAAGGGCGCGTCGGCCGGTAGCAGCCAGCCGCTGTCGCGGTGGAACATGCGGGTCTGCAGCCGTGCTGCAGCTGTGCCCATGGTCTCGCTGTCGATGTCGAGGGCGATGCTGATCGCGCTGTCTGCGGCAGCGAGATTGAGCAATGCCTTGCGCAGCGCCAGGGGCACCGGTGTCCCACCGCCGAGCGTGAGGTCGCCGCTCTCGCGATAGAGGCTGACATCGCCGTTCACTACATCGTCGAGCTTCAGCGACCATTCCCCACCGAGACGCAGGTTGTTCGATTCAAGGCCGTTGCCGTGCGGGAGCAGGCGTCCGGCGGCAACGCCGCGGAACGCACCTTGCGTGTCGATGCGCCCGTTCTCGGCGCGCAGCGAGGCTGGTCCGAATTCGCCGTCGAACAGTGTCCCGCGGAGTTGTTCGATGATCAGCAGATCGCGGCCGGCGGTAATCTGCGCAGGACCGTTCAGCCGCAGCGGCCACGGCAGCCCCGTTTCGAGCTGGTCCAGCGTGCCGATCCAGCGTGCATGCGGATCAATGCCGCCGGTGGCGCGCAGCACAGCCGTGGCGTCGCGTCCCTTGGCCGAGCCTTCCAGCACATGCCGGGCGCGGGTGCCGTTGCCGGACAGCTGCAGCGTGTCGATGCGGGTTTCCGCGAGTTGCAGGCCGGTCGCGTTCACCAAAAACTGCAGCGGACCTTCACGCCCGGCGGCGAGCGTACCCCGGCCGTGAAGGCGGGCGATGCGATGCTTTCCGGCCACCAGTTGCTGTCCGTCGACCGTGAAGTCCAGCGCGAGTCCGTCTGTTGCGCCGGTCACTGTGCCGCGCCCGCTGAGGCGTCCGCCCAGCGTGGGATCCAACGCACGCAGATCTTCGGCGGCGAGGGTCCAGTTGAGCTGGTCCTGCGGATGGCCATAGCTGCCTTTGATCTCCAGGCGGTTGCGCCCGATTGCGGCCTGTGCGGTGCCTTCAAACCAACGGGATTTTTGGGTAGAGAACGCGGCGGCTGCAGTGAACGGCAGATTGCGCCAGCGGCTGTCTGCAAGATCAACGGTGACTTGCGCCTGCCACTGCGGATGAATGTTGCCACTCGCCGAAATCCGGCCGTTCAGCAGCGCGGAAGGAACGGCTGCCAACCGCGACGGGTCCAGCCGGCTCACGCTGCCGCGCAGGGTAAAGGCCCGGGCTGCCGTCAGCCCCAGTTGTCCGGTGAATTCGGCGCTGCCCGTTCCGGCCTGCAGACGGGCGCTGTCAATCGTCAGCAGATCGCCGGCATGTTTTGCGGCCAGCTGCAATTGCAGGCCGGCGCCGTCGAGTCTGGCGGTAACCTGTTGCGCTTTGGTGTTTCCGGACAGTTTTGCGGTGCCGGATACTCTGACGGGACGCAACCGGCTGTCGATGCGTGCGGGATCAATGTCGCGCAGTTGCACATCCATGGTGCCGTTGTCACCGCGCAATGCCGCGCTGCCGGTGATGCGTCCGCCCCCGGACACCTGCAGCTCAAGCGCGGGCAATGTCCAGTCGCGGCCACTGCCGGAGTAGCGGGCGCTGATTGCGGACAGCGGCAGTCGTCCGCTGTCCTGCGTGCCGGCCTCAGCATTTTCCGCACGCAGTGTGCCGGTCAGCCTGCTGTCGATGGTCTGTGCGTTCGCATCCACGGTCAACCGCGTCCGCGGCAGCTCTGTGGCCCAGGCGGACAAATCAAGTTCGCGTGCCTGTGCTTCGAACCTGGCAACCGGCTGCTCGGCATAGGGGTGCAATACGGCGGACGATTGCATGGTCGCACCGCGTCCGCTGCCGGTGATGGCGATCTGCAGTTCTTCCAGCGTTCCGGTCACTGTTGCCCTGGCCTGCAGCGCACGGGTTGTTGCGTCGCGCACCGCCTGTAACTGTCCCGTGATCGGGAAAGGACTCAGCGTGGCGATCTGCAGTGTGCCATCGACGTTCCATCCTGCCGACTGTGTCTGCAGCAGGCGGATGTCATGCGTGGTGCGCCCGCCCGAATAACCCAGCCGCAGGTTGTCAATGGCGGGCAGGCCGCCGATCTCCAGACGGCTGATCTCAAGCGCTGCGATGGAGAGATCGAAGGGGAGTGCCAGCGATGCCGGTGGCTTTGCCGGCGCGGTCGACAGGCTTTGGTAACGCAGGGTTGTAGCCGAGGCGCGGCCAAAATGAAGCCCGCCACGCAGCAGGGCGGCAGGCTGCCAGTTCAAGACGAACATGTCGGCTTCGAGCCTGAAATCACCGCCCAGGATCTGCAGTCGCCTGCCCCGTACTTCGCCGAGCAGTGATCCCTCGATACCCTCGACCGTGACTGCGCCGCCGCCCAGCTGTACTACTTTTCGGGCGGCCCATGCCAGACCTTGGCTGCTGCCCAGCCAGGCGGTTGCGGCGACAATGGCGCATGCTGCGACGGCGGCTGCGGTGGCGGCGATGCGGATGGTGCGTGTCCGGCGCGTCATCTCAGAACCTCACGCCCAGAGTGAAATGCAGGCGCACCTTGCCGGCATCTTCGGGTTGCGCGATGTCGAGGTTCAGTGAACCGGCCGGCGTGATCCAGCGCACGCCGACGCCATAGCCGTAGACCGGCCGCAACTCCGACGGCGAATCCGCTGCATTGCCGGCGTCGATGAACATGGCGCCGCCCCATTGCGCGGTGAAGTCGTGCTGGTATTCAATCGTGGCGACGCCGAGGAAGCGGCCGCCGACCACCGCTGAGCCCTCCCGGACGCCGAGGGATTCGTAATCATAGCCGCGGACCGATTGATCGCCGCCGGCGCGGAACAGGAACTCGCTGGGGATGCCGTCCCTCGCGCTGGCCCAGACGGCGCCGAGTTCGCCGCGCAGGTGGACCCGGTCGGCGCGTCCGACAGGCAGGATATACAGGCCGCGACCGTAGCCGCGCATGAAGGAACGCGTGGACAGCAGTGCGGCGGAGGCGCCGCCCAGTTGCAGGTTGATCATATGGCCGCGTCGCGGGCGCAACAGGTCATCGACTCCGCGCAGGGTCCATGCGTAGTTGAGCGAGAGGGCGCTCAGGTTGTCCACAGGGCCGGCGGTCAGCGATTGTTCCTCAGTCTGGAATTTCAGCGCCCAGTTGTGCTCCTCTTCCGGCGTGCGCCATGCGCGCTGCGCCGTCAGGCCCAGCGTGCGGCTGACGAGGTTCTCGATATCGCTGCGCTCGGCCTCCACGCCCAGCCGGTTGCGCCAGCCGCCCGGTTCGGGTGTCAGCGCCAGTTCGGCGTTGACGGCCTGCTTCTTGCTGTCGAGCCGCAGTTTTGTCGAACTCTGCCAGCCGGGTTGCAGCGTGTTGTGGTGCGTGAACGAGGCCTCGCCCCGGAGCCCGGTGTCGGTACTGAAGCCGGCGCCGAGATCGATTTTCATCAGCGGATGTTCGACGACACGAACGCGCACTGGCGCGGCTGCGGCCTGTGCCGGGTCTGTGTCGACGGCAACCGAGGCGCTGCGAAAAAATCCGCTGGTCTGGAGTTCCGTCTGGTACCGCACCACGGCCTCGTAACTGTACCGCTCGCCACTGCGAAAACGCTGCAGGTTTTCTACGATGTTGCGGGGGTAACGCTGCAGGCCGTCGATTTGCGTGGCGCCGTAACGGAACAAGGGACCGCTGTCGATGGCGACCTTGATGGTTACGCGCGCAGCTTCAGGATCGACTTCCGCGGCACTGCTGGTGATGCGCGCCGCAGGGTAGCCATCGAACCGGAATTCGCGCAGCAGTGCCTCCTTGGCATCGTCCCATGCGCCCTGGCGAAAGGGCGTTTCAACCTTGAGGCGCCAACGCTGTTTGGCGCGTGCGATGCGTTCGACCTCGTTCGGCTCACCGGCGATCGCGCCGGTGACGCTGATGTCGGCTGCGGCGACGCGTGCGACCGGCCCGGTGATGACACGGATGAGCACCGTCGTCATGCCGGCGGCGGGCGTTCCCGTCACCTCGATCTGCGGCGAGAAATAGCCTGCGGTGGCGAGGAGCGCCTCCGCGTCCGCCGCCGCGCGCGCGACCAGCCGCTGCAGCATGGCAGCATCAACCCCCGGGCGTCCCCGGTAGCGGTAAACGTCGAGATGTTCCTCGAGCAATGACTGCACTTCGACCGGCGCATCCAGTTCGATGCGCCATGCCACGGCGCCATCCTGCGCCAACGCCGGGCTTGTCCACAATGCGGCGGCCAGGAGCAGGGCGCGTAGGCGCAGGGTGCTGCGGAGCTTCATCGGGAGCCGGTGCTGACCTAGTCGGGCCGATTGCGCATCCAGTCGGCAGTGCCGTAGAACGCCTTCAGCAGCGCCATGCGCAGGGTTTCCTCGACGCCGGTGTCTTCCATCGCCTGCAGCATGCAGGCGAGCCACGCGTCGCGTTCGGCAATGCCTATCGGAAAGGGCAGGTGCCGGGCACGCAGCATCGGGTGCCCGTATTTTTCCACGTACAGCGGCGGGCCGCCCAGCCAGCCGGAGAGAAACAGATAGAGCTTTTCGCGCGACCCGGAGAGCTCCTGCGGGTGCAGTTTGCGGATGCAGTGGTATTCCGGCACTTCGTCCATCAGGTCGTAGAAACGGTCGACGAGGCGCCGCACGGCGGCGTCGCCGCCGAGCAGCGCGTACGGCGTATCTGCCGCCGATTCCTGCGGGGCGCTCATCCCCTGATCCTTTGCCACTTCATGACGTTTTGCCGGCCTCGCGGTTAACCAGTGCGACGCCGGCAACTGCGATCAGCATGCCGATGATCGCCACCACGCTCAGCGTTTCATCGAACATCAGCCATGCCATCATCGCGGTCACCGCCGGTGTCAGGTAGAACAGGCTGGTCACGCGGGTGGCCGCGCCGCGTTCGATCAGCCGGAACAGCAGCGTCGTCGCGCCTGCTGACAGTACCAGCACCAGCCAGCCCAGTGCAATCAGGAACTCGCCCGTCCACCGCACCTCCCCGGTTTCCAGGGTCAGGGCCAGCGGCAGTGTGACCACCAGTGCCGCAGCGAACTGGATTACGGAGCCCGTGCGGGGGTCGAACGAGGGACAGTAACGTTTCTGGTACAGCATGCCGAGGGTAATGCTGGCCAGCGCCAGCAAGGCAAGGGCCAGGCTGTGCATGGCCATGCCGTCCAGCGACATTTTCTGCCAGACCACCAGCGCGACGCCGGCAAGACCCAGCGCGAGGCCGCACCATTGCAGCAGCGCAACGCGTTCGCCGAGCAGGCGCCCTGCAGCGGCGGCCGTCAGCAACGGTTGCATGCCGACGATCAGTGCGACCACGCCGGCGGACATGCCGGCATGCACCGCACTGAATACGCCACCGAGATAGCCGCCCTGGATCAGGACGCCGGCGGTGGCGATATGCCGCGCCCCTTCCAGCGTCGCCGGCCAGCGCGCGTGCAGCGCCAGCGCGAGCGGCAGCATCAGCGCAAGTACTCCAACATAGCGCAGCGTGAGGAAGGTCAGCGGCTCGGCGTGGGGCAGACCCAGTCGGGCGCCGATGAAACCGGTGCTCCACAGCAGTACGAACAGCGCCGGCACCGCGACCGCTGCCGGCGACATCCCGGAACTGCGGTCAGGCGGCGGTCGCCTGGTCGACACGGCTCGCCCGCTTGCGGTCGTGCTCCTTCAGATGACGCTTGCGGATGCGGATGGACTTCGGTGTGATCTCGACCAGTTCGTCATCGGCAATGAATTCGATTGCCGACTCCAGCGTGACCTGGATCGGCGGCACCAGGCGCACGGCTTCATCGGTGCCGGAGGCGCGCACGTTGGTCAGCTGCTTGCCCTTGATCGGATTGACGACGAGATCATTGTCGCGGCTGTGGATGCCGATGATGATGCCTTCATAAAGCGGGTCGCCGGGGCTGACGAACATGCGGCCGCGCTCCTGCAGCTTCCACAGCGCGTAGGCGACGGCGTTGCCGTCTTCAGCGGAAATGAGCACGCCGTTGCGGCGCTCTTCCATGTCGGGTTTCATCGGGCCGTAATCATCGAATACGTGGCTCATGATGCCGGTGCCGCGCGTCATGGTCATGAAGTCGGACTGGAAGCCGATCAATCCGCGCGCCGGAATGCGGTAATCGAGGCGTACCCGGCCCTTGCCGTCCGACTGCATGTCCTGCAGGTCGCCGCGGCGGGAGCCCAGTGCCTCCATGACCGCGCCCTGATTGGCCTCGTCGACGTCGACGGTGAGCATTTCGTACGGTTCCTGTTTCTCACCGTTGACTTCGCGGATTACCACACGCGGACGTGAAACGGCGAGTTCGTAGCCTTCGCGCCGCATGTTTTCCAGCAGGATGGTCAGGTGCAGTTCGCCGCGACCGGAAACCTCGAACACATCGGCGTCCGCCGTCTCCTCGACCTTCAGTGCGACGTTGCTCATGACTTCGCGCTGCAGGCGTTCGCGCAACTGGCGGCTGGTGACGTATTTGCCTTCGCGGCCGGCGAGCGGCGACGTATTGACCTGGAAATTCATGGTCAGTGTCGGCTCGTCCACTTTGAGCATCGGCAGCGCTTCCGGGCGCTCGGGGTCGGTCAGCGTGATGCCGATGCCGACTTCATCGATGCCGTTGACCAGCACGATGTCGCCGGCCTGGGCTTCGGTGATCTGCACGCGCTCGAGGCCGCGGAAGCCAAGGATCTGGTTGACCTTGGCCATGACCGGGGCCGACCCGGGCCCCTTGAGCACGGCGACCTGCTGGCCGGGACGGATGCGTCCGCGATTGACGCGGCCGATGCCGATTTTGCCGACATAGCTCGAATAATCGAGCGAGCAGATCTGCAGCTGCAGCGGGCCATCGGCATCGTCTTTGCGCATCGGCACGTTGGCAAGTATGGCTTCGAACAGCGGCTCCAGCGTGCCTTCGCGCGCAGCGGGATCATTGCTGGCATAACCATTCAGCGCCGAGGCGTAGACCACCGGGAAATCCAGCTGCTCTTCGGTCGCGCCGAGCTTGTCGAACAAATCGAAAGTCTGGTTGACCACCCAGTCGGTGCGCGCGCCGGGACGGTCAATCTTGTTGACGACGACGATGGGTTTGAGGCCGAGCGCCAGCGCCTTGCGGGTGACGAAGCGCGTCTGCGGCATCGGGCCTTCAACGGCATCGACCAGCAGCAGCACGCCATCCACCATCGACAGCACGCGCTCGACTTCACCGCCGAAATCCGCATGGCCGGGCGTATCGACAATATTGATCAGCGTGCCCTTCCAGGTGACGGCGCAGTTCTTGGCGAGGATGGTGATGCCACGCTCGCGCTCGAGGTCATTTGAATCCATTACGCGCTCGGCAATCTGCTCGTGCGCGGCGAAAGTGCCGGACTGGCGCAGCAGTTTGTCGACGAGGGTGGTCTTGCCGTGATCGACGTGAGCGATGATGGCGATGTTGCGTAACGGGCGTTGCTCGGTGGCGGACACGGGGGAGGGGCCTTGAAAAAAGGGGCGGATTGTAGCACGAGCAACGTGCTATTGCCTTGAATTTCCGGACTTTTCCGAGGGGGCGTCAGTTGCCGCCATGGTCGGTGCTGTTGCTGTTTCCCGGAAAAACCTCGCTATTTCCAGCACTTGCAGGTATAGTGCGCGCACTTTGCAGCGACCTTGGGCCGTTTGTCGCTGTCGAATGCATCTGTCCCTGACCCCTTCGATTTCAGCTCCCTTCCCTGAATAGCTGCTTCCGCCACGGTTAGCGACGATACCCGTGCGCCGGTGGCCGCAGCCGCGATTTGTTCGCGGCCTGCCTCACAGCTAGTGGCATCTCCTGCGCGTTTATTGCTGGAAAACTTCCTGGCTTTCGAGCCACGGAAGTCACGGAGTTCACCGAAACAGGAATGCCGCGTCGGCCCGGCCACGCGAGCGATCCTGATTTTCCGGTGTTCCTCGTGGCTGATCTGCGGTTTTCCGGTTGCTGTGCTTTTAGAAAGTAATTACTCATGTCTTTTGCCTCATTGAACCTGAATCCCGAACTCGTACAGGCGCTTGCCGCCGCGGGTTACACCGAACCGACGCCCGTGCAGGCGAAATCGATTCCGCCTGCGCTGACCGGTTTTGACCTGATGGTCTCGGCCCCCACCGGCACCGGCAAGACCGCAGCCTTCGTGCTGCCGGCGCTGCAACGCCTGGCACTGGCCCCGGCCAAGCATGGCCGTGGCCCGCGCGTGCTGGTGCTGACACCGACGCGCGAACTGGCGATGCAGGTGACCGCTGCCGTCGACAAGTACTGCAAGTTCATGCGCCATATGCGCACCGGCACGGTGCTCGGCGGCATGCCCTACCCGAAACAGCGCCGGCTGCTCGAACAGTCGCTCGATGTGCTCGTCGCGACACCCGGCCGGCTGATCGATTTCATCGACCAGGGTAAGGTCGATTTCTCGCGCCTCGAACTGCTGGTGCTCGACGAAGCCGACCGCATGCTCGACATGGGCTTCATCGAGCCGGTCAAGCGCATTGCCGCAAAAACCCCGGCAACGCGCCAGACCATGCTGTTCTCGGCCACTCTCGACGGCAATATCGCGAAGCTTGCCCGCGAACTGCTGCGCGATCCGCAGCGCATTGAAGTCGCGGCGCCTGAGCAGAAGCACGAAAACATCGCGCAGCGCCTGCATTATGTCGACGACGGCAGCCACAAGCATCGTCTGCTCGAGCACGTGCTCAGCGAAGAAGGCCAGGCGCAGGTCATCGTGTTCACCGCGACCAAGCATGGTGCAGACCGCCTTGCCGACAAGCTGTTCCACGGCGGGCATGATGCCGCAGCGCTGCACGGCAACATGAACCAGTCACAGCGTAACCGCACGCTGGCGCGGCTGCGCAGCGGCGCGGTGCGCGTGCTGGTGGCCACCGACGTCGCCGCGCGCGGCATCGACGTGGCGAGCATTTCGCACGTGATCAATTTCGACCTGCCGAAGGTGGCCGAGGACTATGTCCACCGCATCGGCCGCACCGGCCGCGCCGGCGCATCCGGCACGGCGATCTCCTTTGCTTCGTCGGACGACGTGCGCCAGCTGAAACAGATCGAGCGCTATATCGGTCGCACCATCGAGCGCTGGTCGGCGCCGGGCTTCGAGGCAAAGAATCCGCTGCGCACTGACAGTGCCAAACGCACCGACCGCCGTCCGCCGCCCGGCGCACGGCGCGGTGCGCCGCCGGCACGCGGCGGTTTCCGCTCCGACAACCGCCGTGGCGCGGGTGCCGGTCGCGCACGTTAAGGCCAACCGCGGCCGCCTGCGCAGTATCTGCAGACCAGCAGGCAAGTCCCCCGATGCCGCAAGGTGCCGGGGGATTTTTTTCATCTCATCGGGTGGCCGTTTTGATTGATTTTCGCGGGGTGTGCCATTACAGTAAACCGCTTTCACTGCGGCATCCATCATGAAATTCAGCGGGGAGATTCTGGTCGCTGCACCGCGCGACGCGGTGTTTGCGAAACTGCAGGACATCCGTTTTTTTGCATCCTGCATCGACGGCGTGCGCGACCTGAAACCGCTCGACGAAAAACGCTTCGACGCGGTGCTGGAGACCAAGGTGGCTTATATGCGCTTCAAGTTCAAGGTGACCGTGGAGTTGACCGAGGTGGTGGCGCCGGAGTTGATTGCTGCAAAAATCGAAGGGGCGCCGATGGGTCTGGTCGGGCGGCTGACTGCAACCTCGGCAACGCGGTTGATCGCGGCGGGCGAGCAGACGACGATCCGGTACGAAATCGATACCGCGCTGACCGGCAAGCTGGGCAGCATCGGGCAACCGGTACTGAAGGCCAAAGCGAAG
Organism: Betaproteobacteria bacterium; assembly: GCA_003820645.1. Lineage (GTDB taxonomy): Bacteria > Pseudomonadota > Gammaproteobacteria > Burkholderiales > SG8-41. The sequence goes on from RPOR01000011.1 coordinate 30,040, forward strand.
GACATGGAAAAACAGTTTGCGAAAAATCTGGGCGCCGCATTTGCGCCGGCAGCAGCGCAGGGGGCGGCATGAACCCGTTTGAACTCGCCGAGCCGCGTTCGCTGAAAGCAGCATTGAAACTGCTGGATGCCGGCGACGAGTCGGTGCGCGTTTTCGGCGGTGGCACTGCGCTGATGCTGATGATGAAGGCCGGCGTTTTCCAGCCGACGCGGCTGATCAGCCTGCGTGGCGTCGAATCGCGTTACGCGAGGGTGACGGCAGCCAAAGACGGCAGCCTGCACATCGGTGCGCTGACGACGTTGACGACACTGGGTCGCGCGGCGGCCGTGCGCAGCAAGGCGCCGGTCATCGCCGGCACGCTGCAGACGCTGTCCAATGTCCGCGTGCGCAATGTGGCCACGCTGGGCGGGCATCTCGCGCATGCCGATCCGCACATGGACCTGCCGCCGGTGCTGATTGCGCTCGATGCTCAGGTGGTGACGGCAGCAACCGCCGGATTGCGTACGCTGGCGGTGGCTGATCTCTTCACCGGTTATTACGAAACCGCGCTGGCACGCAATGAGCTGATCAGCGAGGTGATCGTGCCGGCGCAAACCGGTCGCCGTTCCGCCTATGTCAAACTGACCACGCGCGCGGCCGACGACTGGCCGACGCTGGGCATTGCGGTGTCGCTGCAGACGGACGGCAGGGTCATCGAGGACGCGCGATTCGTCGTCGGCGCCGCCACCGAAAAGCCGCTGCGCCTGCCGTCAGTGGAGGCTGTGCTGCGCGGCGCAACGGCAGATGACGCGGTGCTGGCGCGCGCCGGCGAAGCGGCCGCGGCGGCAGCGGAACTGGTGGGTGATGCCCGCGGTTCAGCCGCTTACAAGACCGAACTGCTGCGGGTGTACGCAGGGCGCGCGGTGCGCAAGGCGCTGGCCGCCTGATCCGCTTCCAGGAGCAAAGCTTTGGCAACCACATCAGGCAACAGCAAATCCGGCGCGGCCGAATTTTCGGCGCTCGGCCGTTCGATCCCGCGCGTCGAGGCGCGGGCCAAGGTCACGGGGCGCGCCGAGTATGTGCACAATCTGCGCCTGCCCGGCATGCTGTACGGGAGGATCCATCGCAGTACGGTGGCACATGCGCGCATCCGCAGCGTCGACGTCTCGGCGGCACAGGCCGTGCCCGGCGTCTACGCGGTCTACACCGCTGCCGACGTCCAGAGACTGATCCCCGAGCCGTATTACGGCCCCGCGTTCCACGACCAGCCCATACTCGCGCTCGGCAAGGTGCATCATGTCGGGGAGCCGGTGGCGCTGGTGCTGGCGGCCGATCCGCATGTCGCTGACGCCGCCGCGCAGCTGATCGTCGCGGATTACGAGGAACTACCGGCCGTGTTCGACGAAGTCGAGGCGATGACCTCGGCAGCCGTCGTGCATGAGGTGCTGAAGCCGGCGGGCACGTTTCCCGACCTCAAACACCTGAAGGGCAAACGCGACACCAATATCGCGCTGGATTTTCACCTGCGCCGGGGTGATGTGCAGAAAGCGTTTGCCGAAGCCGACCACGTGTTCGAACACACCTTCCGCACCCAGCAGGTCCTGCATCTGCCGCTGGAGCCGTTCGTCACGGTTGCCGATCCGACGCCCAGTCAGCTGGTGATTCATACCGCGTCGCAAAGCCCGTCGTTTGTGCGCATCGAGATCGCGCGTCTGCTCGGCTGGCCGGAGAACAGGGTGCGGGTAAAAGTGCCGTATCTCGGCGGCGGTTTCGGCGCCAAGCTCTACATCAAGCTCGAAGCGCTGGCGGCGGCGGCGGCCCTGCTTGCCGGGCGGCCGGTGAAAATCGCCCTGACCATGGAAGAGCAGTTCTACACGCTGACCAAGCACGCGACGACGCTGCGCATCAAGAGCGGCGTGACCAAGGACGGGAAAATTACCGTCCGCGAATGCGAAGTATGGTGGAACGGCGGCGCCTATGCCGACATCGGGCCGCGCATTACGCAGAAATCCGGATTTACCGCGCCGGGACCGTACGACATCGACCATGTCAGCATTGACTCCTACTCGTTGTATACCAACCTGCCGCCGGCTGGAGCGCTGCGCGGCTTCGGCATTCCGCAGCTGGTGTGGGCTTATGAAAGTCACACCGACATGATCGCGAAAGCGCTGCACATGGATCCGCTGGCGATCCGCCGCATCAACATCCTGCGTGAAGGCCGGCCGCAGGCAACCGGCACGCTGATGCGCGACGCCGGGATTGACCCGGTGCTCGAGCGCCTGGCGCAGCGCATGGCCTGGGAAAAGCCGTTCGACAAAGGCTCCGGCACCATCCGTCGCGGCCGCGGCATCGCCATCGGTTTCAAGGCGAGCATTTCGCCGACGACCTCGGTGGCCATCGTCAATATCAGCGCCGACGGCAGCTGCAACGTGTATTGCAGCACCGTGGACATGGGGCAGGGCTCGGACACCGCGATGGCGCAGATCGTCGCCGAGGCGCTGGGCATCCCGGTGGCATCGGTGACGCTGGTGCATCCCGACACTGATGTCACGCCGTACGACATGGCGACGCTGGGCTCGCGCTCGACCTACCACATGGGCCATGCGGTGAAGAACGCGGCGGAAGATGCGCGCGACAAACTGTTGCAGCTCGCGCGCGATGTCGGCCTGTCGGCGGAGACCACGCCGATCCCCGACATCTTCCGCAAGAAATACGGCATGCAGGCCGGCAACATCGTCGGCGTCGGCAGCTTCATCCCGCCCTATACGCCGCCCGAATCCGGCACCGGGCAGACGCCGGACGCGACGCCGTTCTGGATGATCGGTGCCACCGGCGCCGAAGTCGAAGTCGACACCGAGACGGGTGAATTCAAGGTCACGCGGCTGGTGAACCTGGTCGACGTCGGCCGGCCGGTCAACCCGGCGATCGTCGAGACCCAGATTTCCGGTGCGACCATCATGCAACTGGGTTTCACGCTGTCAGAACGCATGGATTTCGATGCCGGGCAGGTGACCAATGCCTCGCTGGCCGATTACAAGATTCCGGGCATGCGCGACATCCCGGCGATGATGGAAAACGAAGCCGTCGACATGGTCCAGCATTCCGGTCCGTTCGGCGCCAAGGGCGTCGGCGAGAGCGGTACCTTCGGTGTCTCGCCGGCGATCGCCAGCGCCATTGATGACGCAGTCGGCGTGCGGCTGACCAGCCTGCCGCTGACCGCGGAAGCGGTTTATCGCGGCTTGCGCGCGCAAGCGGGCAAGCCGCTGCAGGATTGATCGTTACCAAAATGCGCATGACTAAAATGAACGTGACCAAAATGAGCATGAGCACAACGCACAAGAACATTTCCTTCCAGTTGAACGGCCGCCCGGCCACGGCGCACGCCGGCAACCACCAGAACCTGGTCGAGCTGCTGCAGGGACAGGGCCTGTTCGGCGCGCGCGAGAGCTGCGGGCAGGGACTCTGCGGCTGCTGCACGGTGGTGGTCAATGGCACTGCAGTGTCCGGTTGTTTGACCATGGCGACGCTTGTCGACGGCGCCGACGTGCGCACCATTGAAGACAGTGCCGATGGCCAGCTTGATGCCGTGCAACGGGCCTTTATCGATACCGGGGCTTTCCAGTGCGGCTTCTGCACCCCTGGCTTCATCCTGATGACGCGGCAATTGCTCGAGGAGCATCCCGATCCGACGGACGACGAAATCCGCCATTACCTCGCGGGCAACCTGTGCCGCTGCGCGGCGTATACGGAAATCATCAAGGCCGTGCGGCTGGCGGCGCAGAAGCGCAAGGAGTGATCATGAAACGTCCGGCCGGCAATGCCCTCGACCTGCGCGCGTGGCTGGACACCGCCCGCGCGCTGGGCGAACTGCGGGACGTGCGCGGTGCCGACGCCAGGCTCGAACTGGGCGCGATCAGCGAACTCAACGTCAAGATCGACGGCGCGCCGGCGCTGTTGTTCGACGACATCCAGGGGTGCCCCAGGGGTTTCCGCGTGGTCACCTGCACCACGGCCAGCCCGGCGCGGCTGTCGTCGATACTGCGCCTGCCGGTTGAACGCAGCCACCATGCGTTGGTACAGAAACTGCGCGGCCGGCCCAAGGACTGGCAGACGGATGCGCCGAAATACGAACCGGTGGTCGTCGAGACCGGCCCGGTGCTGGAGAATATCCAGTCGGGCAAGGACGTCGACATCAACATTTTTCCGTCGCCACTGTGGCACGAGAAAGACGGCGGCCCCTACATCGGCACCGGCTGCTGCGTGGTGACCAAAGACTTCGACAGCGACTGGGTCAATGTCGGTACCTATCGCGTGATGGTGCATGACAAAAACCATGTCGGCCTCGACATGATCCCGGGCAAGCACGGCGCGATCCAATACGAGAAATACATGAAAGCCGGCAAGCCGTTCCCGGTCGCGATCGTCGTCGGCTGTGATCCGCTCGGCTACCTGATCTCCGGCATCGAGGTGCCGTTCGGCATGTGCGAATACAACTACATCGGCGCGATCCTCGGCGAATCGGTATCCGTGGTGCACGGCGAACTGACCGGCCTGCCGATGCCCGCCGGCGCGGAAATCGTGCTCGAAGGCCACTGTTATCCCGGCGATGTCAGGATCGAAGGGCCGTTCGGCGAATTCCACGGTTATTACCCCGGCAAGGAAGGCACAGCGCCGGTGCTGACCGTCGAACGCGTCTATTACCGCAATGACCCGATCATCGTCGGCAGCCCGCCGGCGAAGCCGCCCAACGACTATTCCTATTCCAAGGCGGTGATGCGTTCGGCACTGCTGTTCGATGCGCTGCTCGCCGCCGGCGTGCCCGACGTACACAGCGTGTGGGCGCATGAAATCGGCGGCGCGCGCATGTTCAACGTGGTGGCAATCAAGCAGCGCTATGCCGGCCACGCGCGCCAGGCGGGGCATATCCTCAACCAGTGCGGCGTCGGCGCCTACATGTCGCGCTACACCGTGGTGGTCGACGAGGACATCGATCCGTCGAACCTGCAGGAAGTGATGTGGGCGGTGGCCACGCGCAGCGATCCCGAGGTCGACATCGACATCATCAAGCGCGGCATGGGCTCGAAGAACGATCCGATGTTCGTCGCCTACCGTTACAACGCGCCGTACAACTCCAAGGCCATCATCGATGCCTGCCGGCCGTATGATCACCTGCACGAGTTTCCGGCAGTGGCCGAAGCCAGCAAGCAGCTGCAGGAACAGGTCAAAGCCAAGTGGAAAGATTTGTTCAAGTCATAGTTTTATATAAGTTATTGATTATAAATGATATTTTATGAAAGCATCGATTGCTGCCGTCATTGGCAGTGTGTTCGCCTTTGCGGTGCAGGCCGCGGAATATCCGACCAAGCCGATCCGCGTGCTGGTGCCGTTTGCGCCGGGCGGCGTGGTCGATACCTCGGCCCGCATCCTCACCAACAAGATTTCAGAAATGAAGGGCTGGCAGTTCGTGGTCGACAATCGTCCGGGCGCCAACGGTTTCATCGCGGTCGGCACCACGGCACGCGCGAATGCCGACGGTTACACGCTGCTCGCCGCGCACACCGGCGAGTTTTCGGTGAACCCGATGCTGTTCAAGAACGTGCCCTACGACTTCGAGCGGGATTTCACCTCCATCGTCATGGTCAGCGATGCGCCGATGCTGGTGGTGGTGAACGCCAGTTCGCCGTTCAACAACCTGAAGGACCTGATTGCCGGCGCCAAGGCCAAGCCGGGCCAGCTGACTTTTGGTTCGCCGGGCACCGGCTCGGTGAACCACATGGCCACCGAATGGCTGATCAATGCGGCCGGCGCCAAGGCATTGCATGTGCCCTACAAGGGCGGTGCCCCGGCAGTGTCCGCCGTGGCCGGTAATGAAGTGGTGTTTACCGTGGCCGGCCTGCCGGGTGTGCTGCCGCACCTGCAGGCGAAACGCGTCAAGGTGCTGGGTGTGACCACGGCGAAACGTTCGCCGCAGGTGCCCGACTACATGTCGGCGCAGGAAGCCGGCATCCCCGGCGTCGATGCCTCGATCTGGGTCGGCCTGTTCGCGCCCAAAGGCACGCCGAAGGATGTCGTCGCCAAACTCTACCAGGCCTCGGTTGAAGTGCTGAAGTTGCCGGACGTGAAACAGCGTTACGCTTCGGTCGGCGGCGCGGAGACCACGACCATGGGTGGCGCTGAATTCAACAAGCGGATCAGTGCCGAGCTGGAGCGCTATCGCAAGGTCGCGGCGCAGGTGGGGATACCGCAGCAGTAATTGCTGCGCCAGTCGATCGTTCGCACGGGCCGGGTTTTCCCGGCCCGTGCTGTTTCCGGCGCCGTACTTGCGTTCCGGACGGCATCTGCCACCACGGCAGGCTGCCATCCGGTGTTGCCGCTACTGCTTCGGTATCCTGGCGTCACGGGCGACTTTCTCCCAGCGCGCGATGTCCCGCTGGATCTGCGCCGCAAATTCCTCCGGCGTATTGCCGATGACTGCAGCGCCTTCGCTGGCGAGCCGCTGTCTGACGTCGGGCAGCGCGAGGATGCGCACGGTCTCCGCATGCAGTCTCGTCACCACATCTCGTGGCGTCCCTGCCGGCGCGAGGATGCCGTACCAGGACCCGGCCTCGAAATTGGTCAATCCGGCCTCGGCGAACGTCGGCATGTCGGGCAGCGTCGGCGCGCGTTTCGCTGCGGCCAATGCCAGTGCGTGCAGCCTGCCGGATTTGACGTGCGGCAGCACCGCCGGCAGGGAATTGAACATCAGTGCCACGTGGCCGCCGATGAGGTCGTTCAGCGCCGGCGGCCCGCCCTTGTAGGCGACGTGTACGATGTTGATGCCGGCCATCGTGCGCAGCATCTCGCCGGCGAGATGGGCCGAACTGCCGATGCCGAAGGAGGCGTAATCGAGCTGGCCAGGGCGTGCCTTGGCCAGCGTGATCAGTTGCCTGAGGCTGCTCGCAGGCACCGACGGATGCACCACCAGCAGGAACGGCGAGTCGGCGAAATTGCTGACCGGCGCGAAGTCCCTGACCGGATCGTAGGGCAGCTTTGCATACACGGCCGGGTTGGTGGTGTGCGTGCCCGTGGTGCCGAACAGCAGCGTATAGCCGTCGGCGGGGGACTTGGCGACGAACTGGGTGCCGATGATGCCGGCGGCGCCTGCGCGGTTGTCGATCACCGGGGTCTGTTTCCAGGCATCGCCGAGCTTTTGCGCATAGGCACGCGCAAAAATGTCGGCGTTGCCGCCGGCCGGGAACGGTACCACGATGCGTATCGGTTTGGCGGGGTAGGGCTGTGCGGCTGCGATGGTCACAGTACCGAGGCCGACCGCGAGCGGGACGGCGACAAGGCTGCGCAGTACGAGTTTTACGGTTGAGGGCATGGTGTCTCCGGTTACGGTTGCGTTTGTGTCTGTGTCTGCCTGGCCGGTCCTGCCGTACGATCGCGGCCGTGGCGCCGGTGCATCCGCGCTGCGGCTTCAGGCGGCCGCGGCGGTCTTCATCGGGATGCCGCCGTCGCGCACCCAGCGATAGCGGCCGGCCAGTGCATCCGCCAGCGGCCTGCGCCGCGCGTCGGGCACGGCGATCCACATCCGCAACAGATGGCGCTGGCGCCCGGGTTCGGGGTAATCCTCGTAGGCTTCGCGCGCGTGCATCATCGTGTGATTGTTGATCAACTGGATGTCGCCTTCCTGGAAATCCATGGTCAGCATCAGTTCGGGCCGGTTGGCGATTTCCTGCACTGCTTCGAGGGCCGCGCGCTGCACGGCGGTGGGCCGGTACTGCTCGCCGAAGCGGGCCGCGGATTCGTAATAGACCAGGCTGCAGATGCGCGCAGTGACCTTCCCCTGGCAGGCGCTGAACATCGGCAGCGTGAACCAGGGTTGTTCGCCCGCCGGTTCCTCGCCGCGCCAGTCGAGGTGGAACAGGCCGTACAAGGCTTCCAGCAGATCGGGGTGTTCCGCGCGCAGCACGTTATGGATGGTCAGCGCGCTGGTGAGCTTGCTGGCACCGCCGGATTTGGCGGTGCGCATGCAAAACAGGCCGAGCACGTCGATCGGCAGCAGGTCGGTGTGGAAATCCATGCGCTGGTTGGTCTGGTAGGCACGGGCATTGGGGTCGGCCAGCACGCGGCCCTCGTCGCGCACATGGCCCAGGCGGTGACCGCGGGCATTCTGTGACACCGGAGTGCCGAGGTGTGCACCCAGCCCCCAGTAGATCAGTTCGCACTCCCCGTCGCTGTAGCGGTGGCGCGGGATACCGCGGATCAGCTTGAAGCCGCGGCCGTTCTCGAGTTCCTCGAGTATGCCGTCGAGTGCTGCGGCGAAGCGGGGCAGCGGGAAGGATTCCGCGGCAAACGGGATCTGCGCGCCGCTGCGCCGGACCTGGACCAGGGCCGCGTCAATCTCGGCTACAGCCGCGGCATCCAGATGATGAATCCACGATGGGTCATGCTGGATGTCCGATCCAGTCCAGGCATCGGGGCTGGTGATCTGCTTGCGTGGCGTAGGTGTCATCGACTGGGTGCTGCGAATGAGAGGGTTGGCAGGGGTCGGCTGCTGTTCAGTGGACGGCCGGCAGTGGCGCCTCCCCCTTGACCTGGGTGCGGTACAGCGTGCGCCGGTGCGTCGGCGCGTACGGTGTGGCGCGATGCAGCGTGCAGCGGTTGTCCCATACCAGCACGTCGCCAGCCTGCCATTTGTGCGAGTAGATCCGTTCGGGGCGTGTGGCGAAGGCTTCGAGTCCGTCGATCAGCGCACGACTCTCCTGCTGGGACATGCCCACGATCTGCGACACCACGTCCTTGGCGACGAACAGCGCCGGGCGGCCGGTCGCCGGATGGATGCGCACCAGCGGGTGCTCAACCGGCGGTACCTTGGCGATCTGTTCCGGCGTCAGCGGCGGCCGTTCCGGATAGAGGGCGGCGTAGCGGTAATTGCGGTCGTGCACGGCGCGCAGGCCCTGCAGCCGGCGGCGCTGTTCATCCGGCAGCTCGTCAAAAGCCGCGTACATGTCGGCAAACTGCGTGTCTGCGCCCTGCGGCGGGCATTCGACCGCATACAGCAGCGTGACCAGCGCCGGACGGGGCTTGTAGGAAAGGTCGGAGTGCCAGTGCATGCCGCCCTTGGTGATGCCGATCGACCTGCCGTCTTTTTTTACATTGGAGAGCACGCGCACCTGCGGCAGGTGCGGGAATACATGCTCGGTCATGTGATGCACGTCGAGCTCGCCGAAGCAGGCGCTGAACGCTGCAAGTTGCTCCGGCGCCAGGTTCTGGCCGCGAAAGAAAATCACGCCGCGCCGGTGCAGGACGCCGAGGATCTGCGCGAAGCTCGCCGCGGTCAGCGGGGTCGACAGGTCGACGCCGCGGATTTCGGCGCCCAGCGGTGCCGCCATCGGCACTGCCGTGATCACGGATTCGCGGGGACTGTTCGCGGTGACGTTGACGTTCATGCGCTGCACTCCTGCCAGTGGGCTTGTGCCGGCTTGTCGATCTTCAGTTCAGTTTGATGCCCGCCGCCTGCGCGGTTTGCCGGTAGTTCGCGACGTTCGTTTTCAGGAACGCCGCGAATTGCGCCGGCGTTTCGGCATAGGCATCCGCGCCCTGCGCATCCAGTTTTTTCTTGACGCCAGCGGACGCGGTGATGCGCTTCAACTCGGTTTCGATCCGGGCGAGGATCCGTTTCGGTGTAATTTGCGGGGCGACGATGCCGTAGAACTGCGAGACTTCGTAGCCGGGCAGACCGGCCTCGGCCGTAGTCTGCAGATTTGGCAGATGCGCCGAGCGCTTGGCTGCGGCCACCGCCAGAGCGCGGAAGCGGCCGGCCTGCACCTGCGGCTTGGCGGAGATCATGTTGACGATCATCAGCTGCACTTCGTTGCCGAGCAACCCGGTCACCGCCAGCCCGCCGCCCTTGTACGGCACATGCTGGATGTCGGTGCCCGTCATCTGCGAGAACCGCGCGCCGGCAAAGTGCGTGGTGCCGCCGACGCCGCCGGACCCGTAGCGGTACTTGCCGGGATTCGCCTTCAGCAGCGCGATCAGCTGGGTGAGCGTACCGGCCTGGAGCCCGGGGTTGACGACGACCACGTTGTCGAGCGATGCCACGCGCATGAGCGGTGCGAAATCCCGAAACAGGTCATACGGCGTTTTGCGCTCGACTGCGGCGAGTATCGTATGGTTGTCGCCGAGCATGCCGATGGTGTAGCCGTCGGCGGTGGCCTTGGCGAGCATGTCGGCACCGATGGTGGCGCTGGCACCGGGGCGGTTCTCGATGATGATCGGCTGTTTCAGCGCCTCGCTGAGCCCTTCGCCGACGATGCGCATGATGGTGTCGTACGATGCGCCGGCGACATAAGGCACGATGACGCGGATCGGACGTTCCGGGTAGGTCTGCGCATGCACGCCGGCTGCTGCAAGCCCGGACAATACGCAGGCGGCCGCACCGGCTGCAGTACGCTTCAGGGAATTCATGATTTCCTCTTCCTCCTCCGTCGTATAGTTTTCGGGAACGATCGGGCAGCGCTGCGGATTGCATTGTCGCCATATCGGTTCGCTGCGGTCAATCGTTATGGCGCCAATGGCGTCCACTGGTTGGGCGTTTCCCCGGGGAACGGCGTGCCGATTGCTGTCACCCGCGATTGCGACAGCGCCGGAGTTACTTCAACCGCGGATTCAGCACATCCCGCAACTGATCGCCGACCAGGTTGATCGCGACGATGGTCAGCAGCAGTGCAATGCCGGGGAAAAAGCTGATCCAGTATTTGCCGGACAGCAGGTGGGTGTAACCGTTGGCGATCAGCAGGCCCAGCGAGGGCGAGGTGATCGGCATGCCCAGGCCGAGGAAGGACAGTGTGGCTTCGAGCGCGATGGCGTGGGCGACCTGCACGGTGGCGACGACGATCAGCGGCGGCAGCACGTTGGGCAGCACGTGGCGGAACAGGATGCGCGCGCCGCTGTAGCCGGCGCAGACCGCCGCATCGACATATTCCCTGCGCAGTTCGACCAGCGCCGCGCCGCGCACGGTGCGCGCGTAATAGGCCCATTGCACGACGATCAGCGCGATGACGATCTTGTCGACGCCCTGGCCTACCAGTGCGAGCAGGATCAGCGCGACCAGGATCGACGGGAACGACAATTGCAGGTCGACGATGCGCATGATCAGCGCATCCAGCCAGCCGCCGGCGCGCGCGGCGATCAGGCCGATGACCAGGCCCAGTCCCAGCGCGACGACCGTGGACAACACGCCGACGCCGAGGCTGATGCGCAGGCCGTAGAGGATCGCCGAGGCCATGTCGCGGCCCTGGTCGTCGCTGCCCAGCCAGTAGGTGTAGCCGGCGGCGCTTTGGGCGCCCGGCGCGAGTTTGGCGTCGAGGATGTCGAGTTGGGCAAGGTCGTACGGATTCTGCGGCGTGACCAGCGGCGCGGCGAGGGCGGCCAGCAGCAGCGCGCACAGCATCCAGAACGCGGCCAGCGCAATGCGGTCGCGGGCATAGCCGGCGACGAACGCACGGGTCGTCGACAGTGCTGCGCTCATGAGGTGGTGTGACCCGGACGCAGCCGCGGGTCGAGCGCGGTATAGAGCAGATCGACCAGCAGATTGATGACGATGAACAGGCTGACGATCACCAGCAGGTAGGCGACGATCACCGGACGGTCGAGCATGTTGATCGAGTCGATCAGCAGCTTGCCCATGCCCGGCCATGCGAACACGGTTTCGGTGATGATGGCGAAGGCAATCAGCGAACCCAGTTCGAGGCCGGCGACGGTGACGATCGGGATCAGGATGTTGCGCAGCACGTGCACGCGCACGACGTCGCGCTCGGGCACGCCCTTGGCGCGCGCATAGCGCACGTAGTCCTGCAGCATGGCTTCGCGCGTGCCGGCGCGGGTCAGGCGCAGCAGCAGTGACAGTTCGAACAGTGCGAGGTTGGTGGCCGGCAGGAGCAGATGGCGCAGGCCGTCCCAGGTCAGGAAACTGACCGGGATGCCGCAGAGGTCCACGGTCGCGCCACGGCCGGTGCTCGGCAGCCAGCCGAGCTGTACCGAGAACACCAGGATCAGCATCAGCCCGACCCAGAACGTGGGCAGCGAGAAACCGAGGATGGAGCCCGCCATGATGGTGCGGCCGACCCACGAACCCGGTTTCAGTCCGGCGAGCAGGCCCAGCGGGATGCCCAAGACGATGGCGATGGCCATCGCCACGAACGCCAGCTCCAGCGTTGCCGGCATGCGTTCGAGGATCAGGTCGATGGCGGGCACGCTGGCGACGAAGGATTTGCCGAGGTCGCCGCCCAGCGCGCCCTTGAGGAAGATCCAGTATTGCTCCCACAGCGGGCGGTCGAGGCCGAGCTGGGCGATGGTCCGGGCGATCTCCGTCTGGTCGGCCTGCGGGTTGATCAGGATGTCGACCGGATTGCCGATCGCATAGACGCCGGCGAATACCAGCAGCGACATTGCAACCAGTGCGGCGAGGCTGCCGGCGAGGCGGCGCAGCAGGTAGTTCAGCATGACGGGCACGCGCAGGCGGCGGACTGGTTGCGGGCCGCCGCTTTATGCCGGGTATCAGACAAAGCGGCCGAGGCGCACGGCGGTCTGCCCGCGATAGAGCCGCTTCGATGGCATCACCAGCACGCAGCGGTCGTACGGCGTGCGGACTTCGCGCTCGCCATCCCATCCCACGAGGGTTCCGGCATGGTCGATGACCTCCAGTCCGGTGAACGGGCGCGCAAAGCGGAATGCCTCGGACTCGATGGTGACCGGATGGGTGACTTCCACCACGCTCTGCGTAAGAGGTATATCGGCGAAGCGGAACGGCCCCCGTTCGGCGTCGATCATGCCGAAGCGGGCGAGGAAGCGCAGCGTGGTTTCACGGGCGACTGCGGCGGTGCGCCGCGCCCAATGTTGTCCGCATTCGACCAGCAGCGCATTTTTGGGGCTGGCGGGATCCCCGAAGGCGGCGTAATCGCGCATGCGTCGGCCTGCGGCATGTCCCGCGTCGCAGACCGCCAGCGCGGGGTAGCCGATCTCGCGGGCCAGCGCGCGACCTTTGGCGAGCGGTCCGGCGAGCAGCAGCGGTGCTGACGGGTGCTGCATCGAATGGATGTCGAGCAGGCAATCAACGGTATCGAGGACGGGCCGGAAGACCCGGGCGCGGCGCAGTTCGACGCTGTCGCGGCGGCTGTCGAGCACCTCGGCGGTCCACAGCCGGTTGAAGTCTTCGTCGACCCAGCGCGACGCTTCGGGGTCGGCCGGGTCGAATCGCTCGAACGCGGCAACGTTGCAGAACGCGAGGGTCAGCCGGCCGCGCAACGGGCGGATGCCGGCGCGAAACAGTTCATCGAGGACGATCGCGCCGCAGATTTCGTTGCCGTGCGCCAGTGCGGAGAGCATCACGTGGGGTCCGGGATTCCCGCTGTCGAGCGTGGTGACGTATTCGACGCCGGAATTGCCCGCGCGATAGGGGGCGATGTCCGGGGGCGTGAGTTCTACGGTGTAGGCGTTGGGGTCAGTCATTGGGCGGTGAGCGTGTCAGGGTACGCGCGGCGTGACATGGTGCGCAAACGTAAACTCGTCGGTGCGCGGCGTGTAACTGAGGCCGGTGCGCATCGCCCAGCTGACGACCTGGTGGTGGAGCGGAATGACGGCCAGATCGTTCATTGCCAGCGTGTTGGCTTCGCGCGCCAGCGCTTCGCGTTGCGGGCGGTCAACGCTGGCCAGCGCCCGCTCGATCAGTGCATCGACCTTGGGGTTGCTGGAACGCCCCCAGTTCCATGCGCCGTACCCTTTCTCGGGATCGGGCGCGGCGACCAGCGAGCGCAGTGCCAGGTCTGCCGCGAACGAGCCCCAGCCCAGCAGCGCGAAGCTGGTGTCTTCCTTGCGCACGCGGCCGAGAAACGCCGACATCGGCGCGGCGTCGACGCGGGTGACGATGCCGACGCGCGTCAGTAGCTGCGCAACCGTCTGCAGCACCTGTTCGTCGTTGATATAGCGGTTGTTCGGGCCGGCGAGCGTGACGCGAAAACCGTTGGCATAACCGGCTTCTGCGAGCAGCCGCTTTGCGCCCTCGGGGTCGTACGGCTCGGCTTTCAGCGCCGGGTTGTGGCCGAATACGCCCGGCGACACGATGTTGGCCGCGGGCACCGCGAGGCCCTCCATCACGCGGTCGGCAATGGCGGCACGGTTGATGGCCTTCGACATCGCGCGGCGCACGCGCACATCCATGAATGGATTGTTCGCCAGCGCCTTGCCGCTGCCGTCGGTGACGCCCGGCGGCTGCCGGCGGTACTGGTCGAGGTGCAGCAGGATGGTGCGCCAGGAGGTCGTTTGCATGACGCGCAATTTATTGTTTTTATTGAGATTTTTTATATCTGCCGAGGGCACATGCTCAATCACGTCGAGTTCGCCGGCGAGCAGCGCCGCGGTGCGCGACGGATCCGCCGGCATGATGCGCAGCGTGACCCTGTCCCACGCGGTGCGCTGGCCCCACCACTGGTCATGGCGCGCAAGTTCCAGCCGGTCGCCGCGCTGGTAGCGCACGAATTTGTACGGCCCGGTGCCGACCATCGCGCGGCCGGCATCGAAGTCTTCCGGACCGGCATGCTGCGCGTGTTTTTTCGATACGATCAGGATCGAGTTCAGTTCCTCGGGCAGTGCACCGTACGGATATTTGGTTTTGACGCGCAGCGTGTGCGCATCGACGACGGTGGTGGAAGCGACGGCACGCACGTACGACGCGAAGCCGCCGGGGCTGCCCTTGATCGCCAGCGGCCGCCGAATGGAATGCGCGGCATCCTCGGCAGTGAAGGCGGAGCCATCATGAAATTTCACGCCGCGGCGCAGGTTGAATTCCCAGGTCGTGGCGTCGATGGCCCGCCAGCGCTCGGCGAGCCCGGGAATCAGTTTCGTCTGCGGATCGATGTCCGTCAGCGATTCGAACACATGGCGCGCGACCGTCAGATTGGGTTGTGCGGCAAGGAAGTGCGGGTCAAGCGAAGTGACTTCGCCGGAGAGGCCGATGCGCAGGGCGGCGGCGGCAGCGCCTGCGATGGTGACGAGAAATACGAATGCCGTGCGGAGCAGTGCGTTCCAGCAGCGTAACAATGGTCGTGAGCTCGGCATATGCAGATGGTCCTCCACGCGGGATGGCCAAGGATACCGCATCGACCCAACCCGGAACGGGGCGCGTTGACAGTGCCGGCACGCCTGCCTATGCTGACCCTTTAACGACGGACGTTGTGATGAAGCCGAATGTCGCGCCCGCCGCGGAGACGCTGGAACTGATCCGCACGCTGATTGCCTTTCCCACAGTCAGCCGGGATTCCAATCTGCAGTTGATCGATTATGTGCGCGAGCTGCTGCGACCCCTCGATGCGGAAGTCCGGCTGACTTTCGACCGCGACAAACACAAAGCCAATCTGTTTGCAACGCTGGGCCCGCGTGGCGTGCCGGGCGTGGTGCTCTCCGGTCACACCGACGTGGTCCCCGTGGACGGCCAGGACTGGGCAACCGATCCGTTTGTGGTCACCGAGCGCGACGGCAAACTCTACGGGCGCGGTACTTCCGACATGAAAAGTTTCATCGGTTGCGCGCTGGCCGTGGTGCCGGAATTCGTGGGGCGCGGACTGCAGACGCCGGTGCACCTGGCGTTCAGTTACGACGAGGAGGTTGGCTGCCTGGGCGTGCGCGGACTGCTGGCGGACATGGTGCAGGCAGGCATCCGCCCGAAATCCTGCATCGTCGGCGAGCCGACGGAGATGTGCCCGGTGATCGCGCACAAGGGCAAGCGGAGTTACCGCTGCACCGTGCGCGGGCTCGCATCACATTCGGCTTACGCGCCGTACGGCGTCAATGCGGTGGAGGCGGCGGCCGAAGCGGTGGCTTTCCTGAAGCAGCTCGCGCGGCGGCACCGCGACCGCGGGCCGTATGACCGCGGCTTCGATGTCGCCTACACCACGGTACACACCGGCGTGATCCGCGGCGGCACGGCCCTCAATATCGTGCCCCACGAGTGCGTGTTCGATTTCGAGTTCCGCTGCCTGCCGGGGGATGACCCGGACGCGCTGCTACGCGAATTCGAAGCGCATCTACGTACGGTGATCGAGCCGGAAATGCACGCAGTGGATCCGCGCAGCGGCTTGAGTATCGTCAAGATGTCGGAAATCCCGGCACTCGATACCGGTGCCGAAGCGGAAATCACCGCGCTGGCGCAGGAGTTATCGGGCAACGGCGACATTGCCAAGGTGTCGTTCGGCACCGAAGCCTCGCAGTTCCAGGTGGCGGGTGTGCCGACGGTGGTGTGCGGACCGGGTTCGATCCGCGAGGCACACAAGCCCGACGAGTTCGTCACGCTGGCGCAGGTCGCGCGGTGCGAGACTTTCCTGCGCGGGCTGCTGGGCCAGTTGTGCCGGCCTGCCGGCTGAGGCACGTTAATAGTCGCAAGCGGCCGTGCACGATGCGCGAATTTCGTGCGACACTGCGCGGCAGCATTCGGGCTTCAACCCACAACCGCAACAGGAGGAGAGATTGATGAACAGGTTACCCGCAGTCCTGGTATTGCTGGCTGGCATGACGGCGCTCGGCGCCGGTGCGGCAACGGTGAAAGTAACGCCGCTGGGCGGACAAGAAGGCGAGTTTTGCCGGCAGGACCGCGCACTGATTTTCGAGGATCCAAACGGCACGCGCATACTCTACGACGCCGGTCGGACGGTCGCTGGGCCAAACGATCCCCGGTTGGGCAAGATCGACATCATCCTGGTCAGCCACATGCATGGCGACCACGTGGGCAACTCGCATAACAAGGCGCCCAATTCGGGCACCTGCGACAAGCCTGACATGTCGGTATCGGCGCTGCCGAATTCGAGCTCGGTGAACATCGCGCTGGCGAAGAAGGCCAAGATCGTCACCGGCAGCGAAATGCCCCCGTTTTTCGCCGGCAAACTGAAGGCGAATGGCGGCGATCCGAAGAATTCGATCCTCACCCGCTTTGGCGGCAGCGTGACGATCGGTGGCGTGATGATTGCGACGGTGCCCGCGATACACAGCAACGGCCTCGATCCCGATTATATCGGCGGCGACCTGGGCAAGCACATGAAGGACGCGGGAATCGCCGGCTATGTCGGCGAGGCGACCGGTTATGTGCTGAAGTTCAGCAACGGCCTCGTCGTCTATCTTTCCGGCGATACCGGTATCACGGCTGCGCAGGACAAGGTCGTTCGGGGCTACTACAAGGCGGCGCTCGCCGTGATGAACATCGGCGACGGGTTTTCCACGGGCCCGAAGGAAGCGGCCTATGTGATCAACGACATGGTCAAGCCCGTTTCGGTGATCGCATCGCACGCGAACGAAGTCGCAACCAAGGGCGGCAAGGTGCTGCCCGGAACCAAGACCGAGACGTTCATGAAAGCGGTCAAGGTGCCGGTGCATGTTCCGTTGAGCGGCAAGACCATGGAGTTCGACGACGGCGGCCGCTGCACGGCAGGTTGCTGAAGCAAGTGTGCGCCGCCGGCAAAAACCCCGCGCCACGGCGCGGGGTTTTTGCGCTCCACGCCGTCGGTTGACGGCACGGGCATATCAATAACTTGTTGTTATTGACATTTATGTCGTAGCGACGAACGTCGGATCGTCCTGGTGCTCGCGCTCGAACTGCAGGAACTCGTAGTAACCGCAACGCTTGCCTTCCGGGTAATCGCGGCACACGCCGGGCCGTGATTCGTACACCGTGCACTGGCGCTTTTTGGTGTCGAACAGTTTGCAGATGCGGCCGAAGTGCTCGTCTTCCTGCTGGCGCAGCGAACGCACTTTTTCGCTTTTGTCGAAACGCGTGTAACGGGTTTCGGCCTGCGCGTAGCTGATGCCGAAGTGTTTTGCCAGGCGCTGGATATCGCGCTTGCCGACTTCGATCAGCGGATAGCTGCAGCAGTAGCCGGGACATTTGCTGCAGTCGTACTGGTTGCCAGATTTCCTGGCGGTCTTGCCTGAAGCCATGATTGCATGTGCGCCAGCGGAGCGGCGCTTCCTGTGAAAAGCGCGCATTCTACCCGTGCCCCTGCGCGCGGGCCACAGCGGCGGGCGTCAGTGATGCAGGATTTTCGACAGGAACTGCTGGGCGCGTTCGGAGCGCGGAGTGCCGAAGAAGTCGGTCTTGGTGGCGTCTTCGACGATTTCACCCTGGTCCATGAAGATTACGCGGTGCGCGACCTTGCGCGCGAAACCCATCTCGTGGGTTACGCACATCATGGTCATTCCTTCCTGGGCGAGTTCGACCATGACGTCGAGCACCTCGTTGATCATCTCCGGGTCGAGCGCGGAAGTCGGTTCGTCGAACAGCATTGCAATCGGATCCATCGCCAGCGCGCGGGCAATCGCGACGCGCTGCTGCTGTCCGCCCGAGAGCTGGCCGGGAAATTTCCGCGCATGGTCGATCAGGCCTACGCGCTGGAGCAGGGCGCGCGATTTCTCGGTGGATTCCTCGGGGCTGCGACCAAGCACCTTGACCTGGGCCAGATTCAGGTTGGCGGTGACGCTCATGTGCGGGAACAGCTCGAAGTTCTGAAACACCATGCCGATTTTCGCCCGCAGTTGCGGCAGATTGGTCGTCTTCGCGCCCACCGACTGGCCGTTGACGATCAGTTCACCCTGCTGGAAGGGTTCCAGTCCGTTGACGCATTTGATCAGTGTCGATTTACCCGAGCCCGACGGTCCGCAAACGACGATGACCTCGCCTTTCTCGACCTTGGTGGTGCAATCCTTCAGCACCTGGAAGCTGCCGTACCATTTGCTGACGTTCTTGAATTCGATCATGGCCATGATGGGATTGCCTTCCTCGATGCTAGCGCGGCGGCGTGATGCGCGACTGCAGCCGTTTGACGAAAAATGACGCGAGGTAACACAGGATGAAATAAATCAGCGCGGCGAACAGGTACATCTCGACCAGCCGCCCGTCGCGCTGTGCGACTTTGCTTGCTGCGCCCATGAAATCGGTCAGGCCGACGACATAAACCAGCGAGGTGTCCTGGAACAGGATGATTCCCTGGGTCAGCAGGATGGGCACCATGTTGCGGAAGGCCTGCGGCAGCACGACCTGCAATGTAGCCTGCCAGTAGTTGAGGCCCAGCGCCTGGGCGGCTTGGACCTGGCCGGCAGGCACGCTCTGGATGCCGGCACGGATGATCTCGCAGTAATACGCAGCCTCGAACAGCGTGAACGCGATCAGCGCCGAATGGAAGGGGCCGATGCCCTGGGCATAACTGTCGCCGGTGATGTGCTTGACCGCGATCGGTACCAGAAAATAGAACCAGAAAATCACCAGGATCAGCGGCGTCGAGCGCAGCAGGTTGACATAAGTGCCGGCCGGCACGCGCAGGACCTTGTAGCTGGAGAGGCGCATCAGTGCGAGCAGCGTGCCGAGCACGATGCCGCCAACCATGGCGAGCAGCGTCAGGCCCAGCGAAAACATCATGCCCTGCCACAGGTAGGGCAATGCGCGCTCGATGACGTCGAAATCAAAGTCGGTGAACACGACCTATTTCCCGGTGCCGATAAAGCCGGGCACCCGCAGGCGGCGCTCGACCAGTTGCATCAGGACCGTCACCGCCATCGTGATCAGCACGTAGACCACGGTGGCGAGCGTGAAAATTTCAAACGTGCGGAAGGTGTATTCGGAAATCGTCCGTGCCTGGGCGGTCAGCTCCAGCACGCCGATGGTCAGCGCCACCGAGGAATTCTTGAATATGGTCAGGAATTCCGAGGTCAGCGGCGGAATCACGATGCGATAGCCCATCGGCAGCAGCAGGTGGCGGTAGACCTGGGGCATGGTCAGGCCGGTGGCAAGTGCGGCATGGGTCTGGCCGACGGGAATCGACTGGATGCCGGAGCGTACCTGTTCGGCGACGCGCGAGGCGGTGTAGAACCCCAGCGCAAAAACCGCGCTCCAGAATTCCGGCATCGGCATGCCCTGCTTCAGCCACATGCCCAGGGTTTTCGGCACGATTTCGGGTACCACGAAGTACCAGATGAACATCTGCACCAGCAGCGGGACGTTGCGGAACAGTTCGACGTAGGCGGTGGCGGGGCCTTTCAGCCACCATAATTTCGTTGTGCGCAGTACGCCGAGCACGGAGCCGAGCGTGAAGGCGATGACCCACGCACAAATCGATACCAGCATCGTCCATTTGATGCCGGAGAGGACCCAGTCAAAATAAGTGCCGCCACCGGAGAATGCCGGCTGGCTGAGGAAGCCGAAGTCCATGCTGCAGTGTAACGCGAAAGCCGGCGCAAAAAAAACCGGGGAGCCGCGGCTCCCCGGTGGTGTGGCGTGCTGTGGTGTTGATTCAGTATTGCATCAGCATTTCATTTTGCCGCAGGCGCCGACGCCCGTGTCGTTGGGGTTCTTGATGGATTCTTTCAGGCTGTCCGACATCGGGAAATTCAGGTTGATGCCCTTGGGCGGAATCTTCGACTGGAACCACTTGGTGTAGATCTTGTTGATCTCGCCGCTCTTGTAGAGGCCGGCGACCGTGCTGTCGACCAGCTTCTTGAACGCGGGGTCGTCCTTGCGCAGCATGATCGCGTACGGGTCGTCGGACAGAAACTCGCCGATGACCTCGTAATCGTTCGGGTTCTTGGCGCCGGCTTTCAGGCCGTAGAGCAGGATGTCGTCCATCGGGAAGGCGACAGCCCGCCCGGTTTCCACTGCGAGGAAGGATTCGGCGTGATCCTTGGACGGGATGAAGTTGATGCCGAGCTTCTTCTCGTCGTTATAGGCCTTCATCGCGCGCTCGTTGGTCGTGCCCTGGGTGAAGACGACGGTCTTGCCCTTGAGGTCGTCGTAGCCTTTGATGCCCGAAGATTTCTTGACGATGATCTTGGTGCCGGTCATGAAATAAGTGGGCGCGAAGGCGACCTGCTTCTGGCGCTCCACCGAATTGGTGGTCGAACCGCATTCCATGTCGATATTGCCACCCATCAGAATGGGAATCCGGGTCTGCGAGGTTACCGGCACGAATTCGACTTTCAGTTTCGGCATTTTCAGTTCGGCCTTGATCCGGTCGACGACTTTCATGCAGATGTCGACGCCGTAGCCGATCGGCTTCTGCTTGTCGTCGAGGTATGAAAATGGCACGGACGCGTCGCGATGGCCGACTTTGACGACACCGGTATCCTTGATTTTCTTCAGCGTGCCGGTCAGTTCGGCGGCGTGCACGGGTGCGGTGAGCAGGCCCGCGGCCGCAATGGCGGCAAACAGATGGGTAATGCGCAGCATGAGGGTCTCCTGTAGCAAAGGTATGTCGGGGCCGCCGTCGGGGGTGACGGCAATGGAGCGTTGCGGCTCCAATCTAAGTGAGGCAGTCGGTTTTGTCCAGTTTTCCGGGGACGCGCAACACTGCGCGCCGGCAGGCCGCGCCGCGCGCAATGCCTGATTCCCGGGCTGTCTAAAAGCCGAACAGGTTGCGTCGTGCGTGCTGCAGGTGGGCGAGCATCGCGGCGCGGGCCAGCTCGGCATCACGCGCCTTCAGCGCGGCGACGATCGCGCGGTGTTCGGCCTGGTACTTGAGGCGCCGCTCCGGCGTGACCACGCGGTCTTTCAATTTGCCCCATTCGGTCTGGTGACGAACCGCGGTCGCCATGTCGAAGACGCGGGTGACGAAACGGTTGTGGGTGGCCGCTGCCAGTGCCTGATGCAGCGCGGCGTCCCAGACTTCGAAGTCGTCCAGCGTTGCGCCGCGCTCGGCGCGATCAAGGCAGGTTTCCATGCGTTCGAAATCGGCCGGTGTGGCATTGGTGACGATCAGTTCGGCCATGGCCGGCTCCAGCCGCATGCGTGCCTCCATCAGTTCGGCCGGGCTGGTGTGGGTGATGCTGTCGGCGGGAAAACCGCCGGTATCTGCGAGAAACGTGCCACGGCCGACATGACGGGTAATCGCGCCCTCGGCTTCGAGTTGAGCCAGCGTCTTGCGCACGGTGTTGCGTGGCAGCGCGAAGCGCGTCGCGAGTTCACGCTCGGTCGGCAGCTTGCCGCGGGGGCCGACCGCCCCTTGCACCACCGCGTCGAGCAGGAAGGCGCGGATTTCCTGTGCGCCGTCGCGCTTGCTGTTGCGGCGAGCGGGGGAGGTATCAGGGCGGCGGATGGTCGTCATGGCGATCGTTGTCTGCCCGGGATTGTGCATCGCCTTACCAATCAGGTCAATTGGTTCAGAATAATTTGTGC
>RPOR01000012.1 GCA_003820645.1 Betaproteobacteria bacterium
CAGTTGTTTGCCGAGATGACCGCGGCAGCCTTCGGCGAAAAAGGTGTATTTCGCGTGCAGTTCCATGCCGGCCTGGTGCGCTGCGGTGGGCTTGCCGTCGCGGCCGATGCCCATGTCGCCGGTGGCCACGCCCGTGACGCGGCCAGCGCCGTCGAACAGCACTTCGGCGGCGGCGAAGCCGGGGAAGATTTCCACGCCCAGCGCTTCCGCCTGCTGGCCCATCCAGCGCGTGACATTGCCGAGGCTGATGACATAGTTGCCGTGATTCTGGAAACATTGCGGCAGCAGCGCCGAGGGAATCCGGAACGAACCGGTCGCGCTGAGAATCATGAAGCGGTCTTCGCTGACCGGCGCATTCAGCGGCGCGTCCTTTTCCTTCCAGTCCGGGATCAGCTCATTCAACGCGATCGGGTCCATCACCGCGCCGGAGAGGATGTGCGCGCCGACTTCCGAGCCTTTTTCGAGCACACAGACGCTGACGTCGCGGCCCTGTGCGGCAGCCAGCTGTTTCAGGCGGATCGCCGCGCCGAGTCCGGCGGGACCGGCACCGACGATGACGACGTCGTACTCCATGGCTTCGCGTTCGGCCATTGTTCGCTCCATGCGGATGATTTGACGGCGATTATACGCCGGCGATACTGCCGGTTACCTGACCAGGGCCGCGCACGCGATGCCGCTGCGCACCGCGGCCTCGAGGGTCGCCGGGTAATCGCCGGCGGTGTAGTCGCCGGCGAGGCACAAACCGGCGCACGCCGTGCGCGGCGCCGGCCGCGCGAGACCCGGCGTACAACTGAAGGTCGCGCGCTTCTCGGCGATCACGCGATGCCACGCGAGTCGTGGCAGTAATCCGAAGGCTTTGGCAATGTCGGCGACCACGCGCGCCGCGAGTGCATCCTGCGCTTCGCCGACATGTTCTGCGGACGCGCTGATCACCGCGCCGACCAGGCCGCGCTGGCCGCCGATCGCCTCGCGGTCGAACAGCCACTGCGCGGGGCTGTCGGCAAGGCCGATCATCGGCGCCGGCAGACGCACGTTGCCATCGAACTGCAGCCATACCGAATGAATGGGCTCGTGGTCCAGCGTCGCGATCTGCTGTGTGGCCGGTTGCAGTTCGGGGATTGCGGCGAGCAGGGCGGCGGCGCGGTGTGGTGCGACCGCGCAGATGACATGGTCGAAGCGTCGCGCGGTGCCGTGCAGGTAAACACCGAATGCACCATCGTCACGCGTCACCCGTTCCACGGCAGCGCCGAGTTCGACGTGGCCGCCACGGCTGCGCACGTAGCCGGCTGCAGGCTCGGGAAACAGTGCCGTGAGGTCGACGCGGGCGAGCAGCAGGTCGCTGGCGGCGCGGCCGGCACCGAGGCTGTCGCGCAGCACGTTGAGGAATACCTGTGCCGAGGCGCGCTCGATCGGTGTGTTGAGCGCGGCGATGCATAGCGGCGCCCATAAATATTCAATTAAATTAATCGCTTGCTGTTGATCCGCGAGCAGGGCGGCGACCGTGCAGTCCTGCGCCAGCCGGTAATCGCACGCCTTCATCGTTTGCATGAAGCGAGCGGCGGCGCGTTTGTCGGCGCCGGTCAGGCCCTTCGCGGTGAGCAGCGCCCAGGCCACATGCAGCGGCGCGGGCAGTTTCGGCGCGCGCAAATGGAAGCGGCCGTGGATCTGCAGGTCCAGCGGCAGGCGCAAAAAAGCATCACGCTGCGGCGCGACCTTGTCGATCAGGCGCAGCGTTTGGGCATACGCGCCGATGAGGATGTGCAGGCCGTTGTCGAGCGCGGTGTCATGTACCGTGACGCGCCGCGCGCGGCCGCCGAGCACCGGCGCCGCTTCGAACACGGTCACCGGAATGCCGCGGTCGGCGAGTTCCACCGCCGCGGCCATGCCGGCGTAGCCGCCGCCGATGATGGCGACTGAGGGTGAGGCCATTACCCTGCGACCAAAGCAAACGTATTCGTCACTCCGGCGCAAGCCGGAGTCCAGCGAGTCTCTTCAAATCCGCGGTGGATCCCGGCTTGCCCCCCCAAGGGGACTTCCTTCGGGGCGCGCCGGAATGACATCAGCGAGAGATTGCGGTGCATCGTGCATCAGGCCGCGCGCTTCGCCGCCGCAGCTTTGCCTGCCCAGATTTTCGACGGCACCATCACCATGCCCTCGAAAATGCGCCGCGCGGTGCGTACCAGCGCGGCACGGCGCAGGATTTCTTTGCCATTGCTGAAATCGGCGTCGAGGTCGATCAGGATCATCCCCGACGGATGTTCGATCTTGACCATGCCCTGCGGCGCCGGCTTCAGCGGCGCGATCTGCGCCGCCAGCGTGCCGGGGATCGCGCAGGCGGCGCTGATGCACACCGTGCCGGTGACCGGGTGCGTCTTGTGGCAGGTCTCGGGCACGAAATAACGCGAGCTGATGGTGCCGCCCTGGCGCGGCTTGGCGAGCAGCGCGATCTTGGGCACCACGTTTTTCGACACATCGCCCATGCCCATCAGTACACCGGCCTTGCGGCGAATGCCTTCCATGCGTTCCATTAATTTACGGTCGCTGTCGAGTTCGACCGCGGTCTCGTAACCGGTCTTGCCCATGTCGGTGGCGCGCATCATCACCAGCGGCATCGCGATGTCGATGCAGCTCACTTCCACGCCGTCGATCACGTCCAGCGGCTTGCCGGTCGGCAGCATTTTGCCGGTGACGGCGCCGATGGCGTCGCTGAAATTGATGCCCACCGGCGCCGCGGTGCCGGGCACGCCGTCGATGGACGCGTCGCCTTCGTACTGCACCTGGCGGCCGGGGGTTTGCACGATGGCCTCGACCAGCGATTCGGTGTTGACGCTGTAGATGCGCACCCTGGTTTCGCCGTCCTGCGCCGGCACCAGCCCGGCGTCGATCGCGAAGGGCCCGACGGCGACCAGCATGTTGCCGCAAGTGGGTTTGGTGTCGACGAACTTCTCGTGGATCTGCACCTGCGCGAAAAAGTAATCGACGTCGGCATCGGGGCGTTTCGATTTGCTGATCATCGCCACCTTGCTGGTCACCGAATGCGAGCCGCCGATGCCGTCGATCTGGATTTCGTGGGGCGAGCCCATGATGGCGAGCAGCACTTCATCGCGGGTGGCGGGGTCGCCGGGCAGGTCGTCGAGGAGCAGGAAGGGCCCGCGGGAGGTGCCGCCGCGCATGATGACGCAGGGGATTTTGGTTTGCATGTCTGGACTCCGTGCCGCCTGCTGCGGCGGTGCTGGCGAAATATGGCGTGATTATAGGGCGGGAGGGGGAGGGGTGTTAATGCAGTTCCAGCATGCGTAATGCGTGTCCGCAGGTCGTAGGACGGATGAGCCGCGCAGCGGCGTAATCCGCCGGTCCGCTGCTATTTGTGCGCGACGCCGTCGCACGACATGTAAATGGGTTTCCCGTTCGGCGCAATGCGCTTCGCTTAATGCGCCGAACGAGTCGTTTCTTAACCCTTGACCGGCTTCAGATTCCCGCAGTCGTTCGACAGCCACTTGCCCTGTGCTTCCATGGTCATCTGTTCCGGCTTGCCTTTGGCATGGCTCGTCATTTTCATTTTCATTGTGTAGGCCTCGGGGCTCAGCAGCGTGACTTCGCCTTCGCCGGACGACGGCGGTTTGCTGCAGATGAATTTGAACCTGGTGGTGTTGCCGCTGCGCTGCAGGATGTCCTGCTTGCAGTCGCCCTGTTGCGCCGGGGCTTCGTTGCGCGCGGCCATTTCCTTGCTGATGCAGATGCGGCTGGCCATGCCGCCGCCGGCCTGGGGTGCCATGCCCACGCCCTGCTGCGCCATCATTTTTTCCATCTGCTTGCGCTGTTCGGGAGGCATCGCGGCGAGCTGTTTCTGCATCTGTTCCTGTGCGGCGGCCATCTTGGCGCCCTGATCGCCGCCCATCTTGTTGGTGATTTCCCACAGGCCGGGTTTCATGGTCTGCGCAGCGGCGGGGGCGGCGGGCAGGCCGAGGCAGGCGAGGGCGAGAATGCGGAGGGTGAGGGATAAGCGCATGGCAGCTCCAGTCGACGGGTTATGCGGATGTCGGGGCATTCTAGCGCCGAACGCCGTCAAGGGTGGTTCACGGCGGACCACATATTGAGCGGCGGGTGCAGGATCACCGCCGCTGCGGATTCCACGGTATTCTCCCGCCACCAGCAACCGGCCACGCAACCGGTCGCGGCAAGGCGACAACAACAACGCATCCAAGGAGTGAACCATGGCGCAGGCCGCCACCATCCCCGTGCAGCAGAACGTCCCCGAACTGAATTACCGCGTCGTGCCCGATATTTTCCAGCTGCCCGAGGGCATGAACTTCGGGCCGTGCTCGGCCGTCGCGGTGCGCGCCAACGGCAACATCCTGGTATTCACCCGCAGCGAGCAGGCGCTGATGGAGTTCAACCCGCAGGGCATGTACCTGCGCTCGCTCGGGCGCGGCATGTTCGACAATCCGCATGGCCTGCGGCTCGATGCGCAGGGCAACATCTGGCTCACCGACACCGTTGCGCACATCGTGGTGAAAATGAATGCCGAGGGCCGCATCCTGATGGTGCTGGGCGTCAAGGGCCGCGCCACCGACTGGCACCAGGCCGGGCACCTGCGCTGTTTCAACGAGCCCAACGACATCGCGTTCGGTCCCAAGGGCGAGTTCTACGTCACCCAGGGCCACGGCAAGGGCGAGTCGCGGGTGATCAAGTTCGACGGCGACGGAAATTTTTTGACCACCTGGGGCGGCGAAGGCAAGGCAGCCGGCCAGTTCAACCAGCCGCATGCGGTGCTGGTGGACCCGAAAGGACAGGTCATCATCGCCGACCGTTCCAACCAGCGGCTGCAGGTGTTCGATGGCGACGGAAAATTTTTACGCGAGAAAGCGCATCCGGGCACACCCTGCGGGCTGTGCCTGATGAGCGACCAGAAACACATCATGATGGCGCACGGCCACACCGGACGGATCATGAAACTCGACATGGAGCTCAACTTATTGGCGGCGACCGGCGGCCAGGGCAAGGGCCCCAACCAGTACGGCGAAGCGCATTACCTCGCGCTCGACGCGCAGGACAATATCTACGTCGCGGATTCCCTGAACTGGAACGTGCAGAAGCTGGTGCGCGCCTGACGGGGGCGCTCACGTGCGGCGAGCGCAGCGGTCAAACACGCTCGTCATTCCGGCCAAGCGAAGCGCGAGCCGGAATCCAGGCTGCGGCGGATAGGCGCCGCGGATAAGTCTTGCCGCGGCTGCTTGGATTCCGGCTTTCGCCCGAATGACATTAATAAGTTATTGATTTTATTTATATTTTTGTAGATTCGGCGATCAGCGGCCGAAAAACTTCTTGACCGTATCGTCGGCCACCTGCTGCACGAAGGCCGCATCGTCCTTGTCGACGAGGCCGTGGAAGTCATAGGTATTGCCCACGGGCGACTTGCCATAGAGGCTGGCGTAGACCACGCAGGCGCCCAGGTAGGTGCCGAGCATCGTCGGATGGTTGCCGTCGTAATCCTGGTGGAGCTTGATGTCGGGGCGCCGGCGGTAGGCTTCCTCGAAGGCGAGGCCGACGGGGATCACCAGCGCGCCGATTTCATTGCCGACGGATACATACAGCGCCTCGGTCCTGCGCATCATGTCGGGGCTGGCCGCCCATTTGCTCGGCTTGATGTGGGCGGGCGGCATGTAGAGCGCGGTCATCGCGCCGCGCGCGGTGATTTTTTCGTTGAACTCGATGGCTTTTTCGCGGAACGCGGCACTATTTTTTTCGCTCATCGCGTCGGTGCTATGGCTCTGCAGGATCACCATGTCGAAGGGATCCTTGACGCCGAGATTGCCCGGCGTGATCAGGTGCTCGATATTGTGGTGCGCCAGCGGCGCCGCGGCGATGGTCGCCGATTTGTAGATGAAGGGCTTCGCCCAGGCCGGGTCGGCGGCGAGCGCGATGCGCCGCGCGTGGAAGTGCAGGCTGCCGTTGTAATAGAAATAGCTGTTGCCGACGAACAGCACCCGCTTGGGTGTGTCGGGCTGCGGCGCCTTGATGGCCGGGCTGGCGGCTTGAGTCACTGCCGCGAAGAGGATTGCCAGGAAGAACAGCAATGATTTCGCAGCGGAGATTGCACGGGGCTGCATGGTGTCGCTCCTTACGTTGGGGTGATTGCCGGGTGGTTGCGTGTTGCGGGGGCTATGCCGACCCGCGTTGCTGTAACTCGTGCGCCGCCTGCCGGGCGGTTGCGGCCATTTCCCTGGCCATGATCGAACTGCGTCCGGTGTAGCGCGCCGGGTCCAGCGCTTCCGCCAGGGCCGGGCTGCTGACTGCCGCGCGGACGTCGGCGTCGCGGAGCAGGATTTCCGCGAGTGTCTTGCCGTCGGTGGCGGCTTCTGCGATCGCGTGATGGAGCAGGTCATGCGCCGGGTTGCGGCCCAGCGTCGGCGCCAGGACCATCATCGCGTTTTCCGCCGTGATGAACGATGCCGAGCGATCGAGGTTGCGGCGCATCTGCTCCGGGACGACGACGATGCAGTCCAGCAATTCATTCATGCCGCACACGAGCTCGTAGGCCAGCGGGCAGATGCTGTCCATCAGTCCGTAGAGCATCAGGTTGTTGGCGGTATCGCCCTCGTGGGTCGGCTGCATGGCGTCCAGCGCCAGCGGGACCTGGCTGCGCAGCCGCGCGGCGATGGCGATGACCTCGACCGCGACCTTGGAGTTGACCTTGTGCGGCATGGTGCTGGAGCCGACGACTGCATCGCCGAGTTCCTCATAAACTTCGGCGTATTCATCCGCCATCAGGGAGTACAGTTCGCGGGCGATCTTCGAGCACGTGGCGCTGAACAATGCGAGCAGCATCACGTATTCGGCGATATGGTCGGTGCCGGCGCGCGTCGGTATCGCCATTGGCATGAGGCCCAGGCGCTGCGACAGGCGGCGGTTGATTTCGGGGCCCGCTTCGCCGAAGGCATGCATCGCGCCGAGAGCGCCGCCCCACAGCGAGAGAAATACCCGTGGTTCGGCGTCGACCAGGCGGTCGCGATGGCGCAGCAGTTCGTCGATCCAGCCCGCCACCTTGAAGCCGAAAGTGATCGGCAGTGCGTGGCGGTAGTTGGTGCGGCCCACCGTGAGCGTGTCGGCGCTGGATTCGGCGAGGTCGGCGAGTATTTCCAGCGTGTCGCCCAATCTGCACATGAAGGCATCGTGGGCGCGGCGCATCAGCAGCGTGCGGCCGGTCTGCAGCACGTTTTGCGTGGTGGCACCCCAGTGCACGTAACCGCCCGCATCACCCGCGCAGGCGGAGCCGAGGGTGCGCGCCAGCGAAAGGATCGGAGCGCGGGTGCGTTCGATGTCTGCAGCCAGCGCCGGTTCGTCCAGTGCCTCGAGACTGGCCTTGCTGCGGATTTCATCGGCAGCCGCCTGCGGAATCACGCCGAGCTCGGCCTGCACTTCGGCCAGCGTGGCCTCGACATCCAGCCATGCCTGCCACAGGCTGCGGCGGGAGAACAGCGCGCGGATTTCAGCGAGTTCGGGGCGGGCGGCGCGCGCGTTCATTGCGGGGCGGAGACGAAGGGGGAATGCGGATTGCGCGACCGCGCGTGGTGTGTATGCGGACGGTGCGTCATCCACACCGCCCGCGGAGAGTCGCAGCGCCTTATTTGGGCATCGCGCGTTTGACGACCTCCGCCCACTTCGCGGATTCGCTGCGGATCAGCGCGGCGAACTGCTCGGGCGTGCTGGCGACCGGTTCCGCGCCGAGCGCCGCATACCGTTCGATCACCGTCGGCGATTTCACCGCCGTTTGCATTTCCGTGTTGAGCTTGGCGAGTATCGGTTTCGGGATGCCCGCCGGGGCGAGGATGCCGCCCCAGGTGGTGACCTCGAAATCCGCGATGGATTCGGCGACGGTCGGGATGGCGGGGAAGGCCTTGGCCCGTTTGCGGCTGGTCACGGCGAGGCCGCGGAGCTTGCCGGAGCGCACGTGCGGTGAAACGCCGTTGATCGGATCGAACATCAGTTGCACCTGTCCGGACATCACGTCGATGGCGGCCTGGCCACCGCCCTTGTACGGCACGTGCAGGATGCTGGTGCCGCTTTTCATCTTGAAGTATTCGCCGGCGAGATGGCCGATGGTGCCGGTACCGGCGGAGCCGTTGCTCAACTCGCCGGGTCTGGATTTTGCCAGCGCGATCAGGTCCTTCACGGTTTTCACCGGCAGGGTCGGCGAGACGGCGAGCATCAACGGCGCGTCCACCGCCTGCGAGATCGGCTGGAAATCCTTCTCGACGTCGTAGGGCAGATTCGGTGTCACGCTGCGGTTGATGGCGAGCGGACCGGGTCCGGCGTAGCCGATGGTGTAGCCGTCGGCGGCAGCCTTGGCCAGCAATTGCATGCCGATGGCACCGCCCGCGCCCGGCCGATTGTCTGCCATGACTTGCTGCCCCATCTGTTTGGTGAGTTCGTTGGCATAGATGCGCGCCGAGGTGTCGGTGGCGCTGCCGGATGCGAAAGGCACGAACAAACGGATCGGCCGTGCCGGGTAATCGGCCGCCAGTGTCGTTCCGGTCAACGTGGCGCAGCAGGCGATAGCCGCGATGGCGAGACAGCGGTGGAAAATGGCTGGGCGTGTCATGTCTGGTTTCTCCTCGGTCTGTAGCGGGTCAGGCGGGCTTTTGGTCGCCTTGTGCCAATGTAGTCGAGGCTCAGTCTACTCAAGCCGATTTTTACAGAAATTAGAATTATTCGACTGATAGTTCTAATTTATGCAATAGTAGTAAAAAAGTATTTTATAATCATAATGTTATATTCATAAGAGATTATAGTGTGAATATTCGTGCGCTGCGTTTGTTTCGCTTCGTGGTGACGAGCGGTTCACTGTCGGCTGCGGCCGGGAATATGAATCTGAGCGTGCCGGCGGCGAGTCGTCTGATTGCCCTCCTCGAGGCGGAGACCCGGCTGCGGCTGTTCAACCGTACGCGCCGCAGCCTGACGCTGACCCAGCAGGGCGAGCTGTTTTATCGGGAGGCCGAGCACATTCTCGCCGGTTTCGACGAGATTCCGCGCATCGCCGAAGATATCCGTTCCCGGTCGCAAAGCCAGCTGCGGCTGGTGACCGGCCCCCGTATCGGTCAGGGCCTGCTGTCGCCGGCGCTGGCGCAGTTTCGCCGCGCCCATCCGAAGATCCGCGTGTCGGTGGACATGCAGTCGCGTTTCGGCATCGAGGGCATCGTCGGCACGCGGCTCTACGACCTCGGCATCATTTCGCTGCCGGTGGCCCATCCCTTGGTGGAGATCACCAACCGTCCGCTGTTCAGGGTTCGCGTCGAAGTCGTACTGCCGGAGGGCCACCGGCTGGCCCGGCGCCGCAGCGTGACCGCGCAGGACCTCGCCGCGGAGCCGCTGGTCGGCCTGTGGCCCGGACAGCGCTGGCGCAAGCAGATCGACGATTTTTTCGGGTCGGACGGCGTGCGGCCGACGTACGCCGTCGAGACGCGCTCCTCGCTGATGGCGTGTCAGCTGGCCCGGGACGGCGTCGGTGTTGCGATGCTGGATCGCGTCTCGGCGCAGGCAATCGATCAGCGCGGTCTGGTGATGCGGCCGCTCGAGCCGGAGCGCTGGATACTCTTCGGCTATGTCCACCAGGCGCGACAGCCGCTGGGGTCGAACGCGGCGGCGTTTCTCGGCTGCGTGCGGGAGGTCCTCGAACGCCTGCGGGCGCGGGACGAGGAGACCGCGTCGGCCGTGGTGATGGCGCACGAGGACGGCGAGTCGTGACGGGCCGCGACTGCAATACAATGGCCCGTCATGACCTCGACAGACTTCGTCTTTGACTACGTCATCGTCGGTGCGGGCAGCGCCGGCTGCGTGCTGGCGAACCGGCTGTCCGCCGACCCGGCGGTGTCGGTGCTGCTGATCGAGGCCGGCGGCAACGACGACTGGATGTGGATTCGCATACCCGTCGGTTATCTCTACTGTATCGGCAATCCGCGCACCGACTGGTGTTACCGGACCGTGCCCGAAGCGGGGCTCAATGGCCGCGCGATCGACTATCCGCGCGGCCGCGTGCTCGGCGGTTCGTCGTCGATCAACGCGATGCTCTACCTGCGTGGCCAGGCACGTGACTACGACGAGTGGGCGCAGCTGACCGGCGACAGCGGCTGGTCGTGGCCGCAGGTGCTGCCGGCGTTCATGGATGCCGAGGATCACTGGCGCGGCGGCGACGAAAAGCATGGCAACGGCGGCGAACTGCGGGTGGAGACGCCGCGCGTGCAGTGGGACATCATCGATGCGTTTCGCGATGCGGCGGTCGAGTCCGGCATTCCGGCGACCGAGGATTTCAACCGCGGCGACAACTTCGGCGTGTCGCGTTTCGAGGTCACGCAGAAGAACGGCATGCGCTGGAGCACAGCGCGGGCGTTTCTCGACCCGGCGCGGGCGCGGCCCAATCTGAAAATCGTGACCGGCGCACTGGTGCGGCGGGTGACGCTGAACGGCAAGCGTGCGACCGGTGTTGAATTTTCGAGAGGCGGCGCGACACTGCAGGCGACGGCGCGACGCGAAACGCTGTTGGCGGCCGGGGCCATCGGTAGTCCGCAGATCCTGCAACTCTCGGGCATCGGCCCCGCGCCGCTGCTGCAGCAGCATGGCGTGCCGGTCGTCCACGAATTGCCGGTGGGCGAGAACCTGCAGGATCATCTGCAACTGCGCATGGCCTTCCGTGTCACCAACGCGGTGACGCTGAACACGCTGCTCGATTCGTGGTGGGCCAAGGCAAAAATGGCACTGGAGTATGCGCTGCACCGCACGGGGCCGCTGACGATGCCGCCATCGCAGCTGGGGGCCTTTGCGAAATCAGACCCGTCCCGGGCGACGCCGAATCTCGAGTACCACGTGCAGCCGATTTCGCTGGACCGTTTCGGCGTGCCGCCGCACAAATTCCCGGCGTTCACGGCCAGTGTCTGCAACCTGCGGCCGACCTCGCGTGGCCATGTGCGCATCACTTCGGCCGATCCGCGCGCGCATCCGGCGATAGCACCGCATTACCTGTCGACCGCAGAGGACCGCAAGGTGGCGGTGGATGCACTCCGGTTGACGCGGCGCATCGTCAACGAGTCGGCGGCATTGCGGCCGTACCGGCCCGAGGAATTCATGCCGGGCCCGCAGTACCAGACCGAGGCGGAACTGGTGCAGGCCGCGGGCCGGATCGGCACCACGATTTTTCATCCGGTCGGCACCTGCAAGATGGGACGCGCCGACGATGCGACGGCAGTGGTCGATCCGCAATTGCGGGTGCGCGGCGTCGAGTGCCTGCGCGTGATCGATGCCTCGGTGATGCCGACCATCACCTCGGGCAATACCAATGCGCCGACAATCATGATTGCCGAACGCGGCAGCCGGATGCTGCGCGCGGCGCAACGGTGAGCAGCGCGGCGGATCAGCTGCATGCTGACGGAGTGCGGCCTGGCACGAGCGGCGAAATAGCGGGCAGTGGTGATGGAGCCGGAAAAGCGTCGCTGGTTGGCGACAGGAATATTGTCATGCGTGCAGGCACAGTGATCTGGTTTCGTCTAGAATTCCGCCCCACGCGAGTCAGTCAGTGGACCGGGGGGTAGCGGCAGACGCATTTAATGCATCGCAGTAACGCCGGCTGTCAACCAGTACGCTGTCTGCGCGTTTTATGCTTCCAGTGGCTGCAGTCCGGCCACGATGTTTCTTAAATTGCTTACTTAATCATTCTGGAGCTTCAACATGACCAAACTGTTCGCCGCCATCATCGCCGCCACCTTCGCCGTTGTCAGCTTTGGCGCCATTGCCGCCAAGCACGAAGATGGCATGAAGAAAGAAGAGAAGAAGACCGAAGCCAAGAAAACCGAGAAAAAGGCTGAAACCAAAAAAGCCGCGCCGAAAGCCGACGCCAAAAAAGAAGACACGAAGAAGTAATTTTCTTCCGTTTGAGAAAGGCAGGGCTCACGCCCTGCCTTTTTTATTGCTGAATCGTGTTGATGCGTGTGATCCCTTTGCTACCGCTGCTGACGGTTGCGGCCCTGCTCAGCAGCGGATTGGCGAGCGGCGAGCCCTATCGCCCGAAAGGGCCAGCGGTGGTGCTGGAGCGCCTGCCGATAAAGGCGGGCGACGCGCGGTCGCGGGCATTGGCAGCGGATCGTGCCCGCCTTGCCGCGGCGCCGCGTGATCCGGCACTGGCGATGAAGGTGGCCAGAGCCTACTACGAACTGGCCGGCGCCGAGGGTGACCCGCGTTATATCGGTTATGCCGAGGCTGCGCTGGCGCCATGGGTTGCCGACGCCGATGCACCTGCCGATATCCTCTACATGCGGGGCAAGTTGCTGCAATGGCGCCACGAGTATGCGCCGGCGCTGGAGCTGTTCGGCAGGGCGCTGCAGCGCGAGCCGGGGCATTACGACACGCTGAGCGGGCGTTCGGCGGTGCTGACCGTGCTCGCCGACTATGCCGGTGCCCGGCGCGACTGCGAGCAGCTGCGCGTGCGCGAAGCGGAGTTGTACTGGGCGAGCTGCCTCGCCTACATCGACGGCCAGACCGGGCAGGCGGCCGCAGCCGAACGCCGGCTGGCCGACTTGCTGGCCCGGCATCCCGATACCGGGCCCGCCGGGCAGCTGTGGCTGCTGACGCGGCTCGCTGATCTGGCGACCCGGCTGGGGCGCCCGGCAGACGCCGACGGTTATTACCGCCGCGCGCTGGCGCTCGGCGTGGACAACCAGTTGCTGCTGGCGAATTACGGTGATTTCCTGATCGATCAGGGCCGTGCCGCCGAGGCGGTGGCGCTGTTGCGCGACTGGACGCGCGCAGACGTACTGCTGCTGCGCCTGACACTGGCCGAGCAGGCGTTGCGCGTACCGGAATTCAAGGCGCACGCGCAAACCCTGCGCGAACGGTTTGCCGCCGCGGCGTTGCGCGGCGATACGTTGCACCGGCAGGAAGAGTCGCGGTTCCAGTTGCGGATCGAGCGCAACGCGGCGCGTGCACTGGAACTGGCGGTGGCGAACTGGGCGATCCAGCGCGAACCTTATGACGCGCGCATCCTGCTCGAGGCCGCGGTTGCCGCCGGGCGACGCGATGCGGCGCAGCCGGTGCTGGACTGGCTGGCGCAATCACGCCACGAAGATCCGCAGCTCACGGCGCTGGCCAATTCGCTTGCGGGAGTCAAACCGTGATCCGGTTGATCCTTGCCCTGCTGCTGATGGCCTTCTGTGCGGCGGCTCATGCGCACAAGCCCAGCGACAGTTATCTCGCCGTCAAGGCCGAATCCGGCCGCATCGAAGGGCAGTGGGATATCGCGCTGCGCGACCTCGAATACGCAATCGGCCTCGATGCCGACGGCAACGGCGAAATCACCTGGGGTGAACTGTCGGCGCGGCACCAGGAGGTTGCGTCATATGCGCTGGCGCGGCTGCAGATAGCCGCGGGCGATGCGGCCTGCACCTTGCAGGTGACCGATCATCTGGTCGATCAGCACAGCGACGGCGCCTATGCGGTGATCCGCTTCGGCGCCGAGTGTCCTGCAGCGGGCAGTCTGAAAATACGCTATGGGCTGTTTTTTGAACTCGATCCGACGCACCGCGGCCTGGCCCGCATCGAAGCGGTCGGCGTCACCCAAACGGCGGTGTTTGGTCCGGAACGCGCCGAACAGACTTTCAACCTGGCAACACCATCGCCGGCGCAGCAGATTCTTGACTATGTGCGTGAAGGCGTGTGGCATATCTGGATCGGTTTCGACCACGTGCTGTTCCTGCTGTCGCTGCTGTTGCCGGCGGTGTGGCAGCGTGTTGCCGGGCGCTGGATGCCGGCACAGCGCTTCGCACCGGCGTTCTGGGAAGTGTTCCGCGTGGTCACCGCTTTCACCGTCGCCCATTCGATCACGTTGAGCCTGGCGGCGGTCGAACTCGTGGCGCTGCCGTCGCGCCTGGTCGAGTCGGTGATTGCGGCGTCGGTGCTGCTGGCGGCGCTGAACAACCTGTTCCCGCTGGTCAGCGGCCGGCGCTGGGCCATGGCGTTCGCCTTCGGCCTGATCCACGGCTTTGGTTTCGCTTCGGTGCTGACCGACCTCGGGCTGCCGCGGGACGCCCTGGTGTCGTCGCTGTTCGGCTTTAATGTCGGCGTCGAGCTGGGCCAGCTGGCGATGGTGGCGGTGTTCCTGCCCTTGGCTTTTGCGCTGCGGGCGACGTGGTTCTATACCCGCGTGGTGTTTGCCGGCGGCTCGATGGCAGTGGCTGTGCTGGCGACGTTATGGCTGCTGGAACGGGCATTCGTAATCAGCATATTCTCTTAGGGTGTTTGTGCGTGGACGGCAGGTATTGTCGGCGTTGCCGATACATTTCCGGCTTGACGCTGATCAGGGGCTTTGCGGTAGGCTGTGTTACTGGTGATTTCGACAACAGGGAGTGAATTCATGATTGATCTTCGTTTTTTCAGCGGTGCTACGGCCCTGGCACTGCTGCTCGCGGGCGCTGCGCACGCCCAGACACCGAAGTCCGGCGAGCAGGTTTACAAGGAAGTTTGTGCGGCCTGCCATGCCCAGGGCGTTGCCAATGCGCCCAAGTTCGGCGATAAAAAAATCTGGACTCCGCTGATCGCCGAGGGGCAGGCGGTGCTGACGGCGCATGCGTGGGTTGGTGTGCGGGCCATGCCGCCACGAGGCGGCAATCCCAATTTGTCGCAGGAAGAGTTTTCGCGTGCCGTGGCCTACATGGCGCGTGCCGCTGGCGGTAACTGGCGGGATCCCGATGCGAAGATGCTCGGCCGCATCAAGGCTGAAGAGGCGGAACGCGTCAAGAACCTGAATACCAAGAAATAGCGTCGCGATCCGGCAGGGAAGACCCGGTGGGGTTGATCACCACCGGGTCGTCGGATGGTCAGGTTCCGGCATGATCAGGTTTCGGGGCGGTTGTTTTGCGGGAAACCCGATCGAGCACATAACGCGTCATGCCTTGCGCAAGTTCATGCTCGCCGATGAACACGCGGTCGGGGCGGTCGCTCTTCAGCAGTTCGGCTTCCTCGTCGCTGTGCGTGAGCACGATGATCTCGATCGACGGATTGAGCGTATGCGCGGTGTCGATCATCAGTCGCGCACGGGCCGAATCGGACATTGCGATGACCAGTATCCGCGCCCGCGCGACATGCGCCTGGATCAGCACGGCAGGATCGGCGGCGTCACCCGACACCGCGGGGATGCCGCGGGCGCGCAGGGCTTCGACGGTTTCGCGATTCTGTTCGGCAACCACCACGGCGATGCCCTGTTCCGAGAGTGCATTGGCGATGCGCCGGCCGACGCGGCCGTGGCCGACGATCAGCACGTGGCCGGTCAGCAGCTTCTGGTCGGTGCTCATCGGTAGGTCGGCCAGCGGATCGTCGCGTCGTTCCATCGCGCGCGCGACGCCGGAGCGGGACTGGATCCGGCGGCGTAGCGGCTCCACCGCGCTGAACACCAGCGGATTGAGGGCGATGGAAATCACCGCGCCGGCGAGGATCAGGTTCTGTCCCTCGACCGGCAGCAGCTTCAGCGAGACACCGAGGCCGGCGAGGATGAACGAGAACTCGCCGATCTGCGCGAGGCTGGCGGAAACCGTCAGTGCGGTGTTCAGCGGATAGCGGAAGGCGAGCACGATCGCAAACGCGGCCAGCGACTTGCCGATGATGATGATGGCGACGACAGCCAATACGTGCAACGGATTGTTGAGCACCATCATCGGGTCGAACAGCATGCCCACCGACACGAAAAACAGCACGGCGAAGGCGTCGCGCAGCGGCAATGATTCTTCGGCGGCGCGGTGGCTCAGTTCGGATTCGCGCAGCACCATGCCGGCGAAAAATGCGCCTAGTGCAAATGAAACACCGAACAATGCAGCCGCGCCGTAGGCGATGCCCAGTGCGGCGGCGATCACGCACAAAGTGAACAATTCGCGGGAAGCGGTGCGCGCGACCTGCCACAGCAGCCACGGGAATACGCGTTTGCCGACGAACAGCATCAGTGCGACGAAGACGACGACCTGGCCCAGCGTGTAGGCGAGGGTTTTCAGCAGGTCGGCGCCGCTGACACTGTCACCGCTGCCGCCGAGGATGCCGGCCAGCGGCGGCAGCAACACCAGCGCCAGCACCATCACCAGGTCTTCGACCACCAGCCAGCCGACGGCGATGCGGCCGTTCATCGAGTGCATCACGCCGCGGCTTTCCAGCGCCTTGAGCAGGACCACGGTGCTGGCGACGGACAGCGCCAGGCCGAATACGATGCCGGCGCCGAGCGGCCAGCCCCACAGGTGCGCAACACCCATGCCCAGCGCGGTGGCGACGGCGATTTGTGCGATCGCACCGGGCAGGGCGATCTTGCGCACGGACAGCAGGTCATCCACCGACAGATGCAGGCCGACGCCGAACATCAGCAGCATCACGCCGATTTCCGCGAGCTGGCTGGCGAGTTCCATGTCGGCGACAAAGCCCGGCGTATTGGGGCCGATCAGCATGCCGGCGACCAGGTAGCCGACCAGCGGCGGCAGCTTCAGGCGCACGGCGGCGAGGCCGAATATCAGCGCGAGCCCGAAGGCGGCGGCGATGGTGGTGATCAGGTTGATGCTGTGCGGCACGTGTCAGGTCTCCCGGCGGTTACCGGTACATCACATACTGCGGTGACGATTGCGGTGCGGCGCGCAGCAGTCAGCGGAGGCCCAGCCACAGGTAAAGACCGAGCATGACGCCGACTACGGCGACCACGCCGTTGACGAATATGCCGATATGCAGATCGTAGCGGTCGGGTATTTCGACGGGGCGCAACGTCTTGAGTACGCGCTTGTGCTGGAAGGCGGAATAGGCCGACAGTGCGGCGGCGAGCAGGATCAGACCGATGCCGAACATGAATGACACGTGGCGCTGAAGCAGCTGCATCTCGCGGCGCCCGACCAATTCCAGGAACAGGCCGAAACGCTCGATCAGAAAGCCGAAGGCCATCAGCGACAGCGCGGTGCGGTTCCAGGCGAGCAGCGTGCGTTCGGCGGCGAACAATACGCGCGGATCATTCAGGTCGGACATGATTACTCCCGGGAGTGGGCGGCGACATCAAGATGATAATACGTAACTATATGATAATAAACAATTATTTAATCGTGCCTGTCACGGCTGTCGCGCGGGGCCTGTGCCCGTTCGGTCATGCCGTAGTCACGGATCACGCTGGCGACACGCAGCCGGTAATTGCGAAAAATGCCGCCGCGACCCTGCGCCTGCGCGCTGCGATGCTGTTCGAGCTGGCGCCAGCGGGCGACTGCGGCTTCATCGCGGAATACCGACAACGAAAGTATCTTGCCAGGCTCGCCGAGGCTCTCGAAACGTTCGATCGAAATGAAGCCGTCGACCTGTTCGAGCAGCGGACGCAGGCTGGCAGCGAGGTCGAGGTATTCCTGTTTGCGATCGGGTTCAGGCCAGACTTCGAAAATGACCGCGATCATCGCCGGCGTTCCTGCTAGAACGCGAAGCGGCGCATGCCGCCGTCCACCGGGATGACGGTGCCGGTGATGAAGCTTGCGGCGGGGGAGGCCAGGAACACCGCGAGCGCCGCCAGTTCCTCCGGTTCGCCGTAGCGGCCGACGGGGATTTCGCTTTTCTCCTCATGCGCGCGGAATTCTGCGGAATACTTGCGGCGGATCTGTTCGCTCATGATGCGGCCGGGGGCGAGGCAGTTCACGGTGACGCCGTGTTTGCCGACTTCACGCGACAAACCCTTGGACCAGCCGTGCAATGCGGCTTTTGCCGGCGTGGCCGCGAGCAGCGCATCCGGTTCGGATTTTCCCGAGAGGTTGATGACGCGGCCCCACCTGCTGTTGATCATGTCCGGCAGCACGGCGTGGGTGAGCTGCCGCACGCGCACGAAGTTGAGCATCATTACGCTGTTCCATTCTTCCTCGGGCGCATCGATGGGGATCGCCGGCCGGCTGCCGCCGGCGCTGTTGATGAGGATGTCGATAGGGCCGAGCGCTGCGCGTGCGGCATCAGCCAGTCGCTGCGGCGCGCCGTCCTGCATGACGTCGATTTCAACGATGGCCGGTGCAATGCCCCCGGCCGCGGTGATTTCCTGCGCCAGTGCGTCAAGCAGGTTGCGCCGCCGCGCCGCGATGCAGACTTTGACGCCTTCGGCGGCGAGTCCCCTGGCGATCGCGCGGCCGATGCCCTGGCTGGCACCGGTGACGAGTGCGGTTTTGTCTTTCAGTTGCAGGTCCATTGTGCTTATCCTCGGTTCCGAACAATTGCCGATCACTTGTTTCCGGGTTCAGCCTTTCAGCCACGTTCTCCATGCGATCCACAGCTTGCGCAGCGGTGTCAGTGACGTGCGATGGGTCAGCACGCGGCAGCCGTCGGACCGGATTTCCTCGAGCAGCGTGCGGTAGATCGCCGCCATGATGATGCCCGGCAA
Organism: Betaproteobacteria bacterium; assembly: GCA_003820645.1. Taxonomy (GTDB): domain Bacteria; phylum Pseudomonadota; class Gammaproteobacteria; order Burkholderiales; family SG8-41. The sequence continues at coordinate 18,401 of RPOR01000012.1, forward strand.
CTGCGCCTTGCGGTCCTGCGCGGGCAGTTTGGTGAACGCCTGGTCGTAGGTGGCGAGTGCGCGATCGACCTGCCGCGCCATCAGCTGCCGGAAGGCGTCGCCGTCACCGCCGCTGCCGTGCACGATCTGCGCGGCATCGAGGCCCGCCGCTGCGAGTTCGTCCAACGGCAGGTAGACGCGGTTGCGGCGCGCATCTTCGCCGACATCGCGGATGATGTTGGTGAGCTGGAAGGCGAGGCCGAGGTCGGCGGCGTAGTCCAGCGTGCGCGGGTCGGTGTAGCCGAATATCCGCGCCGACATCAGGCCGACGATGCCGGCGACGCGGTGGCAATACACTTTCAACGTGTCGAAATCCGGATAACGGTTGTAATCGAGATCCATCGCCATGCCGTCGATGACGGTCAGCAACTGGTCCTGCGTGATGCCGAACGGCCGGACCACGTCGGCCAGCGCCCGGGCGACCGGATGTTGCGGGTTACCGGCATAGAGACGCGCGACCTCGTCGCGCCACCAGGCGAGCTTGGTGCGGGCAACCCCGGGATCGGTGCACTCGTCGACGACATCGTCGACCTCGCGGCAGTAGGCATACAGCGCAGTGATCGCGCGGCGGCGTGCAGCGGGCAGGAACATGAAGCTGTAATAGAAGCTCGAGCCGCTGGCGGCAGCCTTGTCCTGGCAGTATTGATGGGGATCGTTCATTCAGGCTCCCGCCAGTGACCTGGCCAGCATCAGTACCCAGTCGGGCTTGGTCAGCACCGGGCGGCGGCGGAACACGTCGCCGCGCACGGCAGCGATCTTGGTCAGGATGCGATCGCCGCCGGCAATGATCGTGCGCATCTCCAGACCGATGCGGCCCTGGAGCAGATGTCCCAGCGGCTTGCCCGAATGCAGCAGCGCCCGGGTGCGGTCGACCTGGAAAGTCATGAAGCCCGGCCAGGCACCGCCGGCATCACCGTGGGCAATCTGTGCCTCGGTGATCCCATGGCGCTGCATTTCGTCCTGCGGGAAATAGACGCGATGCTTGCGCCAGTCGATCGCCACGTCCTGCCAGAAATTGATCAGTTGCAGGCTCGAGCAGATCGCATGGGAATATTCGAGGTTCCGGGCCGTGGCCGTGCCGTAGAGCACCAGCAGCAGCCGGCCGATGGGATCAGCCGAGCGGCGGCAGTAGTCGAGCAGCTCGGCGTATGTCGCGTAGCGTTTTTTGGTTACATCCTGCGCAAATGCCGACAGCAGATCGTGAAACGCGTCGAGCGGCAGCCGGTGTTCGCGGATGGTAGCGGCGAGTTCACCGAACCAGGGCATGCCCGGTGGTTCGCCGCGCTCGATACGCTGGAGTTCGACGGTGAAATCCGCCAGTCGGGCCAGGCGCACGGCGTCCGGCGCGTCCCCTTCGTCGGCGAAGTCGTCGGCCTCGCGCGCGAAACGGTAAATCAGGGCAACGGGGCGCCGCAGGCGGGGCGGCAGCAGGATGGAGGCGACCGGAAAGTTTTCGTAATGGTCGACAGGCACGGGATCCAAAAGAGTAATGCCGTCAAGGGCTTGGCGTGGGTGCTCGCGCAGATTGCCAGCTCGGGGCCATGTCGCTAAAGCCGCGAGTATATTACAATCAAAGGGTTGCAAAAGGCGCCAGCACAGGCGGCGATGAATCCGGCAGGCAGGGGATGCATGTTGCAGCGCGAAAGTGGCGGAATTGGTAGACGCACCAGATTTAGGTTCTGGCGCCGCGAGGCGTGTGGGTTCGAGTCCCTCCTTTCGCACCAAGCCGCACTGAATACGGAAACTCAACAGGGAATGACTTGATGCAAGCGAATCTGGAAACTCTGGGCAGCCTGGAACGCAAACTCAAAGTTGCGGTGCCGATGGCGGAGATCGAAAGCGAAGTGGAGGCGCGTCTGAAGAAGCTCACGCGCACTGTGAAAATGTCCGGTTTCCGGCCCGGGAAGGTGCCGCTCAAGGTGGTTGCGCAGCAATACGGCCCGCAGGTGCGCCAGGAAGTGCTCGGCGACACGCTGCAGAAAAGTTTCGGTGATGCCGTCAAGGCGCAGAACCTGCGGGTTGCGGGTTACCCGAAGTTCGATGCGGCACCGCCGGTAGATGGCGCCAGCGAATTTCACTACAGCGCGACCTTCGAAATTTATCCGGACGTGGTTGTCGGCGACGTCGGCAAATCCACGGTGACGCGGCCGACGCTCGACGTGGCGGAGGCCGAAGTGGACAAGACGCTGGAAATCATGCGCAAGCAGCGTGTCAGCTACGAGGCGGCGGCGCGCGCCGCGGAGAACGGTGACCGGGTGACCATGGATTACCGCGGCACCATCGATGGTGTCGAGTTTGCCGGCGGCACGGCGCAAGGCCAGAGCATGGTGCTTGGCGAGGGGCGTTTTCTGCCTGACTTCGAGAAGCAGTTGCCGGGCATGAAGGCCGGCGACCAGAAGAGTTTCGAGGTCAAATTCCCCGACGATTATGCGGGCAAGGACGTTGCGGGCAAGACCGCGGTGTTCGCGGTGACGGTGAAGGAGGTGGCTGCGCCGAAGCTGCCACCCGTGGACGGGGAATTCGCGAAAACCCTGGGCGTCGAGGACGGCGATCTGGTGAAGATGCGGGCCGAAATCCGGGGCAACCTCGAGCGCGAGGTCAAGGCGCGGCTGAAGGCGCGGGTCAAGGAGCAGGTGATGGATGCGCTGCTGGCGGTGACCGGCATCGAGGCGCCGAAAGCGCTGATCGACATGGAAGTCGAGCGGCTGCGGGACATGGCACGGCAGGATCTTGCTTCCCGCGGCATACCGGTGCGTGACGACGTGCCGCTGCCGGGTGACCTGTTCGAGAAGCAGGCGCAGCGCCGCGTCAGTCTCGGCCTGATTCTCGCCGAGGTGGTGCGCCAGCACAATCTCAATGCGCGGCCCGAGCAGGTGCGCGCGGCGGTGGAGGAGCAGGCGCAGAGTTACGAGCACCCGCAGGAGGTCGTCAAGTGGTTTTACCAGTCGCCGGAGCGGCTGCGCGACATCGAGTCGATGGTGCTCGAGGAGAACGTGGTGAACTGGGCGCTGGCAACGGCGAAAGTCGAAGACAAGGCCATAACGTTTGATGAATTGATGGGGAATGCCAAATGATGCGTCATACCGAGCCGCAGGGCATGATCGAACCGCAGGGCCTGGGCCTGATCCCGATGGTGATCGAGCAGAGCGGCCGCGGCGAGCGCGCCTATGACATTTACTCGCGGCTGCTGAAAGAACGGGTGGTGTTTCTGGTCGGACCGGTGAACGAAGTCACCGCCAACCTCATTGTTGCGCAGTTGCTGTTCCTGGAATCGGAGAATCCGGACAAGGACATTTCGTTTTACATCAACTCGCCGGGTGGTTCGGTGTCGGCGGGGCTGGCGATCTACGACACCATGCAGTTCATCAAGCCGGACGTATCCACGTTGTGCGTGGGTCAGGCGGCGAGCATGGGCGCATTGCTGCTGGCGGCCGGCGCCAAGGGCAAGCGCTTCTGCCTGCCCAATTCAAGGGTGATGATTCACCAGCCGATGGGGGGATTCCAGGGCCAGGCTTCCGATATCGAGATCCATGCCAAGGAGATCCTCTACCTGAAAGGCCGGCTCAACGAAATCATGGCCAAACATTCAGGCCAGACCATCGACGTCATCGAGCGCGATACCGACAGGGACAACTTCCTTTCCGGCGATCAGGCGGTAAACTACGGTCTGGTGGACAAGGTGCTGTTGACCCGGGCGGATACGGCCGCGGCGGCCCGTTAGCGGCGCAGCAGGCAGGGACGGTCCGGATCAGCAGTAAAACGAACCTCCGGGGTGGAATTTTCACGCCCCCCGGCGGTCACAATGAAACAGTCGACAAAGGGTTGTGCGGATGACGGAAAAAGTGGGCGGTGAAAAGCTGTTGTACTGCTCGTTCTGCGGCAAGAGCCAGCACGAAGTGCGCAAGCTCATCGCGGGACCGTCGGTATTCATCTGTGATGAGTGCATTGAACTGTGCAACGACATCATCCGCGAGGAAACACAGGGTGATCAGTCGGGCAAGGGCGTCAAGTCCGACCTGCCCGTGCCGCACGAGATCCGCGACATCCTTGACCAGTATGTAATCGGTCAGGACACCGCGAAAAAAATCCTGTCGGTCGCGGTCTACAACCATTACAAGCGGCTGCGCAACGTCGCCAAGAACGACGATGTCGAGCTGGCGAAGTCGAATATCCTGCTGGTCGGGCCGACCGGCTCGGGCAAGACGCTGCTCGCGCAGACGCTGGCGCGGCTGCTCAACGTGCCGTTTGTGATGGCCGACGCGACCACGCTGACCGAGGCCGGTTATGTCGGCGAGGACGTCGAGAACATCATCCAGAAGCTGCTGCAGAAGTGCGACTATGACGTCGAGAAGGCGCAGCGCGGCATCGTTTATATCGACGAAATCGACAAGATTTCCCGCAAGTCGGACAATCCCTCGATTACCCGTGACGTGTCGGGCGAGGGGGTGCAGCAGGCGCTGCTGAAGCTGATCGAGGGCACGATCGCCTCGGTGCCGCCGCAGGGCGGGCGCAAGCACCCGAACCAGGAATTCGTGCAGGTCGACACCACCAACATCCTCTTCATCTGTGGCGGCGCGTTCGACGGCCTGGACAAGATCATTCGCGCACGCTCCGAGAAAAGCGGCATCGGTTTCGGTGCCGATGTGCGCAGCAAGGACAGCCGCAAGGACATGGCGGTGGTGCTGCGCGATGTGCAGCCCGAAGACCTGATCAAGTACGGCCTGATCCCGGAATTCGTCGGGCGGCTGCCGGTGGTGGCGACGCTGGCCGAACTGGACGAAGCCGCGCTGATGGAAATCCTGACGCAGCCGAAAAACGCGCTGCTCAAGCAGTTCCAGAAAATGTTCAGCATGGAAGGCGTCGAACTGGAGGTACGCGATGCCGCCCTGCGTGCGATTGCACGCAAGGCGCTTGAACGCAAGACCGGTGCACGCGGCCTGCGTTCGATCCTCGAACATACGCTGCTGAACACCATGTTCGACCTGCCGTCACTGGAAAACGTGATCAAGGTGGCCGTTGATGAAGGCACCATCCTCAGCGACGCGCCGCCGTTGCTGATTTACTCGGACCAGCCGAAAGTTGCCGGATCGACCGTCTGACGAAGGTGCGGGCGAGTCACTGCCCGGTGTCCGGCTCAGGCGGAGCGGCAGCGGTGACGCTGTCACCACGGCGCAAGTGTGCGCGACGCTTGATTTGGTTCGTTATGCCCCAAGCTGCCTCATAGTTGCACTCAATTTGACTCTCTCAGGTGACGCCAATGAATGACCAAATTACCAATGAAATCAGCAAGTTGGAAATGCCCCTGCTCCCGTTGAGGGACGTGGTGGTGTTCCCGCACATGGTCATTCCGCTGTTCGTGGGACGACCGAAGTCGATCAAGGCGCTGGAAACCGCGATGGAAGCGGGGAAAAGCATCGTACTGGTGGCGCAAAAGTCCGCGGCCAAGGACGAACCGGCGCCGGAAGACCTGTACGATGTCGGCAGCATCGCCAACATCCTGCAGATGCTGAAACTGCCCGACGGTACGGTGAAAGTGCTGGTTGAGGGCAGCCAGCGCGCGCGCATCCACAGCATCGAAGACGTCAAGACCCATTTCACGGTGCAGGTCACGCCGATCGTCAGCGATCCGGCCACCGACCATGAGACCGAGGCGATGCGGCGTACGATGATCCAGCAGTTCGATCAGTACGTGAAGCTGAACAAGAAGATTCCGCCGGAAATTCTCACTTCGCTGGCGGGCATCGACGAGGCCGGTCGCCTCGGCGACACCATTGCCGCGCATCTGCCGCTGAAACTCGAGCAGAAGCAGGAAGTGCTGGAGATGATCAGCGTCAAGGAGCGCCTGGAACATCTGCTGAAGGTGGTCGAGGGCGAACTCGACATCCTGCAGGTGGAGAAGCGCATCCGCGGCCGCGTCAAGCGCCAGATGGAGAAAAGCCAGCGCGAGTATTACCTGAATGAGCAGGTGAAGGCGATCCAGAAGGAACTGGGCGAGACGGAAGAGGGTGCGGATATCGACGAGATCGAGAAGCGCATCAAGGCCGCGCGCATGCCCAAGGATGCGCGCAAGAAGGCCGACGCGGAGTTGAAGAAGCTGAAATTGATGTCACCGATGTCGGCGGAGGCGACGGTCGTGCGCAACTACATCGATGCGCTGATCGCATTGCCGTGGCGGAAAAAAAGCAAGATCAGCACCGATCTCAAAGTCGCGGAAAAAGTCCTCGATGAGGACCACTACGGCCTGGAGAAGGTCAAGGAACGCATCGTCGAATACCTGGCCGTGCAGCAGCGTGTCGACAAGATGAAGGCGCCCATCCTGTGCCTGGTCGGTGCGCCCGGCGTCGGCAAGACCTCGCTCGGACAGTCGATCGCGCGGGCGACCAACCGCAAGTTCATCCGCATGTCGCTCGGCGGTGTGCGCGACGAGGCGGAAATCCGCGGTCATCGCCGGACTTACATCGGCTCCATGCCCGGCAAGATTCTCCAGAACATGGCCAAGGTCGGTGTGCGTAACCCGTTGTTTTTGCTGGATGAAGTGGACAAGATGGGGATGGATTTCCGGGGTGACCCGGCTTCGGCATTGCTCGAAGTGCTCGATCCCGAGCAGAACCACACCTTCGTCGATCACTACGTCGAGGTCGAATACGACCTGTCCGACGTGATGTTCGTCGCCACGGCCAACACGCTGAACATACCGGCGGCGCTGCTCGACCGGATGGAAGTAATACGCCTGTCGGGCTATACCGAAGACGAGAAGATCCATATCGCCGAGCATCACCTGCTGAAGAAAACCATGCAGAACCACGGCCTGAAGCCGGAGGAACTGGTGGTCTCCGAAAGCGCGCTGCGCGAATTGGTGCGTTATTACACCCGGGAAGCGGGCGTGCGCAGCCTGGAGCGCGAGATTTCGAAGATTTGCCGCAAGGTGGTGAAGGAACTGGTCAGCGGAGGTAAGGACCGCAAGGTCGTTGTCAGTGCGCGCAACCTCGAGAAATATCTGGGCGTGCGGCGCTACTCGTTCGGCATCGCCGAGAAGAAGAACCAGGTGGGCCAGGTCAACGGACTGGCCTGGACCGAAGTCGGGGGCGAGCTGCTGTCGATCGAGGCCGCAACCATGCCCGGGAAAGGCAAGATGACCACCACGGGGAAACTCGGCGAGGTCATGCAGGAGTCGGTGCAGGCGGCCCTGTCGGTCGTGCGCAGCCGCTCACGGCGGCTCGGCATACACCCGGACTTCTACCAGAAGAACGACATTCACATCCATTTGCCGGAAGGCGCGACGCCGAAGGATGGTCCCAGCGCGGGCATCGGTATCTGCTCGGCGATGGTGTCCGTGCTGACCGGTATTCCGGTGCGGGCGGATGTGGCGATGACCGGCGAGATTACGCTGCGCGGCGAAGTGCTGCCGATCGGCGGGTTGAAGGAAAAACTGCTGGCGGCGCATCGTGGCGGCATCAAAACGGTGCTGATCCCCGAGGAAAACGTCAAGGACCTGAAGGAAATTCCGGACAACGTCAAGAACCGCCTCGACATCCACCCGGTCAAGTGGATCGACCAGGTGCTTGAACTGGCGCTGGAAAGAAATCCGCAGCCGCTGGTCGACGACGAGAACGTGCCGGTACCGCCGACAGGGGATGCCCCGGCCCCGGCGGCAATCAAGCACTGAGCGGCGAACTGCTGGAAATCCGGGCCGGGTTAGGCTAGAATCCGGCCCTTTGTGCAGCAGGGTGTCTTGTTGGTCGAGATGCGGGGTGCTTAGCTCAGCTGGTAGAGCGTCGCCCTTACAAGGCGAATGTCGGCGGTTCGATCCCGTCAGCACCCACCAAGCAGGCAAAGTGCGAAATGCAGAGTGCGGAACCGAATACCATGCAGGGTTTTCACGCATCATGCCGCATTCAGCAGTGGAATTACTGGAGTGGTAGTTCAGTTGGTTAGAATACCGGCCTGTCACGCCGGGGGTCGCGGGTTCGAGTCCCGTCCACTCCGCCAGCTATAGTAAAAAAGGCGAACCCGGTTCGCCTTTTTTATTGTGAGCGCCGGTTGCGGCGCCGTTGTCCGGTAATTTGCCCTGGAGAGAGCCATGTACGATTTGGTCTACAAGAACAAGCGACTGATGCAGGTCATACTTGCACTGATCGTTCTGCCGTTCGCTTTTTTCGGCATCGATTCCTATTTTCGGGGCGGCAGCAGCGGTGAGAGCGTGGCAACCGTCGGTGACTACCGGATTTCGCAGAACGAGTTCACCCAGGCGCTGCGCGAGCGGCAGGACATGCTGCGGCGCGTGTCGGACGGCCGCGTCGATGCGGCGATGCTCGACAGTTCGGAACTCCGTTTCTCGGTGGTTGAAAATCTGATCCAGCAGCATTTGCTCGTCGGGCGGGCGGCACGGGCCGGGCTGACCGTCACCGACCGTCAGGTCCAGGAAGTGGTCGGCAATGTTGACGCCTTCAAGGAGGACGGCAAGTTCTCCTACGCGCGTTATGAGGAACTGCTGAAATTGCAGGGCATGACGCCGCTGATCTTCGAACAGCGCATGCGGCAGGATATGCTGGTCGACCACGTCACCCATCCCTATACCAGTGCGGCCTTCGTGTCGCGCGCCGAAGCGGCGTATTTGCTGCGCATCTCCGAGCAGCAGCGGGAAGTCAGTCATTTCACGCTGAGTGCAGAGCAGTTTCTGCCGCAGGTCAAGCTCGATGACGATGCCGCGAAGAAATACTACGCCGGCCACCAGGACGAGTTCCGGCTGGCGGAGCAGGTGCGTATCGAATATGTAACGCTGAGCGCCGATGCGCTGCTCGCGCAGATGCAGCCTTCGGCCGCCGAAGTGCGCAAGGCGTACGACGAGAACATCAGCCGTTTCGAGGTCAAGGAGTCACGCCAGGCCAGCCATATCCTGATTGCCGCGGATGCAGCCGGCGGCGCTGACGCCAAAAATAAGGCGAAGGCCAAGGCCGACGAGCTCTATGCCCAGCTGAAAAAGAATCCGGAGAGTTTTGCTGCGCTGGCGAAACAACACTCGCAGGATCCGGGGTCGGCAGCCAATGGCGGCGACCTGGGGTTCTTCGGGCGCGGCACGATGGTGAAGGCCTTCGACGACGCGGTATTTTCGATGAAGGCCGGCGAAATCTCGCCGCCCGTTGCCAGCGAGTTCGGATATCACATCATCAGGCTCGCTGCGGTGCGCGGCGCCAAGGGCAAGACTTTCGAGGAAGCCCGTCCGGAAATCGAGGCGGATCTGAAAAAACAGCTCGCAGGGCGCAAATTTGCCGAGTTGGCGGAGGCCTTCAGCAATACGCTGTTCGAACAGTCGGACAGCCTGAAGCCTGCCGCTGACCTGGTTCAGGCCGCGCCCCAGAAAAGCGGCTGGATCACGCGCACCGGGGCCGACAGCGCACTGCTTGGCAATCCGAAGCTGCTGCAGGCGGTGTTTTCCGATGATGTGCTGAAAAACAAGCGCAACAGCGAGGCCATCGAGGTCTCCCCCGGCGTGCTGGTGGGGGCACGGGTTGCCGAGCACAAGCCGGCCACGATTCAGCCGTTTGAACAGGTCAGCGGTGCGCTGACGAAAAAATTGACGCTGCAGCAGGCACGCCAGCTGGCGGCGCAGGAGGGCCGTGCCCGGCTCGAAGCGCTGAAACAGGGCAAGGATACCCCGGTGAGCTGGAGTGCGCCTCTGCTGGCGAGCCGCGGTGATCCCAAAGGCATCCCGGGAGAGGTGTTGCGGCAGGCCTTCAAGGCCGACGTCAGCACGGTACCGGTGTACTCGGGCACGGAAGTGCCCGGCGGCTACGCGCTGGTGCGCGTGACCAAGGTTCAGGAACTGGCGGATGGTGCGAAGGAGAAGCAGAATGCGATCGCGCAAACCCTGCGTCAGGTAGCGGGTCAGGCGGAACTGGCTGCTTATCTCGCAAGCCTGAAACAGAAAACCGAAGTCAAAATCCGCCAGGACGTGGTCGAGCGCAAGTGATTGCGCGGCGGTTGCCGCTGTGGCACTGCGCGCCGGTCAGTCCTGCATGCCGCCGACCGTGGTGTTGAAGCCGCTGTCGACATAGGTGATCTCGCCGGTGATGCCGGCGGCGAGCTCGGAGAGCAGGAATGCCGCGGTATTGCCGACATCCTCGATGGTCACATTGCGCCGCAACGGCGCGTGCTCCTCGACAAATTTGAGGATTTTCCCGAAGTCGCCGATGCCGGCCGCGGCCAGCGTCTTGATCGGGCCTGCTGAAATGCCGTTGACGCGGATGCCCTGCGGGCCGAGGTTGGTGGCGAGATAACGTACGCAGGCTTCGAGGCTCGCCTTGGCGAGTCCCATCACGTTGTAATGCGGTACCGTGCGCTGGGCGCCCAGGTAGGTCAGCGTGAGCATTGCGCCGTGCCGGCCGGCCATCAGCGGCGCGGCGCCCTTGGCGAGGGCGGCGAAGCTGTAGCTGCTGATGTCGTGTGCGGTGTTGAAGGCTTCGCGCGTCAGTCCGTCGAGGAACTCGCCTTTCAGGGCTTCGCGGGGCGCAAAGGCGATGGAATGCACCAGGCCGTCGAGTCCGCCCCATTCTTCCTGCAGCTCGGCATACAGCGCGACAATCTGCTCGTCGCGCGCGACATCGCAGGGCAGCACCGGCACGTTGCCGAATTCCGCGGTGAGCTTGAGCACGCGATCCTTGATGTCTTCGCCCTGATAGGTGAAGGCGAGTTGCGCACCCTCGCGGCTTGCCGCCTTGGCGATGCCATAGGCGATCGACCGGTTCGACAGCAGGCCGGTGATCAGGATTTTCTTGTCTTGCAGGAATGCCATGGTGTTCCCTTGGAAGATGACGGATCAGTTGCCGGCCGATTATAACCAGAAGAAGCGCGCACCCAATATCGGCTACACTTGTTCGCGATGTTCCTGATCCGCTACGGCCTGACGCTGTTATTTTTCGCGCTTACCGCGGGTTGCGGCGGGTCGCCGTGGAATGACCCATATCCCGCCGCCGACTCGGGGTCGAATGTTCTCTATACCTCGTTTGCCGAACGGCCCAAACACCTCGATCCGGTGCAGTCCTATGCCGAGAACGAGTTTGCGTTCATCGCCAATATCTATCAGCCGCCGCTGCAGTATCACTACCTGAAGCGCCCCTACGAGCTGATACCTTTCGGCGCCGAGGCCGTGCCGAAGCCGGTTTACCATGATGCCGCCGGCAGACCGTTGCCCGACAGTGCGCCGGCTGGACGCGTGGCCTACAGCGAGTATGTGATCCGCGTGAAGCGCGGTCTGCGCTACCAGCCGCATCCGGCGCTGGCGGTGGATGTATCGGGCAAGCCGCGCTACCACGCGCTGACCGCGGCTGACCTGCGCGGCATCGATACACTGGCGGATTTCAGGCATCGCGGCACCCGCGAAGTCGAGGCCGCAGACTACGTGCACCAGATCAAGCGCCTGGCCCATCCGCGGCTGCATTCGCCGATCCTGCAGCTGATGACCGGTTATATCGTCGGGTTGCAGACCCTTGCGGACGCGCTGACCAAGGAGGCCGCTGCATTGCCCAACGCGACCGCCATCGACCTGACCCGGCACACCCTGGAGGGCGCGCGGGTCATAGACCGCCATACCTACGCGCTACGCGTGCGCGGCAAGTATCCGCAGTTCGCCTACTGGCTGGCAATGCCGTTTTTTGCGCCGGTGCCGCCGGAGGCCGACCGCTTCTATGACCAGTCCGGCATGGCGGAGAAGAACATTTCCCTCGACTGGTACCCGCTGGGCAGCGGGCCGTACATGCTGACCGTCAACAATCCCAACCGGCAGATGGTCCTGGAACGCAACCCCTATTTTCAGGGGGAAACCTACCCGGCCGAGGGTGAGCCGGGGGATCGGGAGAACGGACTGCTGGCTGATGCGGGCAAACCGCTGCCGTTCATCGACCGCGTGGTGTTCAGCCTGGAGAAGGAACAGATCCCGTACTGGAACAAGTTCCTGCAGGGGTATTACGACGCCTCGGGCATCGCCTCGGACACCTTCGATCAGGCAGTGCAGTCCTCGGGGCAGGGCGATGTCACGCTGTCGCCGGAGATGGCGCAGCGCGGCATCCGTTTGCAGACCTCGCTGGCGACCAGCGTGTTCTATCTCGGGTTCAACATGCTCGACCCGGTGGTGGGCGGTGTTGAGGAACGAACGCGCAAGCTGCGGCTGGCGATTTCGATTGCGGTCGACCAGGAGGAGTTCATCTCGATATTCCGCAACGGCCGCGGCGTGCCGGCGCACGGACCGATTCCGCCCGGCATTTTCGGTTATCGCGATGCAGACGCTTCCGGCATCAATCCGCAGGTCTACGAGTGGCGCAACGGCGGGCCGCAGCGCAAAAGCCTGGCGCATGCAAAAAGACTGCTGGCCGAGGCGGGTTACCCGAACGGCCGCCACGCCACGACGGGGCAGCCGCTGCTGCTGCATCTGGACACCACCTCCAGCGGTGCCGACAGCAAGGCACGTCTCGACTGGTACATCCGCCAGTTCGCGAAAATCGGCATCCAGCTGGTGATCCGTGCCACCGATTTTAACCGGCTGCAGGACAAGCTGCGGCGCGGTACGGCGCAGCTGTTTTTTCTCGGCTGGAACGCCGATTATCCGGATCCGGAGAACTTCCTGTTCCTGCTGCATGGCCCGCAGGCGCGTGCCAGGACCCAGGGCGAGAACGCGGCGAATTACGTCAATGCCGAGTTCGACGCGCTGTTCGACCGCATGAAGCACATGGCGAACGGTGCCGAACGCCAGGCGATCATCAACCGCATGGTCGACTTGCTGCGCCATGACGCGCCCTGGGTGTGGAGCTTTTTCCCGAAGGACTACACGCTGCATCACGGCTGGGTGTTCAACCGCAAGCCCAACCAGATCGCCAACAACGGGCTCAAGTACCAGCGCCTCGATCCGGCATTGCGCATGCAGCAGCGCCGCGCCTGGAATCCACCGGTGGTGTGGCCGCTGGCGGTGATCGTCGGCGCGCTGGTGCTCAGCGTGCTGCCGGCCATCGTGGCGTATCGCCGCCGCGAGCGGCGCACAGCGACGGCGGGGCGCGCGTGACGGCCTACATCATCCGCCGCCTGGTGTACGGCGTATTCGTGCTGGCGGGCGTCAACGTGCTGACGTTCGCGCTGTTTTTCTTCGTCAACTCGCCGGAGGACATGGCGCGCGCCCAGCTCGGCGCAAAGCGGGTCACGCCGGCGGCCGTGGAGAAATGGAAACGCGAGCGGGGATATGATAAACCAGTGTTTTTAAACGATAAAATGCCTGGTTCCCGCAAGCTCACCGAGACCGTGTTTTTCGACAAGTCGGTCCGGCTGTTTGCGTTCGAGTTCGGCGCTTCGGACCAGGGGCGCAATATCGGCTACGACATCAGCACCCGCATGTGGCCCAGCCTCGCCGTCCAGGTGCCGGCATTCGTCATCGGCCTGGCGGTATACATCACGTTTGCGCTGCTGATGGCATTCTTCCGCGCGACCTACGTCGATTTCTGGGGCGTCGTGCTGTGTGTGCTGATGATGTCGATCTCGACGCTGTTCTACATCATCGGCGGCCAGTTTGTGTTCGGCAAGCTGTGGAACCTGGTGCCGATCTCCGGCTATGACGCGGGGTTCGATGCGCTGAAGTTTCTCGTGCTGCCGGTGCTGATCGGCGTCATCGGCGGCATCGGCAGCAGTTCGCGCTGGTATCGCACGATATTTCTGGAGGAGATCAGCAAGGATTATGTGCGCACCGCGCGTGCCAAGGGGCTGTCGGAGTCGCGAGTGCTGTTCCGCCATGTGCTTGCCAACGCCATGATCCCGATCCTGACCGGCGTGGTCGTTGTGATACCGCTGCTGTTCATGGGGGCGTTGATCACCGAATCATTCTTCGGCATACCGGGCCTTGGCAGCTACACCATAGACGCCATCGGCCAGCAGGATTTTGCGATCGTGCGGGCGATGGTGTTTCTCGGCTCCGTGCTCTACATCATCGGCCTGATCCTGACCGATATTTCCTACACGCTGGTCGATCCGCGGGTGCGCTTCTCGTGATGATGCATCTCGTCCTCCCTTTCCGGTTCGAATGGTTGTGGAGCGATGCGCTGGTGTGGCTGCTTGTGGCAAGTGTCATCGGCTTTGCGATTTACACGAACGCGCGTCCGCATCTGCGTGCGCCCTGGGCGCGTGTCAGCCGCAGCGCAAGCGGCCTGGCGGCCGCGACTGTGCTTGCGCTGTTCGTGATCGTCGGATTGCTGGATTCGGTGCATTACCGGGAGGCGTTGCCGTCACAGGACGGCAAGGCCGCCTATGCCACGGAGCTGCGCAGCGTGCTCGACCGCCTGCTGCAGCCATTGCGGGCCTCCCGCGAAAAAACCTACTCGGCGCCGCTGGCGACCCATCTGTATGCCAAGGAAACGGTGCAGCTGCCTGACGGCGGCGAGGTGCGCGTATTTCCGCGGCTGCGCCACGGCGGTGCCCACCTCGTCGATCCACAGCAGGACTGGGCCCGGGATGTTGCAGTGAAGGCATTTCGCGGACTGGCGATCGCGCTGCTCGTGTGGTTTGTCGCGGCGATCGGTGTCTGCGCGGCAGAGTCGCGGCGTGCGACGGCCGGCATCGAATCCGTGTGGCGCGATGTCTGGGCGGGGCGCACAGCGGTGCCGTGGCGCGCCGTGCTGGCTGCTCTGGGTTTGCTGTGCGTGCTGATCGGGCCGGTGACCGCGCTGGCGCCGCATTATCATGTGCTGGGCACCGACAAGGTTGGCCAGGACGTGCTCTACCAGGCGCTGAAAAGCATACGTACCGGACTGGTGATCGGCACGCTGGCAACGCTGGTCATGCTGCCGTTTGCGCTGGTGCTCGGCGTGATGGCCGGCTATTTCAAGGGGCGGATCGACGATCTGATCCAGTACCTGTACACGACGCTGTCGTCGATTCCCGGCGTGCTGCTGATCGCAGCCGCGGTGCTGATGATGCAGGTCTATATCGAGAACCACCCGGAGCTTTTCCCGAGCACCGAGATCCGTGCCGATGTGCGGTTGATCGCGCTGTGCGTGATACTCGGCGTCACCAGCTGGACGGGGCTGTGCCGGCTGCTGCGCGGAGAGGCGCTGAAACTGCGCGAGATGGAATACATCCAGGCGGCACACGCCTTCGGCGTGTCGCACTGGCGCATCATGATGCGCCACATCGTCCCCAACGTGATGCATATCGTGATGATTGCGCTGGTCATGGATTTCAGCGGACTGGTGCTCGCCGAGGCCGTGCTGTCCTATGTCGGCGTCGGTGTCGATCCGTCGATGATCAGCTTCGGCACGATGATCAACAGTGCGCGGCTGGAAATGGCGCGCGAACCGATGGTGTGGTGGTCGCTGGCCGCGGCGTTCGTGTTCATGCTGACGCTGGTGCTGGCCGCCAACCTGTTTGCCGATGCCGTGCGTGATGCCTTCGATCCGCGGCTGATCATGGCGGGGCGGCACTCATGACCGCGCCGCTGCTGCGTGTCAGCGGGTTGACCGCGCGGATCCACGGTGGCGTAGCGCCTGTACTGCCGGTCGACGGCGTATCATTTGACATCGCCGCCGGGCAGACCTTCGCGCTGGTCGGTGAATCGGGCTGCGGCAAATCGATGACTGCACTGTCGATCATGCGGCTGCTGCCCGAGGCGGGCGAAATTGCCGGCGGTGTTGTCGAATTGGACGGCGAGAACCTGCTGGCGCTGTCGGAGGCGCGCATGCGCGAGGTGCGCGGCCGGCGCGTGGCCATGATTTTCCAGGAGCCTGGACTGTCACTGAATCCGGTGATGACGGTCGGTGCGCAGATTGCCGAAGCCGTGCGCCGCCATACCGGGCTCGCCGGCGCAGCGGTCGATGCCCGCGTGCTGCAACTGCTGGAAGCGGTGCACATGCCGGATGCGCGGCGGCGCATGGCCGAGTATCCATTCCAGATGTCCGGCGGCATGAAACAGCGGGTAATGATTGCCATTGCGCTCGCCTGCGATCCTGCACTGCTGATTGCCGACGAGCCGACTACCGCGCTGGATGTCACGGTGCAGGCACAGGTGCTGGAGCTGCTGCGCGAACTGCAGCGCTCCCGCGGCATGGCGATGCTGCTGATCACGCATGACCTCGGGGTTGTCGCGCAGATGGCACAGCAGGTTGCCGTGATGTATGCCGGGGAGATCATCGAGTCGGCGCCGGTCGAGGCATTTTTTGCCGGGCCGGCACATCCGTATTCGCGCAAACTGTTCGAGTCGCTGCCAGACCGCGTCGGTCGCGGCCACGCGCTGGCAGCAATCCGTGGCACGGTGCCGGCGCTGACCCGGCCGTTCAAGGGTTGCCGCTTCGCCGAACGTTGCGACCGCGCGCTGGCACATTGCCCGGATACCATTCCGGATTGGGGCGTGGTGCGCGACGGACACCGCGCCAAATGCCACCTCTATGCCGACGGCGCAGCGGGCAGCGCGCACAGCGCTGCATGCGCAGCGGGACCGCAAGATGCAGTTGCGCCATCACTGCACACTGATCATCCGGCACTGCTGGAGGTCGCAGACCTGAAGATCCATTTCCCCATTCACCGGGGCCTGTTGCGGCGGGTGGCGGGCCAGGTGAGGGCGGTGGATGGCGTGTCCTTCGGAATTGCCGCAGGCCGCACACTGGGTCTGGTGGGGGAATCCGGTTGTGGCAAGACGACCGTCGGCAAGGGGTTGCTGCGGCTGGTGCAACCGACGGGGGGGCGCGTGCTGTTCGACGGCGCTGATCTGCTGACGCTGGATCGCAGCGCGTTGCGCCGCCGGCGCCGCCACGCGCAGATCATTTTCCAGGATCCTTATGCATCGCTGAACCCGCGGGTGCGCATCGGCGATGCGCTGGAGGAGGGCATGCTGGCGCTGGGTGTTGGCGACAGCGCGGCGAGGCGTCAGGCACAGATAGCGGCGCTGCTCGGCGAAGTCGGCCTGTCTCCCGAGGTCAGGGACCGCTACCCCCACGAGTTTTCCGGCGGGCAGCGCCAGCGGATTGCGATTGCCCGTGCCCTGTCGGTGGAGCCGCAGCTGATCATTTGCGATGAGCCGACCAGTGCGCTCGACGTTTCAGTGCAGGCCCAGATACTCAATCTGCTGCAGCGCCTGCAGCGGGACAAGGGACTGGCCTATCTGTTCATCAGTCACAACATGTCGGTGATTGAATACATGGCGGACGAGGTCGCAGTGATGTATCTGGGGCGCATCGTCGAACGGGGCACGGTGGATGAAGTGTTGCGGACGCCGAAACATCCATACACCCGGGCCCTGCTGTCGGCAGTCCCCGTTGCGGATCCAAGTGCTGCGCGTCCGGTGATTCAGCTCGCCGGCGATTTGCCGTCACCGGTCCACCCGCCGCACGGCTGCCATTTTCATCCGCGGTGCGGCGCGGCGCTACCGCAGTGCAGATTGGAATTTCCGGACGAACAGGCATTCAGCGCGTCGCATGCCGCGCGCTGCCATCTTTACCGGTGAGTGCTTAACGGGATGACTGCGTCGCGACGAGCGTTGATACCGGTTTGCCGTTCCGTGTCGCGGTCCTGACCGGTGCCTTGGCGGTTTTCGCGGGCTTGCGTTTGGCGACGGCCTGCTTCACCGCGGGTTTGCTACCGGCCTTGATGTTGCGCTTGGCATTCTTGCTGCGTGCGGCCTTATAGGCCTTGGGCAGCGATACCGGTGCTGCCGGCAGGTCGGGCAGGTTGGGCTCGACACCGGCCTTGACCGGTACCAGCAGGGGCTGGCCGACGCGGAAATTGTTATTGCTGCCGATGTTGTTGACCTGTTTCAGCTGGGTCACGCTCATGCCGTATTTTGCGGCGATTTTTTCCGGTTTTTCCCCGTGCTTGACGGTATGGGCCTGCCACGACACCAGCGGCTGGTCGTGATTCGCAAGATTGCTCTGGAACACGGCGACCTTGTCGCGCGGCAGTACGATTGTTTCGGCGTAAGCCTTGATGACCTGCTTATTGTGCGCGGGGTTCAGGAACTTGAATTCATCCAGCGGCATTTCCGCGAATTTCGCGGCGAGCTTGACGTCGATATGCTGCTTGACGGTGACAATCTCGAAATACGGTGTGTTCGGCACGCTGGCGAGCTGGATGCCGAACCGTGCAGGGTCGGCAATGACGTTCTTTACCGCCATCAGCTTGGGCAGGTAGTTCCGCGTCTCGGCCGGCATGGTCAGGCTTGCGTAATCGGTGGGCAGGCCCTTCGCCTGATTGCGCGCCACCGCGCGGGCGACGGCGCCTTCCCCCCAGTTGTAGGATGCGAGTGCCAGTTCCCAGTCGCCGAACTGGGCATACAGTTTTTCGAGGTAGTCCAGTGCGGCGCTGGTCGCGGCGATGACATCGCGCCGCCCGTCGTACCACCAGTTCTGGCGCAGCCCGTAGAGCTGGCCGGTGGCGGGAATGAACTGCCACAGTCCCGAGGCATGGGCCTTGGAGTAGGCCTGCGGATTGTAGGCGGACTCGATCATCGGCAGCAGCGCGATCTCGGCCGGCATCTTGCGGCGTTCGATTTCCTCAACGATATGGAACAGGTAATGGCTGCTGCGTTCGACCATGCGCGCAAAATATTCCGGTTTTGCGGTATACCGGACCTCCCAGTCCCGTACCAGATCGGTGTCCATTGACTGCATCGTGAAGCCGGCGCGGATACGCTCCCACAGGTCGGTGGGCGGCGCCTTGACCGCGGGCTCGGCGGGAGCGGAGGGGGCAGGCGCTGCTTCGGCAATCTGCGGTGCTGCCGGCGGCGGTGCCACGGTTGCCGTGGCCGCCGGCACTGCCGTTGTTGCAGCGCCGGCCAGTTCGCCGGTCGGCAGTTGCGCGCACCCGGCCGCGAGCAGGATGACGAGCAGAGGCAGGCAGTGGCGAGCGATCAGGGGCATGCGGACATCCGTGGTCGGATTGGTGAGCGTTGGCGGATGGTAGCTGCGACCCGGCTCAAAGTCAACCCGATTAGTGCTTAATAATCATGATGTTATCGAGCCAATCGAAAGTGAGGCATGAAATCGTCCCCGGCACCGCTCGGAAATTGTCAAAAGTTGTTTTTCCAGTGACGGATTTCGGCCAGCACGCTGACCGGATCCGAGAGCTTTTTCGCAGCCCGCGCGCTGGCACTGTGGACGATGGCCGGCTCGGTCACGCGCAGGAAGGGGTTGGTGGCTTTTTCCTGGCCGATGGTCGATGGCAGCGTCGGCTGGTCGCGCGCGCGCAATAACTGCACCGCGGTCTCGAGTTCGGCCAGCCGGAGGTTGTCCGGCTCGGCAGCCCTGGCGAACCTGATGTTGGCCAGGGTGTATTCATGGCCGCAATAGACGCGGGTTGCATCGGCCAGGCGGGACAGCCGGATCAGCGAGTCGTACATCTGGCGCGGCGTGCCTTCAAACAGCCGGCCGCAGCCGGCCGCAAACAGGGTGTCGCCACAGAACAGCATGCCGTCGCCGTGAAAAGCGATGTGCGACCGGGTGTGCCCGGGAATCTCCAGCGTTTCCATTTCGATGTTGAAGTGCGGCAGTACGAAGTGCTGGCCGTCGGCGAGGCGCACGGTGACCTCGGGAATGCGCTCGTCGCGCGGTCCGTAAACAGGAACTGCCGCGTGGGTGAGCAATGCGGCGTTGCCGCCGACATGATCCGCATGATGGTGAGTGTTGAGTATGGCAACCAGTTTCAGCTTTTCGCGCGCCAGGTAATCGAGCACGGGCTGCGCATCGCCGGGATCGACGACAACAGCATGGCCTGCGTCGCGGATGGTCCAGATGTAATTGTCGGCAAACGCGCGCAGCGGCACGACTTCGTAAGACGCCATATCGAACTCCGGTTCTGATCAGCGACCGATTATGATTTAAACTCGCGGCATGTCAATTGCAGCAGGCGGCCTTTCCGCGACGCAGTGGCTGGCGAGTCCGCCCGGCCAGTATCTGTTCGCGCGGGAACAGGCGTATTTCGATGGCGCCGTTGCCGATATCTTCGGCTATCACGCGCTGCAGCTCGGCCTTGAGCAGATCGATCTGCTGCGCGCGAGCCGGATACCATTGCGGGTATGCGTGGGGCCGCAGGGCGCAGTCGGACTGCGCGCGGATTTCCGCGACCTGCCGATTGAATCGAACAGCGTTGACCTGATGGTGCTGCCGCACACGCTGGAATTTACCGAACACCCGCACCAGGTGATGCGGGAAGTTGCGCGCGTGCTGCGTGCCGAAGGGCATGTGGTCATTTCGGGATTCAATCCGGTGAGCCTGTGGGGCCTGCGCCGCAGCGTCAGTGCGCGCCGGGATTTCCCCTGGAGCGGCCGCTTCATCCATTTGCCGCGGGTCAAGGACTGGTTTGCGCTGGTCGGCCTCGAGATCGTTGCCGGATCGATGACCTGTTATGCGCCGCCGTGTACGGAACAGAAATGGCTGGATCGCTTCTGTTTCATGGAAAAAGCCGGCGATCGCTGGTGGCCGATCGCCGGCGGCGTGTTTTTCCTGCAGGCGATCAAGCGAGTCCGCGGTATCCGCCTGATCATGCCGAAGTGGAGCGATCGGGTCGCACCGCGAAAGAACCTGTCTCCGGTGCCGGAGCGGGTGCGGGATGACGATGCTGCGGCGGCGAGGACACGCATACAATGAATCGCGGGATCAAAAGCGACGTCGTCGACATTTATACCGACGGTGCCTGCAAGGGCAATCCGGGGGTCGGCGGTTGGGGGGTGCTTCTCAGCAGCGACGGCAAAACCCGGGAATTGTTCGGTGGCGAGCCCCATACCACCAACAACCGCATGGAGCTGACGGCGGTTATCCGCGCGCTGGAGGCACTCAAGCGCCGCTGCCGTGTGCGTCTGCATACGGATTCGAAGTACGTGCAACAGGGCATTTCGGAATGGATCCACGCGTGGAAAAAGCGCGGCTGGAAAACCGCTGACCGGAAGCCGGTGAAAAACGACGACCTGTGGCGCCAGCTCGATGAACTTGCCGCGCGGCATGATATCGAGTGGCTGTGGGTCAAGGGCCATTCCGGCCACGACGGCAATGAACGTGCCGATGTGCTCGCCAACATGGGGGCGGACAGCGTCAAACCGGCGCGGGGCGCCTGATGCCGCCGCGGCAGATCATTCTCGATACCGAAACCACCGGCCTTGATCCGAAGCTGGGGCACCGCATCATCGAGGTGGCCGGTGTGGAACTGGTCAACCGGCGGCTCACCGGTCGGCATTTCCACCGCTACGTCAATCCGGGTCGCGACAGCGACGAGGGTGCCCTGCAGGTGCATGGCCTGACCACCGAATTTCTCGGCGACAAGCCGAAATTCCATGAAATCGTCGATGAATTCATCGATTATGTCTCCGGTGCCGAACTGATCATCCACAACGCCCCGTTTGACATCGGATTTCTCGATGCGGAACTGGCGCTGGCGCGCAGGAAGCGCTTCAAGGCCTATTGCCCGGTCATCATCGATACCCTGCGCATGGCCAAGGATCTGCACCCGGGGAAACGCAACGGCCTCGACGCGCTGTGCGAGCGTTACCAGATCGACAATTCCGCGCGCACGCTGCATGGCGCATTGCTGGACGCCGAACTGCTGGCCGAGGTCTATCTGGCGATGACCCGCGGGCAGGAAAGCCTGATCATCGAAGCCGAAACCGTACGCTCGGAAGTCCGGGTAGCCGGGTTCGATCGCGGTGACCTGAAGTTGGCGGTATTGCGCGCCGATCCCGTGGAGATCGCGGCGCACGAGGCGCAACTCGCCGATATCGACAAGGCGAGCGGTGGCGCGCTGTGGCGCCGCGCGGATTCCTGAGAAATACGGATCAGGCTGCGGTCAGCGCAAGCAGTTGCCGGAACGATTCTTCGAACTGCTTGAGACCTTCCGCCTGCAGTTCCTGACCGATGGCATCCATGTCGATGTCCAAGCGCTGCAGCGCTGCGAACTGTTCGCGCGCGGCGTCGATGCCGGCTTCCAGGGTTGCTTCGGCGCGGCCGTTCTCGCGAAAGGCTGCGAGCGTCGCATCGGGCACGGTGTTGATGGTCTGCGGTCCGATCAGCGATTCGACGTACAGCACATCGCTGTAAGCCGGATTCTTGGTGCCGGTGCTGGCCCACAGCATGGCCTGCGCCCGTGCGCCGCGTTTGGCCAGTGCGCCGAAGGCGGTATCCGAAAAGGTGGTCAGGTAATCCTGGTAAGCCAGTTTGGCGAGCGCAACCGCGGACCGGCCGCGCAGCGCGAGCGCGTCGCCACCGGCGGCTTCCAGGCGTTTGTCCACCAGGGTATCGACGCGGCTCAGAAACAGGCTCGCGACCGATTTGACCTTGCGCGCGTCGCCGCCGGCGTCGATATGCCGGGTGATGCCGCGCAGGTAGGCCTGTGCCACCTCGCGCACATGGCGCAACGAAAACATCAGTGTCACATTGACCGAACAACCCTGCGCCACCAGTTCCTCGATGGCGGTCAGGCCGGCTGCGGTTGCGGGTACCTTGATCAGCAGATTGCCGCGCGCCACCGTGCCTTTCAGGCGCAGGCCGGCAGCCACCGTGGCCGTGGCGTCGTGTGCCAACGCCGGAGAAACTTCAAGGCTGACATAACCGTCGTCGCCGGCAGTCGCCTTGAATACCGGCTGCAGCAGGTCGCAGGCCGCCTGGATGTCGGCGATCGCCAGCGTCTCGTAGCGCTGTTCTGCAGACAGCGTCGGGTCGTTTTTCAGGCGCTGCAGTTCGTCCTGGTAGTGCGGGCTGTCACTGATGGCCTTGAAAAAAATGGTCGGATTCGAGGTGACGCCGGCAATGCGGTCGTCAGTCACGAGTTTTTTCAACGTCCCGTCATGCAGCAGCGTGCGCGACAGGTTGTCGAGCCAGATGCGCTGGCCGAGGGCGTGCAGACGAAGCAGGGGATTCATCATTGATGGAAGATTTCAGTATTTTTCGCAGTACCTCAACGGCCCTGCGGATGCAGTCGCGCCAGTTCCGCGGCGACCGTGACGATCAGCCGGCGTGAAATGCTGACGCTGGGCGGCAGCCGGGGCAGTGCCTCTGCGTCGAACCAGGCAGCCTCCTCGATTTCGACGCCGTCCGGGCGCAGTTCGCCGCCGGCGTATTCGGCAGTGAAAGCGACCATCAAGGAATGCGGGAATGGCCAGGGCTGGCTGCCGAAATAGCGCAATGCGCCGACTTCGACGCCGACTTCCTCGCGGGTTTCGCGGGCTACGGTGTCCTCGAGCATTTCCCCGGGCTCGACGAATCCGGCGATCGCCGAATACCGCCCGGGCTGCCATACCGATTTGCGCGCCAGCAGCAGTTCCCGTCCGCGGGTGATCAGCACCATGACTGCGGGAGATACCGGCGGGTAGCTGGTGAAGCGGCACGTGGGGCAGGCGCGGGCGCGTTCATCGGTGCGCGCCCGCATCGGCGTGCCGCAGCGGCTGCAGAACTGGTGGTTGCGCTCCCAGTCGATGATCTGGAAGGCGCGACCGGACAGCGCCGCAACGGTGTCGTCGACCATGCCGAACAGGTCACGCAGGCCAAGAGTGGCCCAGCCATCGGGCAGCGGGAGTGCATCATCAACATCTGCGGCGTAACAGTGGTGTTCGCCGAGTTGCCCCAGGTAATGGCTGCGCAACGGCGCAATGCCGTGTTCGGTCAGGGCGCAGCAGCAGGGCAGCACGGCGGATTCCGGATTCTGTACCAGTATCGACGAACGCTGAAAGGCGAACCACAACGCAGGGCGGTCCTGCGCCGGGGGCGGGGTTATTGACGGTATGTATAGTCCGGACACGGCATTGACTCGCGTATTGGAACACGAGTATAGCCGGTAGCAGGACCGTCGGTCCTGCCTGCTCCCGGACTTAATCGGCGATCTGGTCGGCGACCATCTCCACCAGGCTGGCCATTTTCTTGTCCCACTGGTAATGGGCCTGGCCATCGTCGAAGGTCTGGCGACAGTTGGCGCAACTGGTCACCGGCACCTCGGCGCCCGTCGCGTTGATCTGGCGGATCTTGATGTCGAATGCCGCATGGCGCAGGTCGTCGGCGCGGTGAATCGTCACCACGCCGCCACCACCACCGCAGCAGTAACCCAGGTCACCGCTGTCGCGCATTTCCCGCAGGTCCGCCCCCAGCGCCTGCAACACATCGCGCGGTGCCTGGGTGGCGCCGCCGCGACGCGATACCTGGCAGGGATCATGGAAAGTCACGGACTTGTCGAGTTTTTTGAGTTTCAGCTTGCCGCTGCGCACCTGAGCCGACAGAAACTCGGAAATGTGCAGCACTTCAAACGGCAGCGGCTGACCGTAGAAGTTTGCACCCTGCCAGCGCAGCGCGCCGTAGGCGTGGCCGCATTCGGGCAATATCAGCATTTTCGCGCCCGCAGCAACCGCTGCCTTGATCAGCTTGAGAGTCAGCTCCTTCTGCCATGCCGCATTGCCCGACAACAGGCCGAAGTTGGTGGCCTCGTAACCGTCGCTGCGCAGCGTCCAGTCGACGCCGAGATGGTTCATTATTTTTGCGATCGCCACGATGGAATCGGGATATTTCATGATCTCGATCGACGACAGCGTGCAGACGACGTCGGCCCGGGGCTTGTCGAGGGGAATTTCGACGTCAAAGTCGTCGGCGAGCCATTCGACGCGGTCCTTCAGCACTTTCGGCGTAGCACCGAGCGGACTGCCTTCGCGCTCGGCGCGTTCGGCGACCGCCCACAGTTCATGCGGTACCAGGCCGGCCGCGAACATGCCGTGACGCGCCTGGCTGACCAGCGAAGCGATGTCGATGCCCATCGGGCAGATCATGGTGCAGCGTCCGCACATCGTGCAGCTGTCGTAGAGCAGGTGCTGCCACTCCTCGAGTTCCGCGAGCGTGACCTTGGGCTTGAGGTTGAAGGCGCGATAAGCGAATGCGAACGGGCCAGCCTCGCGTTTATAGGCCTGCTTGAACGGCTCGAGTTTCCAGATGGGCGTGTATTTGGGGTCGCCGGTGACCTTGTAGAAGTGGCAGGCGTCGGCGCAATGGCCGCAATGGATGCACGATTCCATGTAGGTGGCCGTGGTCGCGCTGAAGTCCTTCATGAACGCCTGCATCGCCCGACTGACGCGTTCGCCATCGGGAATGTCACCTTGCCTGTCGCTGCGCGGCTCCGGCTTCCGGATCGAGAAGCGCGGTGAATCGAGGTCCAGCGGAAAACGGAGATTGATGTCACTCATGACCGTGCTCCTTTGCGCGCGAAGGCGGCACCCGTGGTACCGCGGGAGACGAACACCAGGAAGGCGTGCGACAGTTTGCCAAATGGCATCCAGATCAGTAGCAGCTCGAGACTCAGCAGGTGCAGTGCAAGCGGGACGGGGTAGTTGGCGGGCGGGAGCTGTGCCATGCCGTAGTAGCTGCCGTGGATCAGCGCCATTCCGGTTACCAGCGGCAGCACGGTGACTATCCACGAAAAGTAGTCATCAAAATTGGACAGCAGGCGAAGCACCGGGTCGGTCATGCGCCGCAGCAGGGCGGCGACCAGACAGAGGATCGCAATGGCCGTGGCCACATACATCACCGGGTCGGGCAGCGCCGGCCAGGACAGGCCGGTCAGGCGTTTGACAAAAGCGATGTGTGGCACGAAGACGACGAAAGCGACGAACCAGCCGACGTGGTACAGATACCCGTTGAACGTGGCCGCTGCGGAATCTGCGCGGAATTCCCGGTGCGGCCACATCTTGCCCAAGATCGTGCCCAGCGCACCGGCCGTTGTTGCGGTTGAGCGCGGCGCGGAATAGTCCTTTTTGCGGCCCAAGCGGAAGATGCCGTAGAGC
>RPOR01000013.1 GCA_003820645.1 Betaproteobacteria bacterium
AGCGGGATGCACTCAAGATCAGCGTGTTCATGAATGTCTTCAACGCCCACTCCAACCGCAGTCCGGTGGATGGTGTCGTGGAGAAAATCTGGTACTTTCCCGGCAGCTTCTTCAACGCGGAGTTGTCGAAGGCTTCCGCGGAAAATGAGCGTGCGGTGATCTATCTGCGCACCCCGGATGGCGAGGATGTGACCTGCGTGCAGGTTGCCGGACTGATTGCCCGTCGTATCCTGTGTTATGCCAAGGCGGGACAGCCGTTGGCACGCGGCCAGCGTTTCGGTTTTATCCGGTTCGGATCCCGGGTTGACGTTTATCTGCCGCTCTCGGCGATACCGCGCGTGACCGTCGGCGACAAGGTCTATGCGACCGCGACCGTGCTGGCCGTCTTGGCCTGAGACCCGGGTGCAGATCGCACTGACGTCCTCGGTCCCCATGGTTTAAGATGTCCTCCTATGGCTGAGCCCAAGGACCACAAACTTTTCATCAAATCCCGTTTTGCAAAGCGCGGGATCTATTGGCTGCCCAACCTGTTTACCATTGCGGCGCTGTTTGCCGGCTTTTATGCCATTGTGCAGGCGGTCGGCGGGCGTTTCGAGCAGGCGGCGATTGCGATATTCGTTGCCCTCGTGCTTGACGGACTCGACGGCCGCGTGGCTCGGCTGACTCACACTCAAAGTGCATTCGGCGCCGAACTCGACAGCCTCTCCGACATGGTGTCGTTCGGGGTGGCGCCTGCGCTGGTGGTGTATGTCTGGGCCCTGAAAGACTTCGCCGCGATGCAAACCGTGCCGCTGCTTGGCCCGTGGTTATCCACCAAACTGGGCTGGATCGCCGCGTTCGTCTACTGTGCCTGTGCTGCATTGCGGCTCGCGCGTTTCAATACCAACATCGATGTCGTCGACAAGCGGTTTTTTCAGGGCATGCCCAGTCCAGCGGCGGCGGCGGTGGTTGCCGGGCTGGTTCTGGCAATGACCGAATATCAGGTGAAAGGTGCTGATGTGAAATGGCTGGCCTGGGGATTGACGCTGGTCGCGGGCCTGACCATGGTGAGCAATCTGCGGTACTACAGCGGCAAGGACATCAACCTGCGCAAGAGCGTGCCATTTTCTGCGGTGGTCGCGATCGCGCTGGGCTTCGTATTGCTGATCTCGTTTGCAGGAACGTTGCCCGAACTGCTGTTTACCCTGTTCGCGCTTTATGGGTTATCGGGATATGCGCTCTGGGTTTATGACAAATTGCGCGGCAAGCGCCTGCCGCCGCCAGCGGCTCCGGGATAGCCGACTTGCGCCGTCAAAAAAAACTCGATATATTTCACCGCATGTGTCGTCCAACGCAGACCCAAGAGTTCTTTTCCCCCGCCGCGCTTGCGCTGGCCGGTCTGCTGCTGCGCGGCCGCGCGCGCTAACCCTACCCCCAATTCTGCAGTTTCAGTCCGGCCCGGAGCAGGGTGCCGGGAGCCCCAATTCCGGGTGCGCAATCGGTGCACCCCGATGCGATTACTGAGGTATCAATCATGGCCAAGGAAAAACTGATCATATTTGACACGACGATGCGCGACGGCGAGCAAAGCCCTGGCGCATCGATGACCCGCGACGACAAACTCCGCATCGCCCGGCAGCTGGAGCGCATGCGCGTGGACGTCATCGAGGCGGGTTTCCCTGCCGCCAGCGACGGCGATTTCGCGTCCGTGCAGGCCGTCGCGCGGGCGATCAGGGACAGCACCATATGTGGTCTGGCGCGCGCCAACGAGCGCGATATTCGCCGCTGCGGTGAGGCTGTCAAGGTGGCCGCACGACCGCGCGTGCACACGTTCATCGCAACCTCGCCCATCCACATGGAAAAAAAGCTGCGCATGGAGCCTTCGCAGGTCATTGATCAGGCTGTGCGGGCGATCAAGTGGGCGCGTGAGTACACCGACAATGTCGAATTCTCGCCGGAGGACGCCGGCCGCTCGGATCTCGATTTTCTCTGCCGCATTCTCGAACAGGTGATCAAGGCGGGGGCGACGACGATCAACGTGCCGGATACCGTGGGCTACACGCTGCCCGACCAGTTCGGGCGGCTGATCCGCAACCTGCGCGAACGCATTCCGAATGCGGACAAGGCAATCTGGTCGGTGCATTGCCATAACGATCTCGGTCTGGCCGTCGCCAATTCGCTGTCCGCGGTGCAGAACGGCGCGCGGCAGGTGGAGTGCACCATCAACGGTCTTGGCGAGCGCGCAGGCAATGCCGCGCTGGAGGAAATCGTCATGGCTGTGCGCACGCGCCAGGATCTGTTCACCTGCGATACCAATATTGATGCTACGCAGATCGTGCCGGCTTCGAAGCTGGTTTCAGGCATCACCGGCTATCCGGTGCAACCCAACAAGGCGATCGTTGGCGCCAACGCGTTTGCACATGAATCCGGCATACACCAGGACGGCGTGCTGAAGCATCGCGAGACCTATGAAATCATGAGTGCGGAATCGGTAGGCTGGACCACCAACCGGCTGACGCTGGGCAAACTCTCCGGACGCAATGCGTTCAAGACGCGCCTGCATGAGATCGGCGTCGACCTCGAGTCGGAAGAGGCGCTCAATGCCGCATTCAAGCGCTTCAAGGAACTGGCCGACAAGAAGCGCGAAATATTCGACGAGGATCTGCATGCGCTGATTACCGAGGAAAACCTCGAACACATCGAGAACGAGCGCTACAACCTGTTGTCGTTGACCGCGCATTCCGAGACTGGGGAGCAGCCCTACGCGCGCATCATCATGTCGGACGGCGGCAAGGAACTGCCTTCGCAATCCCACGGCAGCGGTCCGGTCGATGCGGCATTCAAGGCCATCGAGGCGCTGGTCGCCAGCGATGCCGAACTGCTGCTGTACTCGGTCAATGCCATTACCACCGGTACTGACGCGCAGGGCGAGGTGACCGTGCGGCTGTCCAAGGACGGGCGCATTGTCAACGGTCAGGGTGCCGATACCGACATCGTGGTGGCTTCGGCCAAGGCCTATATCAACGCGCTCAACAAGCTGCACGCGAAAGCGGAACGGCTGAACCCGCAGCTGTAGTTGCAGGGATCAGCCGGCAGGGTCAGGTGCGGGCGACGACGATTGCGGCTATGCTGAAAATGGCTCGTCACATTTGCCGTCGTCCTGTTCGCCCCGGGGTCTGGCCCGGCCGCTGCTTGCCAAGCTCGGTCTCGGGCGATTGCCCGGGGACCTGCAGCTGGAGCGCCGGGGCAGGACATTCTATTATCCGCTTGCCACCAGCATCATTTTTTCGCTGGTGATTACGCTGCTGTTGCGGGGGCTGCGGCTCTGATGGCCAGACTGATGCGGACATAAGCGATTGCTGCGACGAAGAACATCGCCGACAGTGCGATTTCTGCGGCGGCGAGGCTGGCATTCAGACCCTGTTCCGACCAGGCGCGGACGACGCCTTCGGCAACATAGGCGAGGATCAGCATCGTCGATGCGCGGTACGTATAGATGCGGCCACGCGCAATGCCCGGCGCAATCGACAGCAGCGGCACGACCTTGAGTGCAAGCCACGAGCCGCCAGGTCGCAACGGTGACAGCCACAACTCCCAGGCAAGACACAGCAGCAGCAGCGTGCACAGACTGGCAACCGCCGCGAGGCGGCAGCCCCGCGCCGCAGCGCCGCGCTTCATGCCGACAGCCGCAACGCGATTTCCGCGAGCCGCTTGCCCAGGGCGATGCACAATCTTCGTTCATGCTCGGACACCGGCAGATCGCTGGCAGCGCCGGCATGGTGGCTCGGTCCGTAGGGCGTGCCACCGGTCGACGTGGTCAGCAACTCCGGGGCCGTATAAGGTAATCCGACTATCAGCATGCCGTGATGCAGCAGCGGCAGCATCATGGAGATCAGCGTGGTTTCCTGGCCACCGTGCAGGCTTGCCGTGGAGGTGAACACCGCAGCCGGCTTGCCGGCGAGCGTACCTTTGAGCCACAGGCCTGAAGTGGAATCCCAGAAATATTTCATCGGGGCCGCCATGTTGCCGAAGCGGGTGGGCGAGCCCAGCGCGAGCCCTGCGCATTCCTCCAGATCACGCAGTTCCGCATAGGGTGCGCCCGCCGCAGGGATCGCCGGCGCCGTGGCCTCGCAGACGGCCGACACGCGCGGCACGGTGCGCAGACGTGCGCAGGCGCCGGCCTGCTCGATGCCGCGCGCGACCAGCTGCGCCATTTCGCGAGTGGCACCGTGATGCGTGTAGTAGAGGACGAGAATGTCTCTCATGGGCCTCGCCGCTGGCGTGCGCATGGGCGCTGACAGTTGTTTAGTGCGCAGTCCTGATGCCGGTCGGTGGCGGCGTGTAGCGCCAGGTCCCCTGCCAGGCGTGCAGCACCAAGTTCGGGTAATCCGCCTTGCCGAGGCTGCCGTTGTAACGGCCGAGTGCACGGAACAGGTTGCCGCTCTCAATGTCCAGGTAGTGGCGCAGGATCGTGCAACCGTAGCGCAAGTTGGTGCGCAGGTGAAACAGGTTGTGCTCGGTCGTGCCGATCAGCTTTGCCCAGAACGGCATCACCTGCATGAAGCCGCGAGCCCCGGCGCTGGATACCGCGTACTTGCGAAATGCGCTTTCGACCTGGATCAGGCCGAGCACAAGCTGGGGATCAAGTCCCGCGCGCTTCGCCTCATAGTGGACCGTCAGCAGGAATTCGTCGCGCGCGACGCGATCGGGAATTTTCCGGGCGAGCCGTGACGACATGGCTTCCAGCCACGCACGCGCTTCCTGGGCGTCGTCAAAAGCCAGCACCGGCACGGCCTGGTCCGCGATCGCACGATGCAGCGTCGCCTGCACGCTGGCCGATAGCGGCTCGTATTTCTGCGCACCGCCATGTCCGATCAGCGGAACGAGCAGCAACACGATGCCGTTCAGTGTGTGGAGGATTCCTCGCATATTATTGATTTTATTGATATTATTGCCTGAGTCAAGGGCAGGTTGCGCGGCTGGGCATCGCGCCGCCCCTTGTATTCGATCTGTCCCTCCTTCAGGCTGCGCTCGCTGATGACGACGCGGTGCGGCACGCCGATCAGATCAATGTCTGCGAACATCGCGCCGGGGCGCTCGTCGCGGTTGTCGAGCAGCACATCGATGCCTCCGGCGGCGAGTTCGTCGTACAAGCGGTCGGCGGCTTCCTTGACCTGCGGGCTTTTGTGATAACCGATCGGCACGACGGCGACATCGAACGGTGCAATGGCCCGCGGGAAAATGATCCCGCGCTGGTCATGATTCTGCTCGATCGCCGCGGCAACGATGCGCGTAACACCGATGCCATAACACCCCATTTCCATGATCTGGGTTTTTCCGGTCTCGTCGAGGAAACCGAGTTTGAGCGCCTGGGAATACTTGGTGCGCAACTGAAAAATATGCCCGACCTCAATGCCGCGGCAGATTTCGAGAGTGCCCTTGCCGTCGGGTGACGGGTCGCCGGAGACGACGTTGCGGATGTCGGCGACGACCGGCTCGGCGAAATCGCGGCCGCTGTTGGCGCCGGTGTAATGGTGGTCATTGGCATTGGCGCCGACGACAAAATCAGCCATCACCGCCACCGCGCGATCGCTCACCACCGTGCCTTTGAAGCCGACGGGACCCAGCGACCCGGGATCGGCACCGAATGCGCCGCGGATCGCGGCCGCCGACGAAAATGCGACCGGCTGCTTGACCTGGGCGAGTTTGCCGGCCTTGACCAGATTGAGTTCATGATCCCCGCGCACCAGCAGCAGCACCGGCCGCTCGTCGACGCCATCGACAACCACGGCCTTGACTGTGCGTTCCGGCGGCAAATTCAGGAAGGCGCACAGTTCGGGGATGGATCTGATCGCGGGTGTATGCACTTTTTGCAGCGGTTGTGCTGGAGCCGGGCGTCGTGCAGCCGGTGCTACAGCTTCGGCCAGTTCGACGTTTGCGGCGTAATCGGAGTGCGGACAGTAGGCAATGGCATCTTCGCCGGAATCGGCAAGCACATGGAATTCGTGGGATCCGGTGCCGCCGATGGAGCCGGTGTCGGCGGCGACCGCGCGGAATTTCAGTCCCAGGCGCGTGAAGATACGGCTGTAGGTGTCATGCATGTTGTGGTACTCGCGGACCAGGTCAGCGTAATCCGCATGGAAGGAATACGCGTCCTTCATCACGAATTCGCGGCCGCGCATGACACCGAACCGCGGCCTGATTTCATCGCGGAACTTGGTCTGGATCTGGTAGAAATTCAGCGGAAGCTGGCGGTAGCTCTTGATTTCCCGGCGCACCACGTCGCTGACCACTTCCTCGTGGGTCGGGCCGAAGCAGAAGTCGCGCTGGTGGCGGTCCTTGATCCGCAGCAGTTCCGGACCATACTGTTCCCAGCGCGTTGATTCGTGCCACAGTTCGGCCGGCTGCACCGCTGGCATCAGCAGTTCAATGGCGCCCCCCCGGTTCATTTCCTCGCGGATGACGTTTTCCACCTTGCGCAACACGCGCAGCCCCAGCGGCATCCAGGTATAGACGCCGCTGGTGAGGCGCTTGATCAGCCCGGCGCGCAGCATGAGTTTGTGGCTGATGACTTCCGCCTCGGCAGGGGCTTCCTTCAGCGTGGAAATAAAAAACTGCGAGACGCGCATGCCTGTTCCCGATCCGATAAAACCCTTATTCTACCGAACCTTACGAGCAACCCCGGTAGAGAACGCATGAAATTCCTGCCCAAGTGGCGCCTGCGCAAGCCGGCGGAGGACGCCAAAACGGTGTATGTCAGCGAGAAGTTCGGCGTGCGTTCGCTGCATATCGGCAGCGATACCGTGCAGAGCGCCATGCGCATTTCCCGGCCGAACGATCTGGAGCTGTCCTACACGCGATCGATGATGGCCTTCCTGTTGTTTCACCCGGTCCCGCACAGGGTGTTGATGGTCGGTCTCGGTGGCGGTTCGGTGGCCAAGTTTGTCTATCATCATCTGCCTGGTGCAACGACGCGGGTGCTGGAGATCGATCCGCAGGTGGTGGCCATCGCCCGGCAATGTTTTCTGGTACCGCCGGACGACGCGCGATTTCAGGTCACGATCAGTGATGGCGCGGAATACATGGGGCGAAGCGATGTACAGGCCGACGTCATCATGGTTGACGGTTACAACGCAGAGTCCCATGTCGAGGAACTGGCTACACGCGAGTTTTATGGACATTGCCGCGAGCGCCTGGCACCCGGCGGCGTGCTGGTGGTGAACCTGTGGGGCGGTGACCGCCAGTTCAACGATATCCTCAAGCGCATCGAGGACGCGTTTCCGCAGGGCACGCTGTGTTTGCCGGCGCGCAAGCCCGGTAATGTGATTGCCTTTGCCTTCCGCGACCCGCCGGGGTCGCTGCGCTGGGATGACCTGGAACAGCGTGCAGCGGCCCTGGAGTCCCGTTACGGCCTGGAGTTTCCGCAGTTTGTCGCCGGGTTGCGCACCATGAACCGCAGCGATGCCACCGGGCTGCACACCTGAGATCCATCGTTGCGGCAGGCTTTCATTGCCCGGGGATTTGTGAAAAAATCAAGTCCATATGTTCAACAGATCCGGGGATGACCATGATCGATCGAGATGGCTATCGCCCCAATGTCGGAATCGTTTTGTGCAATTGGAAAAACGAGGTTTTCTGGGGTAAGCGGGTACGTGAGCACTCGTGGCAGTTTCCGCAGGGCGGTATCCACGGCGGCGAGCGTCCGGAAGCGGCGATGTACCGCGAGTTGCGTGAAGAAGTCGGCCTCAAGCCCGAGCACGTGCAGGTGCTGGGACGCACCCGGGACTGGCTGCGCTACGAAGTTCCGGAACGCTGGTTGCGGCGCGAATGGCGCAGCAACTATCGCGGACAGAAGCAGATCTGGTTCCTGCTGCGACTGGTGGGCAGGGACTGCGATGTTTGCCTGCGCGCAACGGAAAAACCCGAATTTGATGCCTGGCGCTGGCATGAATACTGGGCACCAACCCAGGACGTCATCGAGTTCAAACGTGCCGTCTACGAGCAGGCACTCAACGAACTTTCCCGATATCTGGTGCGGCACCTGGACCAGCGCAAGCGGCAACGGACACCCCGGGTCGGGGTATAGCGCAGCGCGCCGGCGCGGGCAACCGTTGCCGACGTTGGATGGCTGCTTGAGATCGATGGTTTTTTAATTGAAAGATGAGGCAACGATGGCACGCGACTACCCGGCAATCAAACCGATCTCGCTGGAGACGGATATCGGCTATGCGCAGCCGACACAGGTGGTCCTTGAACGCGTGCATATCGACAGCCCTGCCGTGGATGTAATGACCGACTTCACGCGGGTGACAGCGGTCATCATTCTTCCCGGAGATACGGTCGATGAGGCGCATCGCCGGATGATTCAGCGCGGCGTGCGCTCGCTGCTGGTCGTCGATCAGGACCGGAAGCTGCACGGGATCGTGACCGCCAATGACGTGCTCGGCGAAAAACCGGTCAAGACCGCCGTGCAGCGCGGAGTGCTGCGCAGCGAGCTCCAGG
This sequence comes from Betaproteobacteria bacterium, assembly GCA_003820645.1. Taxonomy (GTDB): domain Bacteria; phylum Pseudomonadota; class Gammaproteobacteria; order Burkholderiales; family SG8-41. Next base: position 8,482 of record RPOR01000013.1, read on the forward strand.
TGCGTGACATCATGACGCCCCGTGCTGCGCTCGAAGTGCTGGACATGCGTGACGTCAGCACCGCAACCATTGGCCATATCGTGGCTACACTGAAGGCGGCCGGACGGCAGCACACGCTGGTGGTGGATCAGGACGCCAAGGGCCGGCAGCGGGTACGTGGCGTGTTTTCGGCGACCCAGATTGCGCGCCAGCTGGGTATTGCCATTACCACCGACGCGGTCGCGCGCACGTTTGCCGATATCGAGGCGAGCCTCGGTCCCTGATAGTCGCTGGTACTGATCCAGCGCAAACCTTTTCCGATTAAATGTTGACTCCACTCAGGGGTTCGATTTATATTTCATTTACAGATTAGAGTAAGTCTAAATATCTGTGTGGGCAGTTTTCCAAAACTCGCAGTTCAGTGCAAGAATTGACGTAACTTTTTGTTTTTAAAGGAGTTTTTATGCAACTCAAGAATTCGAAGACGCATGGAAATTTGAAGGCGGCATTTGCCGGTGAGTCCCAAGCCAATCGCCGCTACCTCTACTTCGCAGCGAAGGCCGACGTGGAAGGTCAAAATGACGTGGCTGCCGTGTTCCGTTCCACCGCTGAAGGCGAAACCGGCCATGCGCACGGGCATCTTGAATACATGGAACCCTGTGGTGATCCCGCAACCGATCTGCCGATCGGTCGCACCCGCGAAAACCTGAAAGCCGCGATTGCCGGCGAGACCCACGAGTACACCGATATGTACCCGGGGATGGCCAAGACCGCGCGCGATGAAGGTTTTGGCGAAATCGCCGACTGGTTCGAGACGCTGGCGAAGGCCGAGCGTTCGCACGCGAACCGATTCCAGAAAGCGCTGGACGGCTTGGCCGACTGAGCAGGCGCCCGCCGTTCGTGACGGAAAGAGGCGCGCGTGCGCCTCTTTCTTTTCTGACGCTGCAACTGACCGGTAGACCAGATCATGACCGCACGTGAAGGTAGTCTAGAGGCCCCCACCCGGCACCCGCTCGACTGGCAGTCGGGCGATTTTTACAACGAAGACAAGCTCAACCATGAACTGGAGCGGGTATTCGACATTTGCCACGGGTGCCGCCGCTGTGTAAATCTGTGCACGGCGTTTCCCAAGCTGTTCGATCTCGTTGATGAAAGTCCGACGCTGGAAGTCGACGGCATTCCCAAGAAGGACTACTGGGAGGTTATCGACCGCTGTTACCTGTGCGACATGTGTTACATGACCAAGTGTCCGTATGTGCCGCCGCACGAATGGAATGTCGATTTCCCGCATTTGATGCTGCGCGCCAAGGCCGTCAAATTCCGCAAAGGCGGCGTGACGTTCCGCGACAAGCTGCTGTCGAGCACCGACGCACTGGGCAAGCTCGCTTCGATCCCGGTGGTGGTGCAGATGGTGAATGCGGCCAACAAGGCCGCGCCGGTGCGCAAAGTCATGGACAGCATGCTGGGCATCCACAGGGATCGCGTGCTGCCCGAATACGACAGCGCAAAGTTCCGCGCGACCGCCAGGCCTGACGCGTCATTTCCGGTCAAAGACGGCAAGACCACGCCAGGCAAGGTTGCTATTTTCGCAACCTGTTATATCAACTACAACGAGCCCGGTATCGGCCACGACCTGGTGAAAATCCTCGCACACAACGAGATCCCGTCGATCATAGTCGACAAAGAAGCCTGTTGCGGCATGCCCAAGCTGGAACTGGGTGATCTGGAAGCCGTAGCCCGCAACAAGGACGTCAATATTCCGGTGCTGGCGAAGCTGGCGCGGAAAGGTTATGCGATCCTGACCGCGGTGCCCTCCTGCACGCTGATGTTCAAGCAGGAATTGCCCTTGATGTTTCCGGGCGATGCGGACGTCAAGGCCGTGGCCGAAGCGATATTCGATCCCTTCGAGTATCTCGTGCTGCGCCACAAGGAGGGGTTGCTGAAAAGGGTATTCAGCCAGTCGCTGGGCAAAGTGTCGTACCACATTCCCTGTCACCTGCGCGTGCAGAACATGGGACAGAAGACGCGTGAGTTGCTGGAAATGATTCCGGACACCAAAGTCACCACGGTCGAACGCTGCGCCGGCCATGATGGCACCTGGGGCGTTAAAAGCGAGTTTTTTGAACAGTCGATGAAAATCGGCCGCCCGGTGTTCCGGCTGATGGGGGATGCCGCCCCTGACTACATCAGTTCTGACTGTGCAATTGCCGGGCGCCATATTGAGCAGGGTATTGGCGGCGGTGATGCGCAAAAACAGCACCCCCTGACATTGATACGTATTGCCTACGGACTCTGATACCCGCCATGCCACAAATTAGCCAAGATACATTGATGCCCCTCGAAGCGTACGCCAGAGCGCGGCCGGAGTTCCGCGCCAAGGTGATGGCGCACAAGAAGGACCGCGCGATCCAGCTGGGCACGAACGTGACCCTGATTTTTGAGGATGAGCTCACCATACGTTACCAGGTGCAGGAAATGCTGCGCGCCGAGCGGATTTTCGAGGCAGCAGGCATCGTCGATGAACTCGAAGCCTACAATCCGCTGATTCCGGACGGCAGCAACTGGAAGGCCACAATGATGATTGAGTATCCCGATGAAAGCGAGCGTCGACACAAGCTCGCGCAGCTGATCGGGGTCGAGGATCGAGTCTGGGTTCAGGTGGAGGGCTGTGACCGCGTCTTTGCGATCGCCGACGAGGATCTCGAGCGCGAGAACGCCGAGAAAACCTCTTCGGTGCATTTTCTCCGCTTTGAACTGACGGCGGAGATGGTCTCTGCACTGCGCGGCGGTGCCACACTCGCCATGGGTATCGACCATCCGAACTACTCGGCCACGATAACGCGCGTCGGTGATGTCACCCGTGCGTCGCTACTCGCGGATCTGGCGGCCTAGTACAGCCGGTTCCATTCACGCACTGGCCCCGCGTTCGTCGTGCAGGCGGTACAATCCGCCGGATGAAGAATATGCGCTTCCGGTTGAAATGCTGGGCGGCTGCCGGGGTGCTGGTGGCCGGTCCGGTTTTTGCGCAATGGGACGGCTGGGATTATGCGTTCGAACGCGAAATCAAACCTTGGGCTGAAATGCAGGTACAGATTCCTGCTTATCCCACGGACGATACATTGATACCGCTGGACGTCGGGTCGGCTACGTCCCACCGGTTTTTCATAGATGGAAAATCCGTATCGACGGGCAGCGACGGCGTGGTGCGGTATACGCTGGTGATCAAGACCGCCGGCGGGGCAACCAACGTGTCTTTCGAAGGTATCCGGTGCGAAACCCGGGAGCAACGATATTATGCCATCGGGAACCGTGACGGTACCTGGGTGCGTGCCCGTAATTCACGGTGGCGGCGCATCGAATTCAAGGAGGTCAATGCCCATCACATCACATTCTACGGCGACTACGCATGCCGCGGGAAAGTCATGGTGGAGTCGGCCGAGCAGATTGTGCAGGCATTGCGCCGCGGCCCCTCACGGGATCAAAGCCGAGACTGATTTGCGGTACTGCGGCCGCAGCCCGGGCGAGCATTGCTGCAATTCAAAGCAGCACGAGATTGTCGCGGTGGATCAATTCAGGTTCGTCGACATAGCCTAATTTGGCTTCGATCTGGCTGGACGGTGTGCGCAGGATGCGGCAGGTATCGGTATAGCTGTAGTTGACCAACCCGCGCGCGATTTCCCGGTTGGATTCGTCGAGGCAACTTACCACCTCCCCGCGTTCAAAGTCACCCGCGGCTCCGCAGACGCCCACCGGTAACAGGCTTTTGCCGTCCACCAGCAGCGCCTTCACCGCGCCGGCATCCAGCGTGACCCGGCCGCGCACCTGCAGGTGATCAGCCAGCCATTGCTTGCGTGCGGCGATCGTTGCCTGTTGGGCAAGTAACTGTGTCCCCAGGCGCTCACCGGCTGCGAGCCGCAAGAGCACATCGGGTTCACGACCCCAGGCAATGATCGTATCCGCGCCACTGCGCGCGGCACGCTTGGCGGCAAGTACTTTTGTCAGCATGCCGCCGCGCGCGATGGCGCTGCCGGTAGAGCCGGCGATGGTCTCCAGATAGGGATCCCCTGCGATACCGTCAGCGATGGGGGTGGCGTCAGGGTGTTTGCGCGGATCGGCGCTGTACAGCCCTCGCTGATCGGTGAGTATGACCAGTGCGTCGGCTTCGACGAGGTTGGTGACCAAGGCGGCCAGGGTATCATTGTCGCCAAACCTGATTTCGTCGATCGCAACCGTATCGTTTTCGTTGATGACCGGGATTACGCCCAGGTCGAGCAGCGTGCGCAGTGTTGAGCGGGCGTTGAGGTAGCGCTTGCGGTCGGCGAGGTCTTCGTGGGTGAGCAGGATCTGCGAGGTCAGCAGCCCATGGCTGCGGAAACAGGACTCATACACCTGGACCATGCCCATTTGCCCGACTGCGGCGGCGGCCTGCAATTCATGCAGCGCCTGTGGCCTGCGGGTCCAGCCCAGGCGCTGCATGCCTTCGGCGATGGCGCCGCTGGAGACAAGGACAATCTGCCGCCCGTCCTTGCGCAGACGCGCGATCTGTTCGGCCCATCCCGTCAGCGCGGCATGATCCAGGCCGAGGCCGGCATTGGTCACCAGCCCGCTGCCGACTTTAACAACGAGTCGCTGTGCTTTTTTGATCACCGATGTCATGGGATGCGGCGTGCTCATGTGGTCGTGTCGACGACGGTTTTCCCGCGCGCCGTCCTGCCCCTGGCGCTTTTTTCCACATGTTCCATCACCGCGAAAACCATCGCCCGGCAACCCTCCCCTGTAAGCGCGGAAATATTAAAGCTTTTGCGTTTGGCACCCAACTGTTTCAGCAGCGCCCGCACGCGTTCTTCGCGCTCCGCTTCCGGGACCAGGTCGAGTTTGTTGAACACCAGCCAGCGCGGTTTGCGGTACAGGCTTTCATCATATTTGCGCAGCTCCCGGACCAGCGCCTTGGCGTCGCGCACCACATCTGCTGCCGGATCCGGCGGCAATACATCGATGACGTGCAGCAGCAGCCGCGTGCGGGCGAGATGGCGCAGAAACTGGTGGCCAAGCCCGGCGCCCTCGGCAGCGCCTTCGATCAGCCCGGGGATGTCGGCAACGACAAAACTGCGGTTGTCGTCAACGCGCACGACCCCGAGGTTGGGCTGCAGCGTCGTGAAGGGATAATCCGCAACCTTGGGCCGCGCCGCCGAGATCGCGCGGATCAGCGTGGATTTCCCCGCATTGGGCAGGCCGAGCAGGCCGACATCGGCGAGCACTTTCAGTTCAAGCTTGAGCTGGCGCGAAACCCCGGGCTCCCCGTGCGTGAACTGGCGCGGAGCGCGATTGGTGCTGGATTTGAAATGAAGATTGCCAAGACCGCCGATGCCGCCTTTGGCGAGCAGTGCGCGCTCGCCATCATGGGTGAGGTCGGCGATGACTTCCCCTGACTCGAAGTCGCTGATTACGGTGCCAACCGGCATGCGCAGCACGATATCTGCGGCGGCGCGGCCGAAGCAGTCCGAGCCCATGCCCTTCTGGCCGTTTTTCGCGCGGTGGATACGGGCGTAGCGGTAATCGATCAGCGTGTTGATATTGCGGTCAGCCACGGCAAAAATGCTGCCGCCGCGGCCGCCGTCACCGCCATCGGGTCCGCCGCGCGGTATGAACTTTTCACGGCGAAAGCTGGCGACGCCGTCACCACCTTTGCCGGCATGCACTTCTATGCGTGCTTCATCGATGAATTTCATGGGGTTCTCAAAACAAAAAAGGCCCTGTCGTTCAACAGGGCCTTTTCAGCAAAACATGGGACGATCAGGCGGGAACGACGCTCACGGTCTGGCGTTGCTGCGGGCCTTTTTCGGCAAACTGCACTCGCCCATCAACCTTGGCGAACAAGGTATGGTCGCGCCCGATGCCGACATTGTCGCCGGGGTGCATGCGGGTTCCGCGCTGGCGCACGATGATGCTTCCTGCCGGAATCAGTTCACCACCGAAGCATTTGACGCCAAGGCGCTTTGATTGTGAGTCGCGCCCGTTACGGGAACTGCCGCCCGCTTTTTTATGTGCCATTGTGTTCTCTCCTTAGCCTGCGATGCCGGTGATTTCGAGTTCGGTGAAGTTCTGCCGGTGCCCCTGGCTCTTGCGGTAATGCTTGCGCCGGCGCATTTTGAAAATGTTCACCTTGTCGCCGCGCCCTTGGGAAAGAACCTTGGCCTTGACTGCCGCACCGGACAGCAACGGAGTGCCGAGCTTGACGCTGCCGTCCTCGGCAATCATCAGAACCTGGTCAAGGGTGACTTCCGCCCCCACATCCACCGGCAATTGCTCGACCTTGATCTTAGTGCCAGCGCTGACGCGATACTGTTTGCCGCCGGTCTTGACTACCGCATACATGGAAACCTCTCAGCTCGAACCACGGAAAACCGCGAATTATACAAGCTCACCGGAGATCAGTCAAAACTTCAGCGGTGCGTTATTCTGACAAATAGTTGAGCAGAATCAATGAATTGTAACAGCGTGCCGGACCTGAGTCGGCAACGGCGGCACGCGCAGTGTGCTGTGAAATTGCTATCATCCGGGTTTTTCGCCCGTCCAGTGTTTCTCGAAAACCTACGCCAATTGCTCGCAGCCGACATGCATGCCGTGGATCAGGTGATCCGCGAGCGCCTGCATTCGGAAGTGGTACTCATCCGCCAGGTGGCCGAGTACATCATCGGCGGTGGCGGCAAACGCCTGCGCCCGGCGCTGGTTTTATTGTCCGCGGGTGCGCTGGGCTATCGCGGATCTGCACACCATACGCTCGCAGCTGTTGTGGAATTCATCCATACGGCAACACTGCTCCATGACGACGTCGTCGACGAATCGGCGCTGCGCCGCGGACGGCCCACGGCGAATACCCTGTTTGGCAATGCCGCATCGGTGCTGGTTGGCGACTTCGTCTACTCCCGCGCGTTTCAGATGATGGTGAACGTTGACGACATTCGGGTGTTGCGGGTGCTGGCGGATGCGACCAACGTCATTGCCGAGGGCGAGGTCCTGCAGTTGATGAACTGCCGCAACGCCGATATCGACGAAACGAGTTACCTGCAGGTCATTCGCTACAAAACGGCCAAGCTGTTCGAGGCTGCCGGGCGGCTGGGGGCGCTGCTGGCAGGGGCGCCGTCGGCAGCGGAGGAAGCGATGGCAGCCTACGGCAGCCACCTTGGCACAGCATTCCAGTTGATCGATGACGTACTGGACTACTCGGGCGACGCCGGGGTCATCGGCAAGAACATCGGCGACGACCTTGCGGAGGGCAAGGCGACATTGCCGTTGATCCGTGTCATGCATCACGGCACGCCAGAGGAGGCTGCGCTGGTGCGCCGTGCTGTGGCGTCCGGCGGACTTGACGATCTGGCAAGCGTGATGGCGGCGATCCGGCGTTCCGGGGCGCTGGACTACACACGCCGGCAGGCCGAGACCGAAGTGGAGGCTGCGCGCGCAGCACTGGAATCCATTCCATCCACGCAGTTCCGGGATTCTTTGCTACAATTGGCACAGTTCGCGGTGACGCGGACGCATTGACGGAAGGGCACGTGCAACGTGCCCTTCTTGTTTGTGCCATTCGGGGTGTAGCTCAGCCTGGTAGAGTACTGCGTTCGGGACGCAGGAGTCGGAGGTTCGAATCCTCTCACCCCGACCACGATTTTCTGGATGTCAGCCGGACCGTTCGGATCCGGGTGGTACGATGTTCCCGATTCCGGAGATTTAACGATGGCGGGCGCAACCGATGTCGACGAGAGCAGCGGACCTGCGGTCCGGGCGCTGGTAGCAGTCCGGCTCCGCTGACACCGCCGCAGCGGGCCGTAGTGGGCGATACTGACCTCATGACGCGGCATATTCATGTGCCCGATGCCGTGATTGACGCCTTGCCGGGATTTTTCAGTCAGCGTGAGATCGTCGAACTGACCGCGACTTTCGGGGGCTACAATCTGCTGTCACGTTTTCTGGGGGCATTCGCCGCAGATCCGGCGTCGTTGCCGGTCTGGGACGCAAAAGCTGCAGGTTTACCGCCCGCGCACCGCACGCATCCGGTTGTTCGGTAGCTAAGGTATCAATGGCCAAGATTCTGCTCATTGTTATCGCTGTAGCGGCAGCATTCTGGCTGCTGCGCAATCATCGCCGGCGCGCAGACCGCGATGCGCAGTCACCGGCTGCCCCGCCGGCGGAGGACATGGTGGGCTGTGCACAATGCGGCGTGCATATGCCCCGCAAGGAGGCCCTCGAATCGGGACAGCGTTACTTCTGTTCGGGTGAACACGAGCGGGAATTTCGCGGTAAACACTGAGCTTCCGCCTTGAATTCTGACGAACCGTCTCTTCAATCGGATTCCTGGAACGCGGAAGGCTGGCGCCGGCCTCCCGACGCGTACTGGCGCTCGCTGCAGTTGTTCAACGGTTACCGGACAGCCGCCGCATTGGTGCTGCTGATGGCAGTGGCCTTCTGGGGCGACACGCTGCAGTTCGGCTCGCGGGACATGCGCCTGTTCATGATCGGCGCCGCGAGTTATGCCGCTTTTGCGCTCGCGATGTTCGCAATCATCCATACGCGCGAGCATTTTACCTGGCAACTTGCGATCCAGGTCGGCGGCGACATCGGGTTTGTCGTGCTGCTGATGTATGCCAGCGGCGGACTGTCGAGCGGGCTCGGTTTGTTGTTGCTGACATCGCTGGCGGCGGCGGGTCTGGTCAGCCGCGGCCAACTGACGCTGTTTTTCGCCGCAATCGCGACCATTGCGGTGCTGCTGGAGCATACCTACGAAATATTGCGGTTTTCGGAGGGCGGCGCGCAATACGCCCAGGTCGGCCTGTTGTCGATTGCCTATTTCGCGACCGCCTGGCTTGCGCATACCCTCGCCAGGCGTTCGCTGGCGAGCGAGCAGCTGGCCGCGCAGCGGGAGATCGATCTTGCGAATATGGCGCAGGTCAACCAGTTGGTCATCCAGGACATGGAGCACGGGGTAATCGTTGTCGACGGCGAGGGTATCGTCAGGCAGGTCAATACCGCGGCCGAGCGCATGATCGGCGGTTTGCGCGGCGGTGGTGTAGTCGCTCTGAAAGATCGTGCACCGGCGCTGCATGCCCGTGTCGAACAGTGGCTGCGTGATCAGCAGGGTCGCGAAACGCCCGATGCGTTTGATCTTGGAGCGAACTTGCGCGCGAGGCTGGTGCCGGTTGCCCCGCGGCGCGGCGCTGGCGCAGTCATTTTTCTGGAGGACCTGGCGCGCATAAAGGCCGAGGCCAGGCAACTGAAGCTCGCAGCACTCGGTCGACTGACGGCGAACATTGCGCACGAAATCAGAAATCCGCTGGGTGCGATCAGCCATGCTGCCGAATTATTGCAGGAAGAGCCCGAGGTTTCGGCGGGAGCGCAACGGCTGACCACGATTATTCGCGACAATACGCGCCGCCTCGACCGGATGGTCAACAACGTGCAGACGTTGAATCGCGGGGAGCGTGCCAAGCGCGAGCGTTTCCTGCTAGCACCTTACCTGCGCGCATTTGTCGAACAATTTGTTGCCACCGAAAAGCTCGCCGCCAATGTCATCGAACTCCACCTGGAGACGGATCCCCATGTCATGTTTGATCGCGATCACCTGAACCAGGTGTTGTGGAATCTGTGCCAGAACGCGCTGCGCCACTCGCACCGCGGCCCCGGCAGCATCCGCCTTCTGGTCGGGCGAGCCGGCCGCGGCAACGCGGTAAGATTGGAAGTTGTCGATGATGGACCCGGACTGCCGCCGGAATCACGCAGCAAGGTGTTTGAGCCGTTTTTCACGACGTCGCCGGGCGGTACCGGGCTGGGGCTTTATTTGGCACGGGAAATCTGCGAAGCGAATGGCGCTATGCTTGAATATGTCGAGTCGCCTGGCGGCGCGCGGTTCGCAGTGACCTGCGCTGCAGGCTGAAGGGAGGAGGGGCGTGGCAACGGGACAGGTGCTGGTCGTCGATGACGAGGCGGATATCCGGGAGTTGCTCGGCATGACCTTGATCCGTATGGGCCTCGAGCCGCAGTGCGCGGGCAGTGTGTCCGAGGCCCTGTCGCTGCTCGGGCACACTACATTCGAGTTGTGCCTGACCGACATGCGACTGGTCGATGGTGATGGTCTGTCCATCGTCGAATACATCACCAGGAACCATCCCAGCCTGCCTGTCGCGGTGATTACTGCGCATGGCAGTGCCGAGAATGCGGTTGCTGCGCTCAAGGCTGGCGCATTTGATTACCTCGGCAAGCCGGTGTCGCTCGACCAGTTGCGGGCGCTAGTGCGCGCCGCCCTCAAGCTGCCGCGTCCGGGGGACGAACACCGTGAGGCGGGTGAGGAAGCGCACTCGGCGCCCGGTGCGCCGCACCTGATCGGTGACTCGCCGCTGATGGCGCAGGCACGGCAGATGATCGACAAGCTGGCGCGCAGCCAGGCGCCAGTGCAGATCCGCGGCGAGTCCGGTTGCGGCAAGGAGCTGGCAGCCCGCCTGATACACCTCAACGGCGCGCGCCGCGACAGCCCTTTCCTGGCCGTCAATTGCGGGGCAATACCGGAGAACCTGATGGAGTCGGAGTTTTTCGGGCACAAGAAGGGGGCATTTACCGGGGCGCTTGCGGATCATGACGGCTTTTTTCAGGCAGCCGATGGCGGCACGCTGTTTCTCGACGAGGTCGGCGATCTGCCGCTGTCGATGCAGGTGAAGCTGCTGCGTGCGATCCAGGAAAAGCGCGTGCGCAAGGTCGGTTCGACGAGCGAGGAGCCGGTCGATGTGCGCATCATCAGCGCAACGCACCGTCACCTCGCCGACGAGGTAAAGAGCGGGGCATTCCGGCAGGACCTTTATTATCGGCTGAATGTGATCGAACTGCGCATGCCGTCGTTGCGAGAACTGCGCGACGATATTCCACGGCTGGCGGCGGCGATACTCATGCGGCACGCTGTCGACGGACGCGTGCCCCGGTTGTCGGCGCCGGCGGAGGCCGCTTTGAAGGACTATCACTTCCCGGGCAATGTCCGCGAACTGGAGAACATACTGGAGCGCGCCGTGGCGCTGACCAGCGGGGACGAGATTGCGGTCGACGACCTGCAACTCTCGGACGCGCCTGCTGCAGAGCAGGCAGACGGCACAACGGCGGACGTTGATGGCCTGCCTTTGCCCGAACGCCTTGAGATGATTGAACGCAAAGCGATACTTGAGGCGCTCGAACGGGCACGCTATAACCAGACGGCAGCCGCCAAGCTGCTGGGCATTTCCTTTCGTGCGCTGCGCTATCGCATACAGCGCCTCGGCATCAAGCAGGAACTCGATGCCAAGCCCTGACATGCGGGCATGAACATTGATGCTGCCGGGCTGGCCGATCAGGCCCTGTATATCCCTTCGCCGAACTGCGACGAACGCCCGCCGGACGCGGCGATCGAATTGCTGGTAATCCACAACATCAGCCTGCCGCCGGGCGTATTCAGTGGCGAGGCGGTTGTCGACTTGTTCGTGAACCGGCTCGATCCGGCGGCGCATCCGTATTTCGGAACCATCGCCGGGTTGCGCGTATCCGCGCATTTTTTCATTCGCCGCGACGGCGCGCTGCTGCAATTCGTGCCCTGCGCACTGCGCGCCTGGCACGCCGGGCGGTCGGCATGGTGCGGGCGTGAGCGCTGCAACGACTACTCGGTTGGCATCGAACTTGAGGGGGCGGATGATGTGGCATTCACCGATGCCCAATATGACCGTCTTGGCGCGCTGGCGCGCGCCCTGTACGCGCGTTATCCGATCATCGCCAGCGTCGGGCACTCCGACATCGCACCGGGACGTAAGACCGACCCCGGCGCCCGCTTCGACTGGGAACGCTATCGTGCGGGCTTGAGGTCAAAAAAAAGAATTTAAAAACAAAAGCTTGTATAGCAATCGGGGTCTCAGTCTCGCGCCCCGGCCTGGCAACCACCTTCCCCTTCCAACGCCTGCTCAATCTGCGTGGTGCTGCCTAATTTTTATGCAATTAATCCATTGCTTAACGTTGTTTCCTGCTGTTTCTCAAGAACTTTTAAAAAAAGCGTCAAAAAGCTATTGCAGATTGAATATGCGGCCACTAGAATTGGGCGCAAATAACGCGTAAACCACAATATATAGTGGTTGGTGGACCGGGAGCCTGTCTCTCTCGGGAAATCAGGAAACCTAAAAAAATCAAGGAGTAATGAAATGCAGATCGCCGTAGAGCCCACCCCGTCCCGCACCACCCCGCAAATCACCGCGACACCCGAAGACGCCGTACGAGAGGCGCTCTATGCGCAGTACAAGGTGATACGCCGGAACGGTTCGGTAGTGAGCTTCGAGCCGGCGAAGGTGGCCATTGCGATGACCAAGGCGTTCATTGCGGTGAATGGCGGTCAGGGGGCGGCTTCGGCCCGCGTGCGCGAGCAGGTTGCGGCACTGACTGAAAGCGTGGTCGCCGCACTGATGCGGCGCCAGCCCTCGGGCGGCACTTTCCATATCGAGGACATTCAGGACCAGGTGGAACTTGCGCTGATGCGCATGGGCGAGCATCACGTCGCCCGCGCCTACGTGCTCTACCGCGAGGAGCGCACGAAGGAGCGCGCGCGCCAGCGCGAAGCGCAGCCGGCGGCGATGGCGCAACGCGAGCACGTGATCAATGTCATCGACGGTGGTGTGAAACGGCCGCTTGATCTGCCGCGGATTACCGCGCTCGTGGAAAGTGCCTGTGCCGGTCTGGGCCGCGAGGTGAGCACCCAGCCGATCCTGGACGCAATGCATCGTGATCTCTACGAAGGTGTGCCGATCGAGGAGGTTCGCAAGTCGCTGGTGCTGGCTGCGCGGGGTCTGATCGAGCAGGATCCGGGCTACAGCTATGTCACCGCACGCCTGCTGCTGCACACGGTGCGTCTGGAAATCCTCGGCGAGGAAGTCACGCAGGAACAAATGGCGACGCGTTATGCCGAGTATCTGCCGCAATTCATCAAGAAGGGCATCGCGGCGGAATTGCTGGACGAACGTCTGGCTAGCTACGATCTGCAGGCGCTGGGTGCGGCACTCGATGCGCAGCGCGATCTCAAGTTCGCCTATCTCGGTCTGCAGATACTCTACGACCGCTATTTCCTGCACATCGGCGGGCAGCGTATCGAGTTGCCGCAGATCTTTTTCATGCGTGTCGCGATGGGCCTCGCACTCAATGAGCCGGCGGGCGAGCGTGAAGCACGTGCCATCGAGTTCTACAATGTGCTGTCCAGCTTCGATTTCATGAGCTCTACCCCGACACTGTTCAATTCCGGTACCCGCCGCTCGCAGCTGGCGAGCTGCTACCTGACCACGGTATCAGATGACCTGGACGGGATTTACGAGGCAATCAAGGAAAATGCGATGCTGCAGAAGTATGCCGGCGGCATCGGCAACGACTGGACGCCGGTGCGCGCGCTCGGCGCGCACATCAAGGGCACGAACGGCAAATCTCAGGGTGTGGTGCCGTTCCTGAAAGTGGTCAATGACACGGCGGTTGCCGTCAACCAGGGGGGCAAGCGCAAGGGAGCGGTTTGCTCCTACCTTGAAACCTGGCATCTGGATATCGAGGAATTCCTGGAGTTGCGGAAGAACACCGGTGATGACCGGCGCCGGACCCATGACATGAATACCGCCAACTGGGTGCCCGACCTTTTCATGAAGCGGGTCATGGAGAACGGTGAGTGGACGCTGTTTTCGCCGTCCGACGTGCCGGACCTCCATGAAAAATTCGGCAAGGCCTTCGAGAAAGCTTACCTGGAGTACGAGGCGAAGTGCACCCGCGGCGAGATGAAGCTGTACAAAAAGGTTCCGGCGAACCAGTTGTGGCGCAAGATGCTTACGATGCTGTTTGAGACCGGGCATCCGTGGATCACCTTCAAGGATCCCTGCAATCTGCGTTCGCCACAGCAGCACGTCGGTGTGGTGCACAGTTCCAACCTGTGCACGGAGATCACGCTGAACACCGGTCCGGACGAGATCGCGGTATGCAATCTGGGTTCGGTGAATCTGCCGGCGCACCTCGACTTGTCCACCGGCCTGCTCGACATGGAAAAACTCAGGCGTACAGTCGGCACCGCGATGCGCATGCTCGACAATGTGATTGATCTCAATTTCTACAACGTCAACAAGGCACGCAATTCCAACTTCAAGCATCGCCCAGTGGGCCTCGGCATCATGGGCTTTCAGGACTGCCTGCACATGTTGCGCATGCCGTACGGTTCGCCGGCCGCAGTGGAATTCGCCGACCGTTCGATGGAGCAGATCGCCTACACGACGTATTCGGCGTCAGCCGATCTGGCGGAGGAGCGTGGTCCGTATTCAACCTTCAAGGGCTCGCTGTGGGAACGGGGCGTGTTGCCGCTGGATTCGGTCAGGCTGCTGGCCGAGGAGCGCGGCGGTTACGTCGAGTGTGACATGTCGACCACGCTCGACTGGGACAGCCTGCGCAGCCGTATCCAGCGCGTGGGCATGCGCAACTCCAATTGTCTCGCCATTGCACCCACCGCAACCATTGCCAATATCACCGGACTGTCGCAGTGCATCGAGCCGACCTACCAGAACCTCTACGTGAAATCCAACCTGTCGGGCGAATTCACGGTCGTCAACGAATTCCTGGTCCGTGACCTGAAAAAGCTCAACCTGTGGGACGAGGTGATGATCGCCGACCTGAAATATTTCGACGGCACATTGTCGAAGATCGACCGTGTACCGCCAGACGTGCGCAGTCTGTATGCCACGGCTTTCGAAATGGACGCGAGCTGGCTGGTCGAATGTGCGGCGCGCCGGCAGAAGTGGGTAGATCAGTCGCAATCGCTGAACATTTACATGGCCGGCGCATCGGGCAAAAAGCTCGACGAAACCTACAAGCTGGCCTGGCTGCGCGGCCTGAAGACGACTTATTACCTGCGCACGCTAGGGGCCACTTCGACCGAGAAGTCCACTTCCAAAGCCGGACAGTTGAACGCGGTGCCATCGGACGGCGGCATGTCAGCTGATGAGCAACCCAAGGCGTGCTCGATACTCGATCCCGAGTGTGAGGCCTGCCAGTAGAGTGCAGTTGCAGGGCGCGAATCAGGGAAGAATAGGGAAATGCAGGGCAGCTGTTTTTGGTTCAGGGTTTGCTTTGCGGGTGTGGCGGCGGTTTCACCGATAACCAGTATCAAGATCCGTCGCCTGCCTTGGAAGGTGTCCACCCATAACGCGAATAAAGGAGACTGAGGATGTTGCAATTTGAAGAATCGGGGATCACCGGGCCAGGCGTGTTGCCGCATCCGGTAGCAAAAAACGGCACACCCCCGGAAAGCCCCGCAGAAGCTGAGCTGCGTCGGGTCAATGTTGCGGACAAGCGTGTAATCAACGGCCGGACTGACGTCAACCAGTTGGTGCCCTTCAAGTACAAGTGGGCCTGGGACAAGTACCTCTCCGCATGCGCCAACCACTGGATGCCCCAGGAAATCCAGATGAGCCGCGACATAGCGCTGTGGAAGGATCCCAACGGGCTGACCGAGGATGAGCGCCGCATCGTCAAGCGCAACCTCGGATTTTTTGTTACCGCGGATTCACTGGCGGCCAACAACATAGTACTCGGTACCTACCGTCACATTACTGCGCCGGAGTGCCGTCAGTATCTGCTGCGCCAGGCATTCGAGGAGGCTATCCATACACACGCCTATCAATACATCGTGGAGAGCCTGGGCCTCAACGAGGGTGAAATTTTCAATGCTTATCACGAGGTGTCGTCGATTCGCGATAAGGATGAATTCCTGATCCCCTTCATCGACGTGCTGACCGATCCATCGTTTCAGACCGGCACCCCGGAGAACGACCAAAAGCTGCTGAAGAGCCTGATTGTGTTCGCCTGCCTGATGGAGGGCCTGTTCTTCTACGTCGGATTTGCCCAGATTCTTGCCTTGGGCCGGCAGAACAAGATGACCGGCGCTGCAGAGCAGTACCAGTACATCCTGCGCGACGAGTCGATGCACTGCAATTTCGGCATTGATCTGGTCAACACGATCAAGCTCGAAAACCCGCATCTGTGGACCGCCGAATTCCGCGATGAACTGCGCGTGCTTTTCCGCAAGGGCGTCGAACTCGAGTATCGCTACGCAGAAGATACGATGCCCCGCGGCGTACTGGGTCTCAATGCCGCGATGTTCAAGGAATACCTGCGCTTCATCGCCAACCGCCGTGCCCAGCAGATCGGCCTGGAGACGCTGTTCGAGGGGGCGACCAACCCGTTTCCATGGATGGCGGAAATGATCGACCTGAAGAAAGAGCGCAATTTCTTCGAAACCCGCGTCATCGAATACCAGACCGGGGGTGCACTGTCGTGGGATTAGTCATGTTCTTCGCGTTGCCGGACGGAGGCGGTCACTGACCATGCGATTGAGCACAGCGACTCCAGCGCAAAGTGGAGTCCATTGCTGACGCAGCCAGACACGCGGCGGCGCATTGCACTGCGGTATCAACCGCAAGGCAGCGCCGCCGGATTCTTTCGTGGGTTCAATGTTCATTACCATGGAGGGGCGACCACTTGGCACTCAGTCTGAAGTTCCGGCGTTACCGCAGCCGCAGGATCCATCTGCACACCGTTACCGAATTGCGTGCGGAAGACAACTGCACACTCTGGCTGCGTTTCGATGATGGTCTCGAGGGGCATGTGTACCTTGGCGATCTGGTGGGTGGCGCCGCGCTGGAAGTGCTCTCCGATGCAGCGTCGTTCCGCCGGGTCGCATTTGACCCGGTGTCCAACGTGCTGACCTGGAGCGGCGGCGTCCGGGTGGATCCCGATTTGTTGTACCGCAACCTGGCGACCAAGGCGGGGGCGGCGTTGCATTAAGGCGTGGATGGAGGTTCGGCAGAGGGGGCGTCGCCATGCAGTGGCGCGCCAGACAGCGTGTTCTTTCCGCGGGGGAACGCGCACAGTGGTCAGACGTGACGGAGGTTCGCATGGCAAAGGCGAAGAAGAAGGCAACGAAGAAGGCAACGAAGAAGAAGGCAGCGAAGAAACAAGCGGGCAGCAAAAAGAAGGTCCCGGCCAGGAAAGTCGCCCGCAAGGCTGCGGGCAAGAAGAGCGTCAGCCGGAAGGCGGGCAAAAAAAAGCCGGCCCGAAAGCCGGCGAAGAAAAAAGCAGTCAAGAAAAAGCCTGCTATCAAAAAGCGGGCGGCTGTCAGGAAACCCGCACCCCAAGTAATGCCGGGACCGGCTCCGATAGCGCCCCGTCCGATTGCGATTCCAGGCGCCTGGCCATTTCCGATGGGAAACAAGCCCTGACACTTGCGCCGTGCGGCGGAATCGGTCTCGGGAGAAGTCCGATGCCCGTCGCGGGAGGCGGTTCGCAACCGCGGACAGCAGGGTTGTAAAGATACCCAATCCGCCCGGTCCGGGCAAGGCGCGGTCCGTCCGTGGCGCTTGGTGAACTCATGAATAAACATTAACAATCAATTGGTTAATGAGGTTAAAAAAAATTCTCCCGGCATCCCGGCGGTCCGGATTCAGGGCTGATTTCAGGGCATCCGGACCGTGGGTTTTCCCGGCTGCTGCGGCATGGCGACACGATCCCCGCCCGGGGACGCTAGCGGTGGCGCGCCCTTATATGGGGCCTCACACATTTGTCGTCGGGTGAGGAACCCATGCGATCGCTGAAGCGGCTGTGCTGGCTATGTCTGCTCTCTGTCGTGGCGTTCGGTGCGCAGGCGGCGACCGCGACGGTGCAGGTGCGTTCGACCACAGCCGAGTTTGCCGACGTCAAGGAACGCGTCGTCATGGCGCTGGAGAATCGCGGGCTGGTGTTGAATTACACGGCACGTGTCGGGGACATGCTTGAGCGTACCGGGCGCGATACCGGACGTGAGCGTCCGGTATACGGCAAGGCAGAAGTTCTCGAATTCTGCAGCGCTGCGCTGTCACGCGATACCATGGAGGCCGATCCGCGGAATATCGTGTTCTGCCCCTATGCGATCGCAATTTATACCGAGCCGCAGGCACCGGGCACGGTCCATCTCGCCTACCGGATGCCCGTTGCGTCGGGATCGGATCGCTCGATCCGTGCGCTGCGCGCAATTGAAGAACTGCTGGCCGGCGTCGTGAATGAGGCGCTGCAGTAGACCTGCGCAGCGTCCGGTATCGCGCGTACGCGTCCACCGCTGCCCGAGTCCCGGGGTCAGGCCGGAAGCTGGTTCACGATCGAGCGGCAGGCGGCGATGGCCGCATCCACGTCGTCCGCGGCAATATGGCGGTGGGTCACGAAGCGCAGCGAACCCGAATCCGCCGGGCTGACGGCGATACCTCGCGCCTGAAAATCCGCCGCCCACAGGGCAGCGGCACGGCCACTGGCGCGCACGTTGACCCGCACAATGTTGGTTTCGACGTCGCCTGGATTGAGCATCGAGGCATCCACCGCATGCAGCCCGATCGCGAGCCGTTTGGCGGTGGCGTGATCGTCTGCGAGCCGGTCGATCATGGTGTCGAGGGCAACGACGCCGGCAGCCGCAATCAACCCGGCCTGACGCATGTTGCCGCCGACCATGCGCCGGAACGGCCGCGCCCGTTCGATGAAGGCGCGCGTTCCGCAAAGCAGCGAGCCGATCGGCGCGGACAGCCCTTTTGACACGCAGAAACAGACCGAATCGGTATGGCGTGCGATTTCAGCGGCCGGCACGCCCAGCGCGACTGCGGCGTTGAACAGACGCGCGCCGTCCGTATGCACCGGGATGCGATGGTGCCGTGCGAGTTCGTACACCATTTGCATGTGCGCCAGAGGCAGAATTGCCCCGCCAGCGCCGTTGTGCGTGGTTTCCATGCAGATCAGTGCGGTGCCAAAATTATTGCGCGTCGTCGGCCGCACGGCCTCGCGCAGCGCAGTTTCGTCCATTGCGCCGCGCAGGCCCGGAATCCCCTTGTAGAACACGCCCGCCACCGCAGCAAGACCGCCCAGTTCGGTGTTCAGCATGTGCGCGCCGCGTTCCAGCAGCACCTCGCCGGCGCGCTGCGTGTGTGCGAGCACGGCGACCAGGTTGGTCATCGTGCCGCTGGGCATGTAGAGGCCGGCCTCCTTGCCGGTGTGCGTGGCAGCCAGCGCTTCCAGTCGCATGACGGTCGGATCGCCGTCGCGGGAATCGTCACCCTGGCTCGCCTGCTGCATCGAGGCGATCATTGCGGCTGTCGGCTGCGTGACGGTGTCGGTGCGCAAATCAATGATTCTGGTCATCGGTTCACAAATTCAGGTTTGGGTGGAAACGCAGGGGCTTCTTGTCGGCGCATCAATAACATTCCTCCTGTCCGGCCGGTTGCACCGGGCGCGCGATGAAACCGAAACGCTCCGGTACCAAGGCGGCACGGATGGGCCGGACGGCTATGCGTGCGGTGCCGCTCACATCCAGCTCCAGCGCGACCTGTTCGCCGGCTTGCAGCGCATCCAGTGTTGCCGCCAGCGCTGCGTCGCCGGGTTGCCTGGCGCCGGGCCTGCTGAAGCGGGGCACCAGCATCTCGAGGTCGGCGTCATGCACGAGGCCGACGCCCAGGTCGGTGTCGAGCAGCAGGTGCCCCGTTTCATCGATATAGGCGGCATGGATGGCAGTGACGGCCGCGCCGCTATGCGACGTCAGCGTCAGCGTGGAATCCGGTGTGGCAGTGATCCGGTAGATGTGCGGCGTGTAATCCAGCGAGACGTAAACGCGCTGCGGCCCGTTCTGGAAAAACCAGCGGCCCTGATGGTCGTGGCCATAGTTGCGGCCGAAAAAGGCGGCGATGCCCGGATTCACAACGCGTTCGCCCTTGAGCAGCCAGTTGCCGCGGCGGTCCAGCGACAACCAGCCATAAACCGCCGGCACGTTGGGCCATTTGGCCATCCCGCGAAGTACGATGTCATCCATGGCGTCAATTTATCACAGCAGCGTTTAACCCCGATTCGCTGCAGATGGCGTTTACAGCAGGGTCGCGGATGTTCCGCCCAGCTGAATCGAGGAGCCCTGATGAAACGCCTGATTGCCGTTACGGCCACGCTGACCGTTTGCGCGCTGTCATCGCCTGCCGCGGCGATGGGCAGCATTGCCGACATCGTGATTCACGATCGCGCGCAGAATCGCACGCTGCCGGTGCATGTTCATGAAGGACGGCATTATGTCGTCGGTCGCCCCGGCAACGAGTATGAAATCCGCCTGCGCAACCGGCAGCGCGGCGACATCCTCAGCGTGGTCTCGGTGGACGGGGTGGATGTGATTACCGGCGATACCGCCGATTGGCGGCACAGCGGGTACGTGCTCGGTCCGCGGCAGAGTTTCGGCGTCAAAGGCTGGCGCAAGAGCCTCGATCGCACGGCTGCGTTCTATTTCACGGCGCTGCCCGATTCCTACGCCGCGCGCACCGGCCGTGCCGACCATGTCGGGGTGATTGGGGTGGCGGTGTTCCACAAGAAACCGGAACCGGTGGTGCCGCATTGGCCGCCGCGAGTGGACCGCGGTGCCGCGGCAGCCGAATCACCGTTTCCCGCAGCAGCAGCCGATGAACGCGGTGCCGGCGCGGCCGCGCGCGCAGAAGCGCCGGCAACTGCGGTGCAGAAATCCGCACGCCTGGGCACCGGCCATGGGCGCAGCGAAACGTCCGTGGTGACGTACACGGAATTCGAACGCGCCACTGCGGCGCCTGCCGAGGTCATCACCATTTATTACGACAGTTATCGCAACCTGGTGGCGCAGGGGATGATCCGCGCACCGTCGCTGGCGCGCCCCGATCCCTTTCCGGGGCGGTTTGTGCCGGACCCGCGTTGATTTAACGGTGGCTGACGCGACGCCACCGGGTTGCCGCCATGCCGAGGCTTCTGCATACTGGCACCCGGTTATGCCTACGGACACCGATGCCACCGACGAAGCGCTGATGCTCGGTTATCGTGACGGCGATGCGGCGGCTTTTGACCTGCTTTACGGCCGCCACAAGGGCGGCGTCTATCGGTACCTGCTGCGCCAGTGCCGTAATGCGGCACTTGCCGACGAACTGTTCCAGGACGTGTGGATGAATCTGATCCGCGCCCGCGCCAGCTACACAGTGCAGGCGAAATTCTCGACTTATCTCTACCGGATTGCCCATAACCGGCTGATGGACCAATTTCGCCGCGACGACTGCGGCGTGTCGTTGGACGACGAATCCGCGCCGATCGATGAACCGGTGGCGCCGCGCAGCACTGAACCTGAACCCGGTACTGTCGCGCGTGAACAGGCGGCGCAGTTGCTCGCCCTTCTCGATGCCTTGCCGGATGAACAGCGCGCAGCCTTCGTGCTGCAGCAGGAGGGGGGGTTGAGCATCGAGGAAATTGCCGTCGCTACCGGCGTCACCCGGGAGACGGCGAAAAGCCGGCTGCGATATGCGCTGGCAAAACTGCGGCAGGGGATGCAGGCATGGCAATGACACCCCGTCCGGACATGGAGCATGATCCGCAATTGGCGGCGATTTATCGTGCCGGGACGGCGGCAGAACCACCCGCACGCCTTGATGACACGATTCGCGCTGCGGCGCGGCGCGCGGTTGCCGCGGGTCCGCGCCGCGCCGGCGTCCGCCGCTCGATGGTACCGGTCTCGCTGGCCGCAGTGATCGTGTTGTCGGTAACCGTGGTGACCATGATGCGCGAGCAGGGTGCGGATCGCCTGGATAGCACAACATTGTCGCCGGAGACTGCGCCGCCAGCCCCTGTTGCGGTGCAACCGGGAGATGCGCGGCCGCCCGTGGTCACGGCGCCGAAAGTGCCGGAAGCATCGACCGCCCGCCGATCGCCGGCCGCGCCGCCGGGCCTGGTAGCACCGGCGGAACCCGCCGCACCTGCGCCCGCACCGGCCCTGCAGGCTGATTCACCGCCGCGTAGGGTCACTGCGGAGCCGGGAATGGCGGCACCCGACAGCGAGTCTCCTGCAAAGGCCAAGGCTGCCGAAATGACCCGTAGCGAGGGGTTTGCCGACACCAGTCGCGACAACGCGGCGGTGCGGTCGCCGCGGCGTTCCGCACCCGCGCCGATGGTTGATGCGGCGAGCGGTGCCGGCGCATCCGCCAAGTCGGCGGCGCCGGCGGGGAATGCGCTATGGCAAGACCTGGTCCTGGCGCCGCCGGAAAAATGGCTGCAGCGTATCGCTGAACTGCGTCACGCCGGCAAAACAGCAGACGCCGCTGCATTGGTGGCTGAGTTCCGTCGGCGCTTTCCGGGCGAAGAACTGCCGCAGGATCTGCGCTGACCGATGACGGGGCATCCTGATCCCAAACCGGAAAAGCCGCCTGAGCCGGAGCCGTGGGAATGTTGCCAGAGCGGTTGTGACCCTTGTATTTATGATCGTTATTGGGAAGCGCTCACTAACTATGAAGCGGCGCTCCGGATCTGGGAAGCACACCAAGCCCGGCCAATTCCCGACCCACAAGACGAGTTATAACCAACTGTTTTAATTGATATTGTTTTAACAGCATGGTTTCAACGGTGGCGTCTGGCCCCGTTTGGGGAACTCTTTGCTGCAGTGCAACTCGAATTCTCGAGATTTGCCGGGCTCGAAATCTCCGATGTGACGGTAAATATCATAAATAGTATTAAAAAACAATAAGTTATATTTTTATTGCTCGCGTCCGCTATTGCCGTTAAACTTCGCGCCCGGCTGTTGCCCCGAGTCAAGCGCCCGGACTCCGGGTCACGCAGATGCGGTTGCGATGTGAGTCTTGAACACCTAGAATTAGTGAGTTTTTTTGAGTGGCCCCCAACCTGTAGTGGTTGGTGCTGATCGCAGTCTTAAGGAGACACCCCGTTACCGTAGCGAGGTAACACCCAGCTCAAGGCGTCCGGGTGCAAGCCGGCGCCACTCCCCAAAGGAGGTTTTGCATGTTCGCAAAATCGATTTCAGAACTATCCCCGGAACAGGTGGCGACACCGCTGCACTGGACCCGCAAGATGCTCACGCTGGCTGTATTTTTTGCCAGCTTTTCCGCCCTCGCCCTGTTGCTCCACGAACGTTACGGCGCCCAATGGCTGGAGGCTGCCTATGCGGCGGTCGAGAGTGAGGCCAAGGCCGTTTCCGAGCGCGTACTGACGCCACCGCCGGCGCCCGCCGCGCATCCGGACGCTGCCCGCCACAAGGCACTGGCCGATTTTCTGGCCAAGCGCTACCAGGTGTCGCCAGCCGTGACGCTCGAGTTCGTGCAGATCGCCCATGCCGAAGCCGGTCGCGTCAACCTCGACCCGCTGTTGATCATGGCGGTAATTGCCGTCGAATCGCGCTACAACCCGATTGCGGAAAGCGGGGTCGGCGCCAAAGGCCTGATGCAGATCATCCCGAAATTCCATGCCGACAAGCTGGCCGAATTTGGCGGTGAGAAAGCGGTATTCCATCCGGAATCCAATATCCGTGTCGGTACCCGCATCCTCCGCGAATACCTGTCCCGCACCGGCAACCTGGGTATTGCGCTGCAGATGTATGCCGGCGCGCTGAGTGACGCGAATGACACTTACACCAACAAGGTGCTGGGCGAGAAACAGCGCCTGCAGCGGGTGGTCGCGACGCTGGATGAACCGGCAGCCAGCGCCGTGCGTATCGCACATAACACACACATCGCGCGCGAGGCCCGCCGCATCAATTCGCCGCTCGGCGAATAGTCGCTGCAAGCGTCACGCGGCTTCCTGCCCCTGTGGCGAGCATCCGCATTTCCTGGGCCAGCGGGTCGGTGATTGCCGACCTGCAGCCGGGTCCCACGGTGACGAGGCTGCTGGCGGCATTGCCTTGCGAGTCCACCGTCAGCACCTGGGGCGAGGAGGTGTATTTTTCCCTGCCGGTCGCTGCCAGGCCGGAACCCGGCGCACAGCAGGTGGTGGATCCCGGCACCGTATGCTTCTGGGTGGAGGGCAGCGCGCTGGCGCTACCCTGGGGGAGGACGCCCGCATCCCGGGCTGACGAATGCCGCCTGGTCTGCGCCTGCAACGTACTGGGCCGTGTCCGTGGTGACCCTGCCGTATTGAAATCCGCCCGCGACGGCGAAACCATCCGCGTCGACACGATTTAAGACGCGCCACGCCCTATAATTCCCGTAACAGACGGGAGCGACCATGGCCGACCAAGACGTACCCAAGGACTTTTTCGAATTCATGCAGAAAATGTGGAACCCGATGGGGTTTCCCATTCCCGGCATGATTGCACCGACGATGAACGTCGAAGACCTCGAGAAAAAGATCACCGAGCTGAAAGCGGTCGAGACCTGGTTGACCATGAACACCGGCTTCGTGCAGATGACCATCAAGACGCTGGAGATGCAGAAGGCCGGTCTGGAAAGTCTGCAGTCGGCGGGCAAGGCGGCAGCTGAAAGCGCAAAAAAAACGCCGAAGTAACCGGCGTTTTTCCCGGGCGTGGTGAAACTTATTTCGCCGCAATCCGGTTGCGCAGCAGTCCCAATCCTTCCACTTCGGTCTCCAGTATGTCGCCGGCCTTCATGAATTCCGGCGGGTTGCGCGCGTGCCCCACGCCGGCCGGCGTGCCGGTCAGGAACAGGTCGCCGGGTTCCAGCGTCAACCCTGCCGACAGTTCGGCGATCAGGCGCGGGATCTTGAAATACATGTAGCTGGTATCCGAGTCCTGCTTGGTGACGCCGTTGACGCGGCAGGTGATGCGCAGGTTCTGCGGGTTCTTCACTTCGTCGGCGGTGGTTAGCCACGGCCCCATCGGGCAGTGCCCGTCGAGGCTCTTGCCTTTGAACCACTGCTGACCGTGCTGGCGCTGCACCTCGCGGGCCGAGACGTCGTTCGCGATCATGTAACCGTAGATGTGTTTCATCGCGTCGGCTTCGGCTATGTTGCGGCCGCCCTTGCCGATGACCACGGTCAGCTCCACTTCCCAGTCGAGTTTCTCGGTGACCCCCGGGTGCGACGGTACGTCATCGTAAGGGCCATTGACCGTGGTCGGCGCCTTCGTGAAAAACGCCGGGTGCTGGGGCATTTCCTGCACATGCGGGCGTGCCTTGGCACCCTCCTCGAAGTGTTCGACATAGTTCCAGCCGACGCAGAACACGTTTTTGCGCGGACGCGGAATCGGCGCATGCAGCGTGACCCGGGCCATCGCGTGATGGCCGGTCTTGATGCCGGCCACGGCCTTTTTCACCAGCGCGAGGCCGGTGCGCCCCGCAGCGACCAGCGCGATCATGTCATTCGCGGGGAAGGGCAGCTTCACGCGCGCCTTTTTCGCGGCGGTTTCGAGGTCGATGATGCTGCCGTCGGCGGCGATCACGCCGATTTTCGCGGGGCCGCGTCTGGTTGCGGAGTAAGTTGCGAGTTTCATTTCATTCTCCCTTGATGATGTTCTTGAATTTTTCGGCAGCCCTGACCAGTTGTGCGCAGATGCCCGGTTCCCACGCGGAATGCCCGGCGTCCGGTACGACGATATATTCCGCTTCCGGCCACGCCCGGTGCAGATCGTCCGCCGAAACGATCGGGCATACCGCGTCGTAGCGGCCCTGGACGATGATGCCGGGGATGTCACGGATGCGATCGACATTGTCGAGCAACGCGTTCTCCGGCAGGAAAATATCGTGCTTGAAATAGTGCGCCTCGATGCGTGCCAGGCCCAGTGCGACGACGTCGCCGGCGAAATAAGCCACGGTTTCGGGACTGGGCAGCAGCGTCGAGCACGAACCCTCGTAGGTGCTCCAGGCCCGCGCTGCCGGCATGTGCACGGCCGGGTCGGGGTCGGTCAGCCGGCGGTGATAGGCAGCGAGCAGATCGCCGCGCTCTGCCTGCGGTATCGGGTCGGTGAATGTGCGCCAGGCTTCCGGAAACAGGTTGCGCAGGCCGTAGAGGAACCAGTCGATTTCGCTGCGGCGGCACAGGAAAATGCCACGCAGGATCAATCCGGTGCAGCGCTGCGGATGGGCCTCGGCGTAGGCGAGCGCCAGCGTGCTGCCCCACGACCCGCCGAATACCAGCCAGCGCGTGATGCCGAGATGCGCGCGCAGTTGCTCGATGTCTGCAATGAGTAACGGCGTCGTGTTCGCGCTGATGTCGCCCAGTGGCGTCGAGCGCCCGGCGCCGCGCTGGTCGAAAATGACGATGCGGTAATGTGCCGGATCGAAAAACCGCCGGTGCGCCGGCGCGGCGCCGGCGCCCGGACCACCGTGGAGGAACAGCACCGGTGCGCCGTGCGGATTGCCGCTTTCCTCAAAATACATGCGCTGCCCGCCGTCGAGCGCAAGCATGGCGGCATGGTAAGGCTCGATCTCGGGATAGAGTTCGGCGCGCAGGCCGGGAGAAACGTCGGGCATGTCAGGTTACGCTGCGGATGGCAGCGCAACGTTAGCACAAACGCCGTGCAGCGTGTGGTCGGCGGATGCGCCGAGGCGCCGCGCTACATCATGCTGACATGCGCGGCGACGACCCGCCAGCCTTCGGGCAGGCGGACCCAGGTCTGCATCTGGCGTCCGATACGGCCGTCGCGTTCGAAGTGGATGCTCGCGGTGGCGAAATCACGACCGAAAGTGGTGATCGCCTCGCGCAGGATTTTCCGCGCGAGGCCCGTGGCCGGGCGCGCGGCGCGGAAGCGCGCAATTTCCTCATGGCCGTAGAGCAGTTCGCCCGCGCCGTAGCGTACCGTATACGGACTCTGCCAGAACAGTTCATCGAGCACCGCCACATCGTTGGTGACCAGTGCCCGCTCGTAACGTCTGAACGCTGCAGCCACTTCCGCCACCACTTCCGGAATGTTGATCTCCAATGCCTCCCCCTCGCTGCCAGGCCCTGCGGCTCAATCCACCTTTACGCCGGTTTCCTTGACCACCTTCGCCCATTTCGCGATGTCCTGTCTGACCACCGCTGTGAACTGCGCGGAATTACCATACATCATTTCCGCGCCGCGCAGCGGCTTGTTAATGTCGATCATGTATTGCGTGCGGCCGGCGATCAGGTCCGGCAATGCCGGGCCGCTGCCCTTGTACGGCACATGGACGGCCTTGATTCCCGTCATCATGTTGAACATCGCCGCACCCAGGTGCGGCAGCGCGCCGTTGCCTGACGATGCAAACGCGAGCTGTTCGGGTCTGGCCTTGGCCAGCGTCACCAGGTCCTTCACCGATTTCACCGGCAGTCCGTTGGTGACGACCAGCAACTGCGGTGACAGCGCAAACGACGCCAGCGCCGCCAGATCCTTGCGCGGATCGTAACTGAGGTCCGGATAGATGCTGGGCGCGATCACCACGCCGGCGTTGACGCCCATCAGCAGCGTGTAACCATCGGCGGGACTCTTCGCGATCAGCCCGGTGCCGATGGTCGCGCCGGCGCCGCCGCGATTGTCGACGACGACGTTCTGGGCCCACATTTCCGGCAGCGACTGGGCCACGGCGCGACCGACATAATCGGAAGCGCCGCCCGGCGGAAAGGGAATGATCATGCGTACCGGTTTGGCCGGATAGGCACTGGCGATCTGCGGCAGCGCGGCCAGCAGCACAAGGGTGATGAGGCGCATCAGCCCCGCGCCTCATCGCAGTGCGCGGTGCAAGGCGCGCTCCGCGCCGCCGGGCCAGCGCAGGGCGCTACGGTATAATCCCGCTCCCGCGCGGCCGAGGCTGCGCGTTCGAATTTTCCGAAAGGCGGTTTCCGCAAATGCCTGAAGAACAACTGCGCAAAGCAGCCCTCGAATACCACCGCTATCCCGTGCCGGGGAAGATCGCGGTGACGCCGACCAAGGGCCTGGTTAACCAGCGCGACCTCGCGCTGGCGTACACGCCCGGCGTGGCCAAGGTGTGCGAGGAGATCGCCGCCCATCCGGCGGAAGCCAGCAACTACACGGCGCGCGGCAACCTGGTCGCGGTCATCACCAACGGCACCGCGGTGCTGGGCCTGGGCAACATCGGTCCGCTGGCCTCGAAGCCGGTGATGGAGGGCAAGGCGGTGCTGTTCAAGAAATTCGCCGGTATCGACGTCTTCGACATCGAGATCGACGAGCTCGACCCGCGCAAGCTGGTCGACATCATCGCCTCGCTGGAGCCGACCTTCGGCGGCATCAACCTCGAAGACATCAAGGCGCCGGAGTGTTTCATCGTCGAGCGCGAACTGCGCAAGCGCTGCAAGATCCCGGTGTTCCACGACGACCAGCACGGCACCGCCATCATCGTCAGCGCCGCCTTCACCAACGGCCTCAAGGTCGTCGGCAAGGACATCTCGAAAATAAGGCTCGTCGTTTCCGGCGCCGGCGCCGCGGCGCTGGCCTGTCTCGACCTGCTGGTGTCGCTGGGCCTGAAACAGGAAAACATCACCGTCACTGACATCGTCGGCGTGGTCTACAGGGGTCGCACCGAGCTGATGGATGAGGAGAAGGCGCGTTACGCCATCGACACCAAGGCGCGCAAACTGTCGGAAGTGATGGCCGGCGCCGACGCCTTCCTCGGGCTGTCCGCGGGCAAGGTATTGCAGCCGGAATGGGTCAAGCTGATGGCCGAGCGGCCGCTGATCCTCGCGCTGGCGAATCCCGAGCCGGAAATCCTGCCCGAGCTGGTCAAAGCGGTGCGCCCCGACGCGGTGATGGCGACCGGCCGTTCGGATTACCCGAACCAGGTCAACAACGTGCTGTGTTTCCCGTTCATCTTCCGCGGCGCGCTCGATGTCGGCGCGACCACGATCAACCGCGAAATGGAAGTCGCCGCGGTCAACGCCATCGCCGCACTGGCCCAGGCCGAGCAGTCGGACATCGTTGCCGCCGCCTATGGCGAACAGGACCTCAAGTTCGGCCCCGATTACCTGATCCCGCGGCCTTTCGACCCGCGCCTGATCGCGCACGTCGCGCCGGCGGTGGCCAAGGCGGCGATGGACAGTGGCGTGGCGACGCGCCCGATCACCGACTTCGATGCCTACAAGGAGCGGCTGAACCGCTTTGTCTACCAGTCCGGTCACATCATGCGCTCGGTGTTTACCGCGGCGAAAAAAGCGCCGAAGCGCGTGGTCTATGCCGAGGGCGAGGAAGAGCGTTTCCTGCGCGCCGCGCAGCAGGTGGCGGACGAGGGCATCGCACGGCCGATCCTGATCGGCCGGCCCGAAGTGATCAAGACGCGCATCGAGCGCCTCGGCCTGCGCCTGGTGCGCGACGAGCATTACGAAATCGTCGATCCCAACCATGACCCGCGCTACCGCGAATACTGGACCGAGTACCACCGCCTCACCAAACGCAAGGGCGTCTCGGTCGAACTCGCCAAGCTCGACATCCGCCGCAGGCCGACGCTGATCGGCGCGATGATGGTGCACATGGGCGATGCCGATGCAATGCTCTGCGGCATTTTCGGCCAGTACAGCCGCCACCTGCGCACCATCGACCAGGTCATCGGCCGCCGCGCCGGCGTGAACCAGTATTCGGCGATGAACACACTGCTGCTGTCCAAGGGCACGGTTTTCATCTGCGACACCTACGTCACTTTCGATCCCACCGCCGAGCAGGTTGCCGAATCGACCATCCTCGCCGCTGAAGAAATCCGCCGCTTCGGTATCACGCCCAGGGCGGCGATGCTGTCGCATTCGAGCTTCGGCGGCGGCGACACCGCCACCGCGCTGAAAATGCGCAAGGCATTGGAGCTGGTGACGCAGATGGACCCGAACCTCGAAGTCGAGGGCGAGATGCAGGGCGACATGGCGCTGTCCGAGGAAATCCGCCAACGCGCGCTGCCCGACAATCGGTTGAAGGGCGTGGCCAACCTGCTGGTGATGCCCAATCTCGACGCCGCGAACATTTCGTTCAACCTGCTCAAGACCGCGTCCGGAGACGGCATCACCATCGGCCCGATCCTGCTCGGGGCCGCCAAGCCGGTGCACATCATCACGCCGTCATCGACCGTGCGCCGCATCGTCAACATGACCGCGCTGTCGGTGGTCGATGCCGGCGCGCAGCGCGGCGAGCAGAAGCCGCTGATTTAAGCTGTGCCGGCGGTTTGGTTTTGTAGGTTTTGTAGTTACCCTCTCCCCGTAGTCTTACGGGGACAAGGGAACACTTGAAACGAAGTAGAGGTAGGCAGGGTGAGGGGCCGCTCAGCGGCTCGTTTGTAACTTATTGTTTTTATTAATTATTTTATAAGCTGACGACCATGGCCAAATTCCGCATCGAAAACGACACGATGGGCGAGATCGACGTGCCCGACCACATGCTGTGGGGCGCGCAGACCCAGCGCAGCCTGCACCATTTTCATTTCCCCGGCGAAACCATGCCGCTGCCGGTGGTGCACGCGCAGGTGCTGGTGAAAAAGGCCGCGGCGCTGACCAACATGGCGTTGGGCGTGCTCGACAAGAAAAAGGGCGCCGCCATCGTCAAGGCCGCCGACGAAGCGCTGACCGGACAATGGGACGAGCATTTCCCGCTGGTGGTGTGGCAAACCGGCTCGGGCACCCAGACCAACATGAACGTCAACGAAGTGCTGGCCAACCGCGCCTCCGAAATTCTCGGCGGCAAACGCGGCGCGGCGCGACTGGTGCACGAGAACGACGACGTCAACAAGGGCCAGTCGTCCAACGACACCTTTCCCACGGCGATGCATGTTGCCGCGGTGATCGCGCTGGAAAAGCAGCTGAAGCCCGCAGTGAAGAAGCTGCGCAACACGCTCGACAGGAAGTCGCGTTCCTTCATGCACATCGTCAAGATCGGCCGCACCCACCTGCAGGATGCGACGCCGCTGACGCTGGGCCAGGAGTTCTCGGGCTACGTCTCCCAGCTCGACCACGGCCTGCAGCACATCGAGGCCGCGCTGCCGCACCTGTGCGAGCTGGCGCTCGGCGGCACCGCGGTCGGCACGGGCCTCAACGCGCATCCGAAATTCGCGAACGCCGTCGCCGCGCAGCTGAAAAAGCTGACCGGCCTGCCCTTCGTCACCGCGCCCAACAAGTTCGAGGCGCTGGGTTCCTGCGACGGCGTGGTCAGTGCCCACGGCGCGCTGAAGACACTGGCAGCGTCGCTGATGAAAATCGCCAACGACATCCGCTGGCTGGCCAGCGGCCCGCGCTGCGGCATCGGCGAACTGAGCATCCCCGAAAACGAGCCCGGTTCGTCGATCATGCCGGGCAAGGTCAATCCGACGCAGTCCGAGTCGATGACCATGGCCTGCTGCCAGGTGTTCGGCAACGACGTCGCGATCAACGCTGGCGGTGCGATGGGCAATTTCGAACTCAACGTATTCCGGCCGATGGTGATCCGCAACTTCCTGCACAGCGCGCACCTGCTGGCGCATGCCTGTGAGAACTTCGACGAACACTGCGCGGCCGGCATCGAACCCAACCTCGCGCGCATCAGCCAGCTCACCAACGAATCGCTGATGCTGGTGACCGCGCTGAATCCGCATATCGGCTATGCCAAGGCCGCGGCCATCGCCAAGAACGCCCACAAGAAGGGCCTGACGCTGAAGGAATCGGCGATCCAGCTCGGCCACCTGACCAGCGCCCAGTTCGACCAGTGGGTCAAGCCGGAGAGCATGGTCGGCATCAAGATCAAGGTGGCGAAGAAGAAGTAAGTTTCAGCATCAGTAGTTCAAACAGAAACGCCTGCCGGCGGTAGTCGGCAGGCGTTTTCCTTTTGTAAAGAAAATTTTTAACACCTAAGTTACCCATGATGTTTCCGAACTAGAGCTACTACCTGCGCCCGATTCTCTACGCGCTCAGTTGTTGAGAGACTGCGCTGACGGTTTATGAACGCGCACGGTATGCCTTTCGCACCAACTGCACTACTGCCTTGGCGCCACGCCCACTTGCCAATGAAAACGACAACCTTGGGATTGAGCAGATTGAGCCACCGGACGAAATGCTCATTGAGGCATTGCTTTGAAAGTAGTTCTCTGGGCGTGCCGTCGCCGGTTGTGCGACAACGCACGATGTTGCAGTAAGCGATGTCGTCTAAAGTTAGCCCGCTCTCGATGAGTGGAAAGTGGTTATTTTGGACAGGCCACTGCGGAATGAAGGTTCTGAGCACCGTGCGGAGTTCTTTGTACCGCTGTGTTGTCGGTTCATCGCGTAGAGCGCGCAAGGCTGCTGTGTAAGGGAGGTCTTGCGCAGAAAGACTCTTGGGCGTTCCAGGATTCTGGCCGACGAGGAGAACCCGAACGTTTCTGTATTTTGAACCGATGTAACCCGGCTGTGGCACGTTCTCGCCGTCGTCGCGCAGGGGGTTGCTGTCCGTGGCCTTTGTGCACAACTTGCAAGAGATAACACGTGCAAATTCGATGTGCCGCCATTCGGCTGATGGGTTCATCTTGAGCAGGTGTAGTTCCTATGGTTTTTATTATCCGGGCGGGCCGGAAGGCCAAGTAATCGGTTGATGCGGCGTGTCACCGGCTTCGTCAGGAAATGCACGATGACCAGGCACACGACCATGCCGCCG
Organism: Betaproteobacteria bacterium; assembly: GCA_003820645.1. Classification (GTDB taxonomy): domain Bacteria; phylum Pseudomonadota; class Gammaproteobacteria; order Burkholderiales; family SG8-41. The sequence goes on from RPOR01000013.1 coordinate 40,811, forward strand.
ATGAACAACCAGCCCA